>CAZFGA010000009.1:0-131253 GCA_964518395.1 uncultured Flavobacterium sp.
GGGATAATATCATGCCGCAACTTATTTCTAAGATATTTGTCAGACGAATTACTGCTGTCTTCCCTCCACTCGATTCCTTTTTCAGAAGCAAAATTTCGGATTTCTTCACGGCTAAAATTTAAAAGCGGACGTACAATTTTATCATTTTGAACAGGAATACCCGTTAAGCCATCAAGGCCCGTACCTCGCGTTAGATTAATCAAAAATGTTTCCAGATTATCATCAAGATGATGAGCCGTGAGTATATAATCAAGCTTGTTTTCTTCGAGCAATTGATAAAACCAAATGTATCGAAGCTGCCTTGCTGCTACTTGAATAGAAAGTTTATTATCAGACGCAAAACTTTCTGTATCAAAACGAGTTACAAATAATTGAAATTTGTTTTTTAAAGCAAAATCTCTGATGAATTTTTCATCTCCATCGCTTTCATTTCCACGGAGCTGAAAATTGCAATGTGCCAATGCAACAGTACAACCTGATTCCTTTAGCAAATGTGCCAGAACCATGCTGTCAAGTCCACCGCTAAGTGCCAGCAGTATTTCTTTTTCTTTTAAGAAAGGAAGGGTTTCAGCTAAATGTTTTTGAAATTCTAAAAGCATCCCCAAAGATATAAAAAGGAAAAATGAATACCTAGTACATCACGATTCCAATACTTCCCGCATGGCTTTAGCCTTTAGCAAGCACTCTTCATATTCTTTTTCAGGAACCGATAATGATGTTATGGCGCTGCCTACGGAAAAAGAAACATATTCGCTTTGCTGGTTATATAGTATGCTTCGGATGACTACATTAAAATCAAAATCATTATCTGGCGTAAAATAACCTACTGCCCCACTATAAAGACCACGCTTGGTTTCTTCAAGGTCTTCGATAATCTTCATGGCCGAGATTTTAGGTGCGCCCGTCATACTTCCCATCGGAAAGGTAGTCTTGATAATTTCTACAGCCGATTTTTCCTCTTCAGCCTTGGAAACAACCGTCGAAATAAGATGATGGACCTGCTTAAAAGTATAGGCACCGCACAATTCCTCAACAACAACAGAAGCTTTTGTAGCAGTCCGTGACAGATCATTTCGTACCAAATCAACAATCATTATGTTTTCCGACCGTTCTTTTTCGTTCGATAGCAATTCTTGTTTTATATTCTCATCTGTATGAAAATCAGAGTGTCTTTTTGCCGTTCCTTTAATTGGCTGCGAAATAATTTTATCATTTTCTTTCCTAAGGTATCTTTCCGGAGAGGCCGATAACAGATACTGTTTGTTATTTTTAAAGAACACTGCAAATGGCGGCTCTGAAATTTCATTCAGGCTTTTGTAGGTGGCAACAGCATCAATTGTTGCATTTTCAGCAAAAAATTCCATACAGAAATTAGCTTCGTAAATATCGCCTCTGTGAATATGTGACAGCATATCAGAAACCTTTTCAATATATCGCTCTTCAGAAATGCGCTGCTGGATTTTTAATTTATTTTCTCGATCAGAATGATGATTTTTCTGAGTTATCTTTTGTCTGATTTCTTCCAAATCCTCTTCTATCTCATCATCGCACATGTTGAGATAGCAAATTTCCAGCTGATTTCCTTTTAAAAGAAAGAGTTTTTTGGGTTGGAAGAAAAATAGGTCAGGAAAATGCAATCCATCAAAATTAGAAGATACAAGATCTTCCGTGTCATTTTTTAAATCATATGACAAATAACCAAATAGCCAATCTTTTGTCGTTTGTTGGTATTGCTTGAGATCTTCAAAAGCACTGTGCTCGTCAGTTTGAATTGACGTAAAAGCATCAACGGCAAGGACTGCATCAAAAGAAGTGTAGTTTTGTCGATAATCATTACTGTCTAAAAACAGTGCTTCACGGAATTGTGCTGACCAGCCCAAAAGCTGCTGTTTGAATTCTTTGGGGTTTTGGATCTCTATTATGACAGATGTTCTCAAGTATACTTTTGTTTAGGGCAAAATTACGATTTAGTTGGGAAAAAAAATTGCTATTTGAAAGCATAGTCAGGCATAAAAAAGCCCGCTTCTCTTAAAAACGGGCTTTTTTTATACTATTTTCAACCTCTTACATATGAATAGGTCTGTTGTCTGTTGCAGCAAGTGCCGCTTCTTTTACAGCTTCCGCATAGGTTGGGTGGGCATGGCTCATTCTTGAAATATCTTCAGCAGAAGCTTTGAATTCCATTGCTGTAACTGCTTCCGCAATCAAATCGGCTGTTCTTGCACCAATCATGTGAATTCCTAAAACTTCATCAGTCTTAGCATCGGCAAGAATTTTCACAAAACCGTCTGTATCGCCGCTTGCACGGGAACGTCCCAGTGCTTTGAATGGGAAACTTCCTGCTTTGTATTCTATTCCTGCCTCTTTCAATTGCTCTTCTGTTTTACCAACAGCAGCAACTTCTGGCCAGGTATATACAACTCCTGGAATCAGGTTATAATCAATATGTGGCTTTTGTCCAGCAAGAGTCTCTGCTACAAATACGCCTTCTTCTTCAGCTTTGTGCGCCAGCATGGCTCCTTTGATTACATCACCAATCGCATAAATATTCGAAACAGAAGTCTGCAAATGGTCATTTACTTCAATCTGTCCTCTTTCTGTGATTTTCACACCTGCTTTTTCAGCATTCAATCCGTCAGTATAAGGACGACGCCCTACAGATACCAAAGAGTAATCTCCATCAAGTGTAATGGTTTCGCCTTTTGCATTTTCTGCCTGTACCTGAACACCTTCTCCGTTTCTTTCAACAGATTTTACTTTGTGTGAGGTATAGAATTTCATTCCTTGCTTTTTCAAGACTTTTGTCAATTCTTTTGACAAGCCCGCATCCATACCCGGAATAATTCGGTCTAAATATTCAACAACAGAAACCTGAGCTCCTAAACGTAGGTATACCTGGCCCAATTCCAGACCAATAACTCCACCTCCAATAACGATCAGGTGCTTTGGAACTTCTTTCAGATTTAAAGCCTCTGTGGATGTGATGATTTTTTCCTTGTCAATTTTGATAAATGGCAAAGTAGATGGTTTTGATCCGGTTGCAATAATCGTATATTTTGCTTCAAGAGTTTCAGATGAACCGTCAGCCTTGGCTACATTGATATGTGTCGCATCTTCGAAAGAACCAACTCCTTCAAAAACAGTGATTTTGTTTTTATCCATCAGGTATTTGATTCCCGAAACGTTTTGGTCTACTACGTTTCCTTTACGGGCAACCATCTGCTCAATGCTGAATTTTACCTCTCCCGTAATTTCGATACCATGTTCCTTGAAATGAGAAACCGCATCATAATAGTGGTGAGAAGAATCAAGCAATGCCTTTGACGGAATACATCCAACGTTCAAGCAAGTACCTCCTAAAGTGCTGTATTTTTCGATGATTGCGGTGTTGAAACCTAATTGTGCAGCACGGATTGCAGCAACATATCCACCAGGTCCTGAACCTATAACGACTACGTCAAATGAACTCATGATATATACTTTTTTGTGTTTTTAAAAATTTGTGACACAAAATTAAGGAAGTTTTTTTGTTCTAGGAAACGCTTCTGCGTTTAAAATTTTCTTACTGTTTTTCTGTATCTTTAAATAACTTGCGGGTCGTTTTATTGAACCAATTAAATAATAAAAAAACTGCCCGGAATATTTCCCGGGCAGTTCCTTTAATTTTTTAGTATCGACTATATGGCAGACTGGTCGCAGGTATAAACTTGCAGACAACCGATATGGTAGACGCAATATTTAGGACCTGTTACGGCACCACTGCATGAACAGCCGCATAATGACAAATCAATGGCCATGTCTACTGACTCTTGTCCTTTGATTGACTTTAAATTTTCTTTTGAAAGTACTTGTACTCCCGCGATGTTTAAAATGTTTGTTTTCATAACAATAAAAAAGGTTAAGTTAATAATCTCAAATATAAGTATTTACAACTATTATTTTTTATTCTAATCTTATTATTTTCAAATTTTAACAATAAAACATATTTCCTAAACATTAAGAATCAAAATAGTTGTGTTCTGGTTCTTACTACGAAATACTCTCGCCTAAAATCACGCGGTAACTTTGATCGCTTTGCTTTTGGACTTCCTGTTTAGCAAAACATATCCCAAAATTCCGGCAATAATTGAAGCAACAAATATGGCTATCTTTGCCTGCGTAACATGCTGTGGACTTTCATAGGCAAGTGTTGTTATAAAAAGACACATCGTAAAACCTATTCCGGATAAAACACTTATACCTAAAAGATGGTCAACCGTCATTTTCGATGGAAGCTTTACCAGTTTCAGCTTGAGTAGCAAGAATGTGATTCCAAAAATACCAAGAAATTTTCCTATTACGAGTCCTGCCACTATCCCAAAAAAGATATTATTTGAAAACAAATCTGCAAAATTAATATCAAATACTACGCCTGCATTTGCCAAAGCAAAAATAGGCATCACAACAAAAGAAACTACAGGATGCAGGCTATGTTCAAGACGCTGTAAAGGCGGCATGGCATATTTTGTCATGGATTTCATCTTTTTAATGATGGTTAGCTGTTCCTTTGTTAATGTAACTCCAGATAATGATTCTGCATTGTTTAGCTTTCCGGAGTATTGTTTTATTTTAGACAGAAAACCCTGTTCGCTTATTTTTGTTGTAGCCGGAATCGTAAACGCCACTAATACAGCGGCTATTGTAGCATGCACACCTGAAAGTAAAAACGGAATCCATACCCCAACAATACCAATAACTGCATAAAAGACCGTACTCCTGACTCCTACCTTGTTAGCTATCATCAGCAATACGAAGAAGAGAAGTCCCAATCCTAAGCTCCATATTGAAATTTCATTAGTGTAGACAAGGGCAATTACCAAAACAGCTCCAATGTCGTCTACAATTCCAAAAGCCGTAAAAAAGATTTTTACAGATACGGGAACCTTATCGCCTAATAAGTATAAAATCCCTAATACAAAGGCAATATCACATGCCATCGGAATTCCCCAGCCTGTTATAGCTTCTGCATCTGCGCCATTAAAAAAGTAAAAGATGAGTGCCGGAAAAATCATTCCTGAAACTCCCACTATAATTGGCAACATTGCATTCCTTACGCCAGATAACTGTCCGTCCACCATTTCCCTTTTCAGTTCCAGTCCCAGGACAAAAAAGAATATTGAAATAAGACCGTCATTAATCCAATGGTGCAAATCATAATCTAAGAAAACAGTATCATTAAATCCGACTGAAAACCTGTTTTTCCAAAATCCTAAAAAAGCTTCCGACCAAGGAGAATTTGCCAATAGCATAGCAATAATGGCAGAGGCCAAAAGTACCACACCACCCATAACGGAATTGCTGATAAAAGATTTTAAAGGATTGATTACATATTTGTCAACTGGAGTCTGTCGTAATTGATGTTGCATATAAAGCTTTTTTTGTGGTTTTCTCAAAAATAGCTTTTTAACATTTAAAAACCAATGATTATAAATACATTAGCGTTTATTTAGCTTTTTAATATCAAAAGACAAAAGCAGTAGTATTCTTAACTTCTCCAATCATAAACATACTATGCGTACTGCCAATATGTTGCAGACTTGTGAGCTTTGTAACCATAAATTCTCTGTACTCTTCCATATTTTCAACACAAATTTTTAATATATAGTCATAATCTCCACTAACGTGGAAACACTCAAGGACTTCATTGAGCTGCACCACTTCTTTCTCAAATTGGGAAATAAATTCTTTGGTGTGCTGCATCAATTTCAGGTGACAAAAAACAACAAATCCTTTTTGAATGGAATTCTTATCTAAAAGGGCCACATATTTTTTTACAATTCCTTCCCTCTCAAGTTTTTTAATGCGCTCATAGACTGCCGTGACGGAAAGGTCTAATTTCAGGGAAAGTTCTTTGGTAGTTCGCTTCGAATCTTCCTGCAGAAGTTTCAAAAGTTTTTTGTCGATCGTATCTAAAATCATTATTGATGGATTTTCGGTTGATAAAAGAATTTATAATATCATTTGGTTAAAAAAACTATCAAAAATACTATTTATAGTTTAATTATCTAAATTTTAAACCTATTATTGATTTATTATTTATTTGATTGTTTTTTTGGTATCTATTTTATTATTAACTATTACCATTCTTATGAAAGATTTCAATCCAGCAGATAATATTCAAGACTTACAATATTTTGGAGAATTTGGAGGCGTCAATCCTTCCATCTCGGATTCTTCTACTTATACATTTTTGTCGGCAAAAACCATGTTTGACACTTTTGAAGGCAATGCCGAAGGATGTTATTTGTATTCCCGCCACTCCTCTCCTAGTAACCTATATCTTGACAAAGCTTTGGCAGCTATGGAAGGTACAGAATCTGCAAATGTGGCTGCTTCCGGTATGGGGGCAATTACGCCAACATTATTACAGCTATGTGGAACTGGCGACCATATTGTTTCCAGCAGAACAATCTATGGCGGTACCTATGCATTCCTAAAGAACTTCACGCCTAAATTCGGTATCAAGACGACTTTTGTAGACATTACCAGGTTAGATGTTGTTGAAGCTTCTATTACGCCTGAAACCAAAGTACTTTATTGCGAAACTGTCAGCAATCCGCTTCTTGAAGTAGCTGATATTGCAGGTTTGGCTAAGATTGCTAAAAAGCACAATATCAAACTGGTAGTCGATAATACTTTTTCACCATTGTCTGTTGCTCCGGCAAAACTGGGTGCCGATATCGTAATTCACAGTTTGACAAAATACATCAACGGAAGTAGTGATACAGTTGGTGGTGTAGTTTGCGCTTCACAGGAATTTGTAAACAGTCTGAAAAATGTAAACAATGGCGCAAGCATGCTTTTGGGACCTACAATGGATAGTCTTCGTTCAGCAAGCGTTATGAAAAACCTAAGAACGTTGCATATCCGCATCAAACAACACAGCCACAATGCTCTTTATCTTGCGGAAAAGTTTGAGAAAGACGGGTTAAAAACAGTCTATCCCGGGCTAAAAAGTCATCCGAGTCATGAATTATACAAAAGCATGATCAACCCTGAATATGGTTACGGAGGAATGATGACAATTGATGTAGGGACTCTGGACAAGGCAAACGAATTGATGGAATTAATGCAACAGCGAAATCTGGGCTATCTGGCTGTGAGTTTAGGTTTTTATAAAACCTTGTTCAGCGCTCCGGGAACTTCAACATCAAGTGAAATTCCTTTGGAAGAACAGGCTGCTATGGGATTAACGGATGGATTAATTCGTTTTTCTATTGGTTTAGACAATGATATTGAAAGAACCTATTCCATGATGAGAACGTGTATGGAAGAATTGGGAGTATTGGAGAAATCTGCCGCTTTAGCAAACTAATCAACCTAATATAATCCGCAATGCCTTTTTGGTCCCGTTTTGGGACTATAAAGGCATTTTTTTATTTTATGAATGTTGATTTAACCGATTTTGTCTTATCTGCAAAAAGTAGCATTGCATCATTACTTTTTTAAGGAATATTTGTAACAATCTTTCATTCTCACGACTAGTATTTTGAGTAAATTAGCGACTTTAATTTTAACAACATGAAAAAAATATCTTTTTTATCAGCTTTCCTTCTGGTTGGGATTGTGGCTTATGCCCAAAAGAACCTGACCATCGAAGAGGCTACTTTTGGACAATATCGAAATTTTGCCGTTGAAAACCTAGTGGCTCCAAAATGGAGAAAAGACACAAAAGCGATAACTTATCTGGATAATTCGTATTCAAAGCTGGTTTCAAAAAGCGAAGAAGGCAATTGGGCCGAAACAATTGTTTTGACAAAAGCAGATCTTCAAGCCGCTTTGAAAAGCAAATTTTCTTCCGACGAATTTCAATTGAGAATGTTCCCTTATTCTTATACCTGGATTGACAAAAACACCTTGGAATTTGAAGTAGATGGAAAAAACTCCAAATATCTTATTCAATTTGATGTTGATAAAAAAGAAATCAAAAATGGCGTTGCTTTTTCTTCTGAAGGCAGAAACCAAACCATTTCGTCTGATGGAAAATATGCGGCATGGCTGGATAATAACAATATTAAAATCACTACCAATTCCGGACAAACTATCAGCATAACTTCTGATGAGAATGCGGGAATCGTAAACGGAAGCGATTATACACACAGACAAGAATTTGGGATTAATCGTGGAATGTGGTGGAGTCCAAAAAATGATAAGCTGGCTTATTACAGAAAAGACGAAACTATGGTTGCTGATTATCCGCTCACTGACTTTAGTGCACGAATTGCAACCAATAAAAACATCAAATATCCAATGGCGGGTATGAAAAGCGAAGAGGTAACTCTTGTTGTTTATGATGTAAATTCAAAAAAATCAGTAACATTACAAACCGGTGAACCTAAAGAGCAATTCCTGACTTCTATCACATGGGATCCTAGCGGAAAATTTGTTTATATAGGAGTATTGAACAGAGAGCAAAATCATCTGAAATTAAACAAATACGATGCTTCGACCGGAACTTTGGTAAAAACACTATTCGAAGAAAAAGCTTCTACTTATGTTGAGCCGCTACATGACCTTACTTTCCTTCCAAATTCAAGCACTGAATTTTTGTACCGAAGCGAAAAAGACGGTTTTGAACAATTATATCTTTACAACACAGATGGAAAACAAGTTCGTAAACTAGGCTATAATAACGTTGTAATCACTACCCTTTTGGATTTTGACAAAGAAGGAAAGAATGTATTTTATATCGGGACATCAAATAATGGTCTGGACAGACAGTTCTTTAAAGTCGACTTGAAATCAGGAAAAACAACGCAACTTACTACAGCTTCAGGAATGCACGCCGGTAGCATCAGCAGCGATGGAACATTATTATTAGACCAATTTACTAATGTGACTACTCCTAACGAAGTGGCTGTTGTCAATTTAAAAACGAACAAATCAACTAATCTGATCAAGTCTTCCAATCCGTATTTAGGGAAAACAAATCTTCCAAAGATGGAATTGGTGACAATAACGTCAGCCGATGGCAAAACACCGTTGAACGGACGTTTGATCTATCCTGCCAACTTTGACGCTACTAAAAAATATCCGGTAATGGTATATGTTTATGGCGGACCTCATGCACAATTGGTACAAAATGAATGGCTTGGTGGTGCCACCCTGTTTGATTTCTTTATGGCACAGAATGAATTTGTTGTCTTCACGGTAGATAACAGAGGAAGTGATGCGCGAGGAAGAGATTTTGAGCACGTTATCCACAGAAATCTTGGACAAAATGAAATGGCTGACCAGATGAAAGGAATTGAATTCCTGAAATCAAAAAGCTTTGTAGACTCAGACAGAATTGGTGTTTATGGATGGAGCTTTGGTGGTTTCATGACTACTTCCCTACTTTTGAATCACAGTGATGTTTTCAAAGTTGGTGTTGCAGGAGGTCCTGTTTGTGACTGGAAATACTATGAAGTAATGTATGGCGAAAGATATATGGATATGCCGCAAGAAAACCCGGAAGGTTATGAAAAAACGAGCGTTATCAACAAAGCCAAACAATTGAAAGGACATCTGTTGATGATTCACGGAGCACAAGATCCGGTGGTAGTTCAGCAAAACAGCATGGAATTTATCCAGGCATGTATCAAAGAAGGAAAACAGGTTGATTACTTCTTATATCCAACGCACGAACATAACGTAAGTGGCAGAGACAGAATCCATTTAAATCAAAAGATTGCAGATTATTTCTTTTTGTATTTGAAGAAATAATAATTACAGCCTATTATAAAAAAACGCTACTGGATTCAGTAGCGTTTTTTATTTCTTATTAATTTTCTTTTATAAGATTTAATTTGCTGTGTTTCCTGCTATATCCAAAATAAATCGCAAGTCCTATCAATAGCCAGACAAAGAAATAAATCCAATTCCAGACACTTAATTCTGCCATCATATACAAACAGCAGATTAAGCCCAACAATGGAATCAGAGATAGATTTTGGCGGAATGCCCAAATAGCCAAGCCTACCAAAACAGTTAAGAAAATCCACATCGGTATTTTATGTTTGAATAAGGCAAAGCCTGTTTCATATTTTAGCGATTTGTCAATTGGAAGTGATTCAACCACAGCAGTATATTCTGCTTCATTCTCTTGAAAATCGCTTAATATTTGTTCGAGGTCAGTGGTTTTATTGAATACTCTTTCCTTATGGTTTTCAACCAGAAATTTATACACTTCTTCTGTTTCGGCTTTATTTAAAGAAGTAACTATGGAAGCCGGGCCATTAATCTGCGGTACATTCGTTATAAAATCCATTGTGTTCTTTTTATTGTAGGTAAACGAATAAACGATACCTGCAAGCAGTAAAACCGGAATGATATATTTAGAATTTACATAGGGTGTTTTAAACTTCCCACGCGGAATATTAGGCTTATTTTGCAATACTAAAACTCCCGCACAAACAAGTACAAAAGCAAATAGCGTTCCGATACTGCATAAATCGGTAACCATAGTCAGGTTTAAGAAAAGCGCCGGAATGGCAACCACAAAACCCGTTACAATGGTTGCAAAAGAAGGAGTCTTGAATTTTGGATGTACTCTTGAAAATTTCTGTGGCAACAACCCATCACGACTCATACTCATCCATATTCTTGGCTGTCCCATTTGGAAAACCAGTAATACGCTAGCCATAGCAACAACAGCACTTACGGCTATAATTCCCGACATCCACTTCAAATCAAGCTTATCGAATACAAAAGCCAAAGGATCACCCACATTCAGCGAATTGTATTTTACCATTCCCGTCAATACCAGTGCTATCGCAATATATAATATCGTACATATAATAATAGCCCACATCATACCTCTTGGAAGATCGCGTTGCGGATTCTTGCACTCCTCAGCGGTTGTGGAAATGGCATCAAACCCAATGTAGGCAAAAAATACGGCGGAAACTCCTTTTAGTACACCATTCACGCCATTAGGTGCAAATGGGTCCCAGTTTGCCGTATCTACATAAAAAACACCTACTGCTATTACTAAAAGTATGACACAAAGCTTAACGACAACCATCAGGTTACTGGCATTTCTGGATTCTTTCATTCCTCTATACACCAAAGCAGTAATCAAAACGATGATAAACAAAGCCGGTATATCGGTCACAAGGTGGAATGAACCAATTACGGGCGAAGTTGTCCAGGCCGTATAAGCATCCTGTAATCCTGCATCAAGATTGGTAAATTCTTTTCCGCCTTGCATTAAGGCAGTTGCTTCAGTATATCCATTAGAGGCTGTAAGGTAATCCATTTGTATCCATTGGGGTAAATGGAGTCCTCCGCTTTCTAGCAATCCGGTGAAATAATCACTCCACGATATGGCTACGGTAATATTCCCGATAGCATATTCCATAATCAGCGCCCAACCAATAACCCAGGCAATCAGTTCTCCAAAAGCAACATAAGAATACGTATAAGCACTACCGGAAACAGGCACCATAGAAGCAAATTCTGCATAGGCAAAAGCTGCAAAGCTACATGCCAGGGCAGTAAACAAGAACAGAAAGATAACCGCCGGTCCTCCATCAGCACTGGCTTTCCCGATAGTACTGAAAATTCCGGCACCAACAATAGCTGCTATACCAAAAGCAGTCAAGTCTCTTGCGGTCAGGTGCTTTCCTAATGAACTGTGTCCGTCTATTTCGTTCTTTTCAACCTGCTTTAAAATATCCTGTACTGTCTTTTTTCTAAATAAACTGGAAAAACTCATATATGGAAGTGCGTATTTAATTGATTTTGTGAAGAATCTGTCTATGTGGTTCAAATTTTAACCAAAAACAAATATATAAAACCAAACTTAATAATGGGATTTATGAAAAAGAAAATTGCCAAAACTACGAATTCAATAAAATTAGAAACCGAAAATTAGAAGATTCTCAGCAGACACAGAACAATAGCCTTAAACTATCGATAAATAAATATATATAATAATTTTCTATGTGTAAAAGCAAATCATAAGTGTAGTTTTGCATCAGAAAAAAATAACTTTTAAACCAAATAATTATGTCATTAGTAGGAAAAAAATTCCCAAGCATTGCAGTAGATGCTATCTCAGAAATGGGTGATAATCTAAAAATCAACATTTTTGAAGAAGCCGTAAACAACAACAAAAAAGTATTATTGTTCTGGTACCCAAAAGATTTCACTTTTGTTTGCCCAACAGAATTACACGCCTTCCAGGCTGCATTGCCCGAGTTTGAAAAAAGAAATACTATCGTAATTGGAGCTTCTTGCGACACAAACGAAGTACACTTTGCATGGTTGAATACTCCAAAAAACAACGGAGGAATCGAAGGCGTTACCTATCCTATCTTAGCGGATACTAACCGTAACCTTGCCAACATTCTTGGAATTTTAGACATCGAATCTACAAGCTACAGCGAAGAAACTGATTCAGTAATCATCGAAGGTTCAAACGTAACATACAGAGCTACTTATTTGATTGACGAAACAGGAAAAATCTTCCACGAAAGCGTAAATGATATGCCATTAGGAAGAAACGTTGCTGAATACTTAAGATTAGTTGATGCTTATACTCACGTACAAACTAAAGGTGAAGTATGTCCTGCAAACTGGGAAGAAGGAAAAGAAGCTATGTTTGCTACCAGAGAAGGTGTTGCTTCTTACCTGAATAACTAATAACAATTCCGATTGCCGTCTTTATGAAACATCAAAAGACGGCAATTTATAAACACAAAAAAGATTGCTATGTTAATTGATTTAAACGAAGACACACTCCAGGATTTAGTAAATTCTAATGAAAAAGTTGTCGTGCAATATTCCGCTTCATGGTGTGGCAACTGCCGTATTATGAAACCAAAATTTAAAAAACTGGCTTCAGAAAACGAAAGCATGACTTTTGTTTTGGTAGATGCTGAAAATTCACCAGAATCCAGAAAATTAGCTAATGTTTCCAACCTGCCTACTTTTGCGACTTTCGTAAACGGACAGCTTGTAAACCAGACACAGACAAATAAAGCAGAAGTTTTATCAGAATTGGTAAATGAAATAGCTTAATTGAACCATTAAAAACTTAAGAAATCAAATATGAAATTACCCGTTATCAAACATCTGACTCAATTTATTGAAGAAAACGATCAGGATTATATTATAGAAACAATCGAGGTTCTTGAAGCCTTGACTGAAGTCCCATCACTCAAAGATGAAGAATTGGATGTTATTGGGGAATTGATTTCTAATATGTACGGTGCGCTTGAAGTCAATAAAATGATTAAAGACGGTACAGATAAAAAGGAAGCGCTGAATAAATTTATGCAGCGGGTTCTTGGCTCCATTGACAAATAAATCCTTTTTTGCCTTATAAAATGCGCTCTCTTTCATGGGAGCGTTTTTTTTATTACCATCCCCTAATTTCAAACCCTAGCTTTATTGCTTTTAAATTTGAAATATCCTTAAAAATCAATATGTTTGTAATGCAACCTATTTAGAGACTCTCTTTTTTGTTATGACAGACAAATTGCTTCCCATAAAAAGCTTTTCCATGCTACAGCTATCGCTTCTTGTAGGGTTCTGCCATGTAGCGGGCTGTCCTTCTCTATTTCAAATTCGCAAATCTAAAATCATCTTCCCGAATTTTTAAGCACTCGCGAGTGTGCTTAAAAACCTAAATCTATACCGTTAAAATTTTAGCGGGCATTTTCATGCCCCCGCCTGACTCGCAGGTATATTTTCCATAGGTTTTACTTTTCATCGATACATATTTATTTTATAACTATTAAAAAGTTACCATCATGGCTAAAGGAAAAAATTTAAAAGCCCCGACAGTTGATTTAAAAGAAAAGAAACAAGAAAAAATAAAACAAAAACTAGAGGCTAAACAAACCCGCAAGCGTAAATAAACTAATATCTATTAACAGAAAGCCCTTTGCAACAGCAAGGGGCTTTTGCATTGAGAGAGTTTTTTGTTTTCAGCCCTTTTAACAAATATATTTTTCATACTTTTGAACCTTACAAAAAATATAAAAATGGCAACAGTAACATTAGGAGGAAATCCAGTAAAGACAAGCGGTGAATTACCAAAAGTAGGTTCAAAAGCACCTGATTTTAAATTAGTGAATAAAGATTTAGGCGTTGTATCGCTTTCTGATTTCGCAGGAAAAAAATTAGTACTGAATGTTTTCCCTAGTATAGATACTGCAACTTGCGCTACTTCTGTCAGGAGTTTTAATGCTAAAGCCAGCAGCTTGGAAAATACTACTGTACTTTGTATTTCAAGAGATCTTCCTTTTGCACAGAAACGTTTCTGTGGTGCTGAAGGATTGGACAATGTAGTCAGCCTTTCTGATTTCAGAGATGGAAGTTTTGGAAAAAACTACGGACTGGAAATTACTGACAGTGCTTTGGCAGGTCTGCATTCACGTGCAGTTATTGTTCTTGACGAAAACGGTACCGTACTTCATACAGAACAGGTTTCAGAAATTGCCAACGAGCCTAATTATGAAAGTGCTTTGGCCGTACTATAAATTCTGATACGATATGAAGACAGACCATTCTTTTGTAACCGGCCGACTGAAAAGTTTTAAGTATGCCATTCGTGGTGCTTACAAACTAATTTCGACCGAACATAGCGTTATGGTTCAGTTTTTTCTGGGAATAGCAATAACGGTTGCCGGATTTTATTTTAATATTTCTAAAACTGAATGGATGTTCCAGACAATGGCAATCGGATTGGTCTTAAGTATCGAGGGGCTCAACACGGCTGTAGAAAAAATAGCCGATTTTATTCATCCTGATTTTCATGATAAAATTGGTTTTATAAAGGATATAGCTGCAGGAGCCGTATTTTTTGCTGCGGTAGCCGCTATCGCTGTCGGCCTGATTATATATATACCGAAATTTCAAAATTTGTAGAAAAATTATTTATTTTTACATCTAATCATCTCCTCTTTTAATGGCTAAAACGACAAAAAAAGAAACAGCTGGTAAGGCGGATTCTCAGTCTTCTGAGAAAAAAACATGGAAACTGACAAGACAGCACAAAGTAATCTTCGGAGCTTTACTAGTCTTGTTTTCTGTTGCACTTTTGCTTGCTTTTATATCCTTCTTCTTATACGGTCAATACGATCAGAGCGCAGTAAATGCTTTGGCAGACCGATCTATTGAAGTCCAAAACTGGTTAGGAAAATTTGGTGCTTACCTTGCCAATTTATTCTTATACCAAGGATTTGGTGTTGCTTCGTTTCTTTTGGTGCGGTTGTTTTTCATAACCGGAATGTACCTTATTCTGGACTTGCCCATAAAAAAACTTAAAAATACCTGGTTTTGGGATTTGTTTGCCATTATCGTCGTCTCCATATTATTTGGCTTTTTTGCCGATTTCCTACCTGAATTGGGTGGCGTGATTGGCTTTGAAATGAATCTTTTCATGCAGGATTACCTTGGAAAAGCAGGAACCTTGCTCCTATTGGTTTTCGGGCTAATTATCTATTTGATCTTTAAAATGAAAGTTTCGCCTGATAGTATCAAAAACTATTTCGAAGCAAAAAAGAGAAAAGCTGAAGAAGAAGCCATCGCAGAATCTGTTGCGGCTCCTGTTGCAGTACAAGAACTGACAGACGAAATTTTGGAAGAAGATATTATTGAGGAAGAGGAAGAAGAGGAAATCGAAGAACCTACTCTAAAACCTATCTCCCAGTTTGAAATCAATAAAGAAGCATTAAAACCTACAATCAATAATCCTTCGCACATTACAATTGAACCGATAGTCAAACCACCGGTAGCTCCAGTACATTCGCATGAACCGGAAATTATAGAAACAAACGATGAGGCTTTTGTAATTGAGAAATTTGCTGATGAAGATACGGTAATTGAAAACCTTGCATCGAAATTAGTAGCCGACTTTGGAGAGTTTGATCCTACTTTAGATCTGTCTAATTATAAATTCCCTACGCTGGATCTGTTAAAAGAGTATTCTAACGGAGGAATTACGATCAATCAGGAAGAACTTGAGGAAAACAAAAACAGGATCGTTGAAACATTACGAAACTATAAAATAGAAATCGCCCAGATCAAGGCTACTGTTGGTCCTTCTGTAACACTGTATGAAATTGTTCCGGAAGCCGGTATCCGAATTTCAAAAATCAAGAGCCTGGAAGATGACATCGCTTTGTCACTGTCTGCTTTGGGAATCCGTATTATTGCGCCAATTCCCGGAAAAGGAACCATCGGTATCGAAGTACCAAACAAGAATCCAACCATGGTTTCTATGAAAAGCGTTATCGGAGCTGCTAAATTCCAGGAAGCAGAAATGGAACTTCCTATCGCTCTTGGTAAAACAATTTCTAACGAAACATTTGTTGTCGATTTAGCAAAGATGCCTCACCTTTTGATGGCGGGTGCTACCGGACAAGGAAAGTCTGTTGGATTGAATGCCGTACTAACGTCATTGCTTTATAAAAAACATCCAGCCGAAGTAAAATTTGTTTTGGTCGACCCTAAAAAGGTTGAACTTACATTATTCAACAAAATAGAACGCCATTATCTTGCGAAACTCCCTGATACGGAAGAAGCTATTATTACGGATAATGCCAAAGTAATCAATACGTTGAATTCGCTTTGCGTTGAAATGGACAATCGCTATTCTTTATTAAAAGACGCTATGGTGCGTAACATTAAAGAATACAACGAGAAGTTTAAGCTCCGAAAACTAAATCCTGAACTTGGACACCGATTCTTGCCGTATATCGTTTTGGTAGTGGATGAATTTGCCGACCTTATTATGACTGCAGGAAAAGAAGTCGAGACCCCAATCGCAAGGCTAGCTCAGTTGGCAAGAGCAATCGGAATTCATTTGATCATTGCAACACAAAGACCATCGGTTAACGTTATTACCGGTATAATCAAAGCGAACTTCCCTGCAAGGATTGCTTTCCGTGTTACTTCTAAAATTGATTCCAGAACCATTTTGGATACGCAAGGCGCCGACCAGCTTATCGGACGTGGAGATTTGTTGTACACCAACGGAAATGATGTTATCCGTGTACAGTGTGCTTTTGTAGATACGCCAGAAGTAGAAAAAATTACCGAATTTATAGGGGCTCAAAAAGCCTATCCTAACGCATACCTTCTTCCTGAGTATATTGGAGAAGAAAATGGCATTAAACTTGATGTGGATATATCCGAAAGAGATTCCATGTTCAGGGAAGCTGCCGAAATCATTGTTACAGCACAGCAGGGTTCGGCCTCCTTGCTACAGCGCAAGCTAAAGCTAGGCTATAACCGCGCAGGTAGATTAATTGATCAATTGGAAGCCGCTGGAATTGTTGGCCCTTTTGAGGGAAGCAAAGCCAGAAGCGTTAATATTCCTGACTTGAGTTCTCTTGACCAATTCTTTAACAATGAACAAAATGATTTTTAAAATGAAAAGGTTATTACCCATTATTACATTATTTTTTATCTCCTTTACAATCCAGGCACAGAACAGCCAAAAAGCTAGAAATCTGCTGGACGAAGTATCCGCCAAAGTAAAAAGCTACGACAATATTTCTATCGATTTTAAATACTCGTTGACCAATCCTAAAGAAAATCTGAATCAGGAAAGCAAAGGAAATGTCATTATGCAAGGCAATAAGTATGTGCTGAACTTTATGGGAGTAACCAAAATATACGATGGAAAAAAAATATACAATATTGTACCTGAAGATGAAGAAATAAGCATTTCAAAATTTGACGAAAATGAGGAAGATGCGGTAACGCCTTCAAAAATGCTGACATTTTTTAATCACGGATTCAAGTATTCATGGGATATACTGCAAAACGTACGCGGTAGAAAAATTCAATACGTGAAATTAGTCCCTACCAGTTCTAAAGACGAAAGAAAAGAGATTTTTTTGGGTATCGATGTACAGACAAAACATATCTATAATCTTATGGAAATAGGAAAGAATGGATCAAAAACTACTATCACTGTTAATTCTTTTAAAACCAATCAACCATTATCAAAAAATCAATTTACCTTTGCGGAAAGTAAATACCCTAATTACTATATCAACAAACTAGATTGATACATCAGTGAAAATTCTTGACAGATACATTCTAACGACATTCCTGAAGACATTAGCTACGGTTTTTGTAATTCTCTTTTTCATTTTCATTTTACAGGCCGTATGGCTTTTTATCGCTGAATTGGCAGGAAAAGACCTGGATGTCCTCTTGATTGCAAAATTTCTTTTATTCTATTCCCCAAAGATGATTCCTCTGGTGTTGCCACTTTCCATATTGCTGGCTTCCATCATGACTTTCGGAAATCTAGCTGAAAACTACGAGTTTGCCGCTATGAAATCTTCCGGAATTTCGCTCCAGAGAGCCATGAAAAGCTTAATGGTGTTTATCATATTTTTAAGTATTGTTGCCTTCTTTTTTGCTAATAATATCATCCCCACAGCAGAATATAAATTCCTAAACCTTCGAAGAGACATCGTTCAGACAAAGCCTGCTATGGCTATAGCAGAAGGGCAATTTAGTGACGTTGGGGAATATAATATCAAAGTCAACAAAAAATCAGGTGACAAAGGCGAAAGACTGAGCGGAGTCACCATTCACAAAAAGGCGGCTAACGGTATCGGAAACAATATTGTTATTAAAGCAAAAAAAGGCTTATTGGTAAATCAGGAAGAATCGTCCATGCTGCAAATGATCTTATTTGATGGCAATTATTACGAAAATATTATTCCAAAAAAATACGAAGAGCGTAATAGAGTGCCTTTTGTCAAGGCTTCCTTTAAAAAGGATATTATCAACATCGACCTATCCAAGTTGAATACGGTTGAAGACGAATCCAGTATTACGAATACCAATGCAATGCTTAATGTAAGCGAACTTACTTATACCCTGGATTCACTTCACAAAAACTTCAACAAAGATTTGGTTTCCTTTGCTGAGAATATCTACCAAAGAAGTGGGGCTATTGCATATAAAGATCCTAATGCAGCCATTACCAAAGCAAAAAAAGACACTGTCGTAACAGACCTTTTGAGTATCGTATCGACAGCCGACAAATCAAGAGTATTGGAAATCGCCATCAGCAACCTTGAAAGTGCCAAATTCTCTATTGAAGGAGCAAAACAGGAAATGGAAGTCAAGCAAAAAAACATCAACAACCACTGGCTGGCTTTGTTTGAAAAATTCGTTATTGCTTTTTCTTGCATCCTTATGTTCTTTATTGGCGCTCCATTAGGCGCTATTATTAGAAAAGGAGGATTAGGGTTGCCTATCGTATTTGCTGTCCTCATTTTTATTACATTCCATTTTATCAATACTTTTGGGCGAAAATTAGCCCAGGAAAACGGAATTCCTCCTTTTATGGGCTCATGGATGTCCTCATTTGTTTTGTCTCCTTTAGCTGTCTTGCTGACTTATAGAGCCACAAACGATATCGGATTGATCAACATGGATGTCATCCTCTCTCCTATCCAAAAAGGATTCCAGAAACTATTCAGAATTAAAAACAACAACACATCAAAATAATGTCCGAGAATAAAATTACAAAGCTTAATACTATAGAAGAAGCGATTGAAGACATCCGTCAAGGAAAAATCATCATTGTAGTTGATGATGAAGATCGCGAAAATGAAGGTGACTTTATCGCAGCAGCAGAAAAAGTGACACCGGAAATGATCAATTTCATGGCAACTCACGGTCGTGGGCTTATCTGCGCTCCCCTAACCGAAGCTCGCTGCAAAGAATTAGACCTCAACCTGATGGTTACCAACAATACAGTACTACACGAAACCCAATTTACGGTTTCTGTTGACTTGATAGGTCATGGTTGTACTACAGGAATCTCTGTTCATGACCGTGCCAAAACCATACAGTTTTTGGTTGATGACAATACCAAACCAGAAGATTTAGGACGTCCGGGACACATTTTCCCATTAAGAGCAAAACAAGGCGGCGTTTTAAGAAGAACAGGCCATACAGAAGCCACTATTGACCTGGCACGACTTGCCGGATTAAAACCAGCCGGAATCCTTGTAGAAATCCTAAATGAAGATGGTTCTATGGCGCGTTTGCCACAACTGTTTGAAGTAGCTAAAAAATTCGACCTTAAAATCATTTCTATCGAAGATTTAGTGGCTTACAGAATGCAGCACGATAGCCTTATCCAAAAGAAAGAAGATTTTGAGATCGAAACCCGTTTTGGTACGTTCCGATTGAGAGCTTATTTGCAAACTACAAACAAGCAGGTTCACCTTGCCCTTACTAAAGGAAGCTGGAATATTGGAGAATCGATATTGACCCGTATCAATTCAACTCAGGTCAATAATGATATATTAGGCACACTTACGAATGATCCAGACCAGAAACTGGAGAAAATGTTCCAAAAGATTAATGAAGAAGGCAAAGGCGCTATTTTATTCATCAATCAGGAAATCCAACCTATCGAGCTTCTAAATCGCATCACAGAACTAAAAGGATTGCAGGAAAAAGGAGTTTTTAAGGCCCCGCAGTTAAAAATGGATAACAAAGATTTTGGTATCGGAGCACAAATATTGCATGATATTGACATTACCAATATCCGATTATTATCCAATTCAGAGCAAACAAAACGTGTCGGAATGATTGGATATGGCCTGGAAATTATGGAATACGTCGAATTCTAAAAAAATAAATGAATTTTATTTTTGGTGTAAACACTAGAGAATGAAATAATTAAAAATGTTGCTGAAAAATGTTTTGAATTTTACCCTCAAAATGTTTTGAAACTCAAAAAAGGTTTCTATATTTGCACTCGCAATCAGGGAATGATAGCAACATATTGGAGAAATGGCAGAGTGGTCGATTGCGGCAGTCTTGAAAACTGTTGACTGTAACAGGTCCGGGGGTTCGAATCCCTCTTTCTCCGCGAAATGGTGAAAAAGTTAAAATCAGTTTTAACGACTTCAGTCCAGAAAAAACTCTAAAACCGCATGAAGTCTATAGTTTTAACCAGCTATAGACTTTTTTGTTTTTGCCCCCCTACTCACAAAATTTATAAAAATGCACAAAAAGTTTGTGGCACATTCGTGGCACATCATGCATGGAGTTGCTACCTTATTTGCCACAAAAAACTAAGGCAATAATTATCCATAGGCCCATCTTATTGAAGAAAGAGAGCGATTTTCCGACCTAAATTTGTAAAAGGTAACATTTCTAAAATCTTTAAGGGATGGAAAGGACAAGAAAAAAATATACCGTAGAATATAAGTTTTTTGCGGTCGGCTTATGTGTACAGTACGGAAGCGTAGCTCGGGTGGCAGAAGAACTTTGCATAAGCAAAAACAGCCTCCAGCATTGGAGAAGGTCTACGCAAAAAGGAACTCTCACCATTCGGAAAGCATCAGGTCCAGATAAGGAAAAATCCGAACTGTCACAATTGAGGAAGGAGGCCAAAAGTGCCGAAATTGAACGAGACATACTAAAAAAAGGCGCAGCACATCTTCTCCTCGGGAGACAGGAAAGATATAAATTCATAAGCGAGAATACGGAGATATTTCCCATTGGGAAGATGTGTCAAGTTTTTCACGTAAACCCAAGCTGTTATTACAAATGGATAAAGAGAAGACAGACTAACAGATCACTGTGTAAAATTTTAATAATATCCGAAATCCGCAGAATATACCAAGTGAGCCGATGCACATATGGCAGTCCAAGAATCACAAGAGAATTAGCGTCTATTGGTATAAAGGTTTGCCGGTCTTTTGTCGCTAAGATAATGCAGGACAATAGTTTGCGAAGCATTTCAAAATTAAAATTCAAAAAAACAACCGCCTCTAATCCAAAACATCGCTTCGCCGATAACATCCTAAACCAAAACTTCAAGGTGAAAAAACAGAATGAAGTATGGGTATCTGACATTACGTACATAGGCACTGAAGAAGGCTGGGCATACCTCACTGTAATAATAGATTTATTTGATCGAAAAGTAATAGGTTGGTCGCTAAGCAAATCAATGAGGGCAGCGGATACCAGTATAATAGCCTTTAAAAAGGCACAGCTTAATAGACCTTTAAAAAACAATCAAAAATTATTATTCCATTCAGACAGAGGGATACAATATACCTGCAAAGAATTTACTAGCATGTTGGCAAAAACCAGCAAAGTCTCGCAAAGCATGAGCAGAAAAGGCAACTGTTACGACAATGCTGTCGCTGAGAGCTTTTTTAAAACATTGAAAACAGAACTGATCTATCAACACAAATATGAAACCAGAGAATTAGCGAAAGACTCCATTTCTGACTATATAGAAAATTTTTATAATATTAGTAGAAGACATTCCGCTCTTAGAAATTTCACAATAGAAGAATTTCAAAATCAATTTCCTAGCAAAAATTAGTTAATAGTGGCTTTCATCTTAATTAATTTATTCTGCTTTTTTATTACATACAATGACACATTTAACTTTTAAAAGAGAATACGCTACAAAAGATCGGTTCTCAACTTGGAGGATATTCAAAAAGTGTCTCAGTAATTCCGATACTATTTGAATTGGACAGTTTGGAATGAAACAGCGTAGCTACTTTTGTCGGAATACACACCCGACCGCACATACACATTTGTACGGCCTTTTTGCCCTGAAGAGCTATATTGAGAACAATGAATCTGAATCAACATACAATTCTTAAAAATCATGTCCTGGTTTCCTCTATTCTGTTTCGCTGTTATAGCCTAATCCATTATAATCTTTTTCACTTGATTATAAATTTTTTTATACTCTCCTATGTAATGTTGGGCTAAGCTTTCTGATGATTCGAGATTACCTTCTTTAAATCGTACCCAAACAGATACCTTATTATTATTAAAACCAATATCCAACATTCTTACACCTCTAAATGTGAAAATATCAAAAAGCATCCCCTTAAGTTCATTAGAATTTATGCTATAAATACCTTCATTCAGATTTACAAAACCAAATTCGTGTTCGTAGTTATACTTTAGTTCCAACAGTTTCATTTGCTTTTGCAAAATAAGTTTTTTTGACCTGATATCCTTTGAAAGCATAAATATTCTTCTGTCCAAGAGTATAGGAGTTGTAAGTGAATTGATCTCACTAGTATACATCCATGTTGCTGGTGCTAAATCGTTCCGAATATTTCGGAGTATAATTGGTACGTCTTCTTTTCTCACTTGTTGTTTTGTGAGGCCAACGGCTAAAATTTTTGTATTTACAGTATCTATTTGTGCTGGTTCAGTGTTTGGATCCTGGGCCCAAATCAAGGTATCCTCATTCATTTGAAAAACAAACCACTCGTAATGTAACAATCGTCTTAACCTCATCATCATAGAAGAATCTATCCCTTTAATACTAAAAAAATCAAAGTCCTTAATTTTATCAAGCTGTCCATATTGCACAATTTGGTTATTATACTGATGTACGGGGTTAATTTTCTGCTCAAACAGAATTGTAGTTTGAATTAATGTAGTCTTGTGGAGAAATATATAATCGTCTTCACTCGCAACCACTTTAAACTTTTGACCAAGTTCAGTAGCATATTTGATTTCGGATATAGTTGATGTGTTATTAGTTTTCACAAAAGCTTCTGCTGATGCAAGATCAATTTCACGGGGTTCGCCGATATCATGGAGATAAATAAAGCTTTTTGCCTGGCTTGTCAGTATTTGCCACCATTCGTCGTTTTCTAATTTGTCCTTCAAAACCTCATTAAATATCCTCTTTACTATCTCATCCCTTAATGACCCTGGTGAAAAGGGCTGATCTGATTTGACCTTTACTTCGATAGTCAGAGCGGATAAAGCCTTGTTGATAAATTCAAGATCAGTACTAGGTGACATAAAATTAATATCAAGCTCACTTGTGACTTGAAACCCTTTTTTTAGCGTAATTTCATATTTATCTGAAATATTAACTTGATGTAAAAAGTTCTCCTCCACTTCTTTAACCCAAGGCATTAGCTTAAGTAGTCTAAAAATATCTTCAAAAACTTCAGCTGCATTGTTGGTATCTTCTGCCTTAAAAGGCATCTTCTGTATAGTGAGGTCAAATTTAAAATTTCTCAACCCGTGTACCTGCCCTAGGTTTCCAAACCATTTATTTATAATATCCTGATTATTTTTTATACGATCCCATATTTTAAGCCCATTCCAATAACTTATCTTCCTAAAATCTTCCTCGGAACTAATTCCACGATTATATTCGCCATCAGTAACATACTTCTTCCCCTGAGGGGTAAGATCAGAATTTGTGACAAAAATTGCTTCCATACAATCTTTCCGTAGACAAGCTGCCATCATCAAATCCAAGTCATCACCATTATAATGGTCCGTATAGGATATGGTATGCTTACATTGAGTTAGACATCTTCTGCCTTCAGGATTTATAGTTAAGATATCTTGTTTTTCATCTCCCTGTCCGTCAGTAATATCTACTAACTTATGGCCTTCAACTTTAACGAGTATATCAGCGATGAATTCAGTAAATTTATTGAAGTGTATCTGCGATAGATTCTTAAAAATTCCATCACGCGTTGGTGAAGTTACGATCATTTCAAGATTCCCAGGGATCACATGATAATAAAGTTGGGACATTCCACCAATTGTCTTTAAAGCCATAATAAGTTGATTAATTTAGATTGAAATATATTATTAGTTTAGACTTTACGTGCGAGGCCTCCTTCACAAAAAGAAAATGCATTAGATATTATAATAGATATTATAATAGATATTACTTATTATAGCTTAAGTTAACTCAATCCTTAATAAGCTAGTGCATCAGTTTGAAAAAATACGATTCACAAACCGAAGTTAATAGTGGCAGCAATTCTAAAATCTTTAAAAGATAGATATATGTTGAGAACTAATTTGGGCTCAGTTTTAGTCCACAATTATCAACATTTATCTCTCTAAATAAAATTCTTTGTAATCGTCTCCCAAAAACTCGAATTTCTTTTTAAATAAGGTTGAGAATTTCTTATTTGCTGTCGCAAAAAATATCTGTTTATTCTCCTTGACAATAAAATATCTTAGAAAGTCCAAAAAAGAGAGAGCATTAAAATCATCAATAAAAGTAACGGGATCATCAAATATTATAATATTGGGGCCATTCTTCAGCTTTCGGTTAAGACTAATAAAAATAGACAATACTAATGCGGCTCTTTGCCCTGTACTTATTTGACTTACTGAATGCTTAGTATCATTTTTGTACAAAGTCAATCTCTTATTTTCAAACTTCAAATCTGTAAATTCCTGTGGTGCATGAATCGTTTTAAATATATCTTTTATTTCCTTCAAATTTTTATCAAAATAATCAGCTAAGACAATCTCTCCATCGTTGGATTTTAGCTTTTGAAGTACCCCTACAGCTTTTTTAAGACGAGTATATCTAAGTGTATTTTCTGAAATGAAAGATTTTGCATCTTCCAATTCTTTTGTAACTCTTTGCAGTTCTTTTTGCCTATTCTCAGAGTCTTTGAGAGATTTGACATTTTCTTCTAAAATGTACAAATCTTTACTTAACTCTGTTACTGATCGATCATCTTGAAGGTCTAAATATGTTTTAATTTTTATAAAGCTGCGCTCTACAGCTTTTACCTTTTCGCCCTGAGATTTTATTCCATCTAATATTTCTGAAATATCATCTGTGGTTTCCTTAAGCTGGAGCGACTTATTTAAATCCGAAATAAGTAAATCATTCTCTTGACTTAGTTTTTGAATAGCATCGACTAATTCTTTAATATCATCTTCTAAACTCAATAAAAGTTTATCTATATCATCTTTTTCAAAAGAAGTATCAGTATTCAAAAATTTACCTATTTCTTCTCGTAATAATTTGAACTCCTGAATAGATCCTCCTACAGCTGTTATTTGAAATAAAACTGTTTCAATTTTCATTTTCTCCTGTAGCACAAATGCTTCTTCATTTAAAATAGAATTTAAGCGAAAGGCAATCTCTTTTACAGACAATGCTTCATAACCCAACACCTCTTCTTGAGCTATATATTTCAAGCTATTTAACGTTTTTAATTCAACAGTTAAGTTTTCCTCTTTAATTTTTAACTCCGATAGTTTTTTAGATTTTTCCTCCAATATGCTCTTGTCAATATTATTTTTAAAATCGTCATCTAATTTAGCAGATAGTTCATTATGGGAAATTTGCTGCTCACATAGAGGACAGTTGTGGGAATGTTCATTATGAGATAAAAAATCTTTACCCAATAATTTGATTTTATTGAGTATATCTTCAATAGCTGAAAAATTTTCGCTTAATATTCTTATTTCATTTTCTATTTCTTTTCTATCGGATCTAACCTTTTGAAAATCTTCACTTTTGAAATTTTGAAAATCCTTAAATCCTTTATTCTCATTCAGAAAAGAATCAAGATTTAATATAAAAAACTCTTTTTTAATCTTTTCTAATTTTGACAATTTCAAATTATGCTTTTGAAGCTGCTCCTCAATATCTTCTATACTTCTAAGATCTTCAATCACAAAATATTTAAGTATTGATTTTATTTTATCACGTTTAACTTCTAAAGACTTATGCTGGCTAAGAAAATCTATTCGTTGGGCAATTCTTTCATTGTACTTATCCTTTAGAGAACTTACCGTATCTAATTGTTCATCAATCTGCCTTCTTAATTTATTAAGGATTTTAAGGTCAAAAACAAGATTTTGATTGAGAATATATTCTATTTCCGTCTTTATTTCATTGATATACAAATTTGAAATTGAATAGTTTTCTACAGATATAGCGTTTTTATACTTTAGGGCTAGGATATTACCTGCTATATTTTTCTTTATATCTTCAAAATTACTATCAGATTTTAAATCATCAATTAATTGTGTATGATTTTTTATTAACTCTCTTTGCTCTTTTAATCCTTTTTCTACGTTATTAAGGTAGGGTCTTAACCTTCCTTCAAAGCCCTGAATTCTATCTCTTAAAAATGTATATTCAGCTCCAAGAACAATTTGTTTTAAAGATTCGTTAATCTGATCCTCGTGGTCGGAGGATGCAAACTGATATGCTGCATCAGTATTAAAAAAATTAAATTGATTGAATGATTGATAACAATTGTTCCCTTTTACAAGATGATTACGACTATACCACTTAATATCTCTGGCCTTGTATTTCTCATTATCGTTGGGTGAATATATTTCTTCAATCTCATTATTTAGAATAGCACTTATTGATCCAGTTTCCTCGTTTTTATCACTATTTCTGTTTGATTTACCTGTTAAGATAAGTTCAATTGATTCGAGTAAACTTGTTTTTCCTGATCCGTTTACTCCATTAAGCAGATTTACTGAACCAAAATCAAAGTTTCTCTTTAAAGGAAAAACTCTGTAATTATCTTTGAGATTAACACTTGTTATTCTTTTTATTGTTGGGATACTTGATAAGTCTCTTGATGATCCTTCATTTACTTCCTTAATTGTTGAATTTTCAAGAAAATTATCAACTGCAACTACATAGCTAGCTTCACTATACACTTCTTGTAAATCTGCACTTTTCAGTTCTTCTTTCCATTCTGAAACTATGTCTGGTAAAGAGGTTTGATTTGAATTTTCCAACTCAAAATAATCCAGAAACTCACTTTCTTGGAAGATAAACTTACGGGCATATTTATCATTAGATAATATTTTTGACTTTAGTTCTTCATTTATAGTAGTATTAATGAAGAGTAAATATATATTCCATTGAAGACTGTCTTCATTTTTATAGAATTCTTCAGCCAAATATTTATATTGAAGTTCGTCGAAATCTTCTTCGCTTATTCTTTCACTAAAGTTTAAAAAATAGATTCCCGCTAATTTATCATTTATTTGATAGTTCCCCTTATACAAAGAATCATTGATCGGCTCAAAATGAGTGAACAATTCTCTCGATTTATCTATAATTTGTGAAGTACTCATAATTTTTAAAGAATTGAACTGTTATCATTAGAGGGATTGGTAATACTGCCTGCACTTTCATCATATTTAGAATGTATATCTGTTCCGTTTTTATAAAAGACAACTATTCTCCTTTTTCCTTCTGTACCTTTTTCAAATAGTTTTTGTAATTCATCATAAGTATTTTTAACCTGAGTAGCTGATACATTACCTAAGTAACAAACTGTTGCCATTTTTATA
The DNA here is from genome assembly GCA_964518395.1 of uncultured Flavobacterium sp. GTDB lineage: Bacteria > Bacteroidota > Bacteroidia > Flavobacteriales > Flavobacteriaceae > Flavobacterium. Next base: position 28,117 of record CAZFGA010000009.1, read on the forward strand.
TCGCCATTATCATTCGTTAGATTATACTTGTATTTATAAACGGATGCATCCTGAGAATATGAAAGAATAATATTATGATGAGTAAGATCTTTTATACTTTCAGGATATTTGGATTTATCTGGTAGTATTGCCTGATCCAGTTCTATTAAATTGGTACAATTAAGGCTTCTAATCGCTTCACTTGATACATAAGTATCTTCCACGTATGTCATTCTACAATTACATTCATCTGCTTCTTTTAGATTAAAACTGTTTAAATAAATAACATCACACCACTTACTCTCAAGCTTACCAGTGACTTTGCCAGTGGAAATATTTATTAGCCTTTCCTTATCCACGATTGAGTTATCCGCATTAAGTAAAAAGTTATTAGTAATTCCTCTTTGATTAAAAAAGCCTATATGTTGATCATCTATGGATTGTTGTTCGATAAAATTAGATGTTTCGACATCAAATGCATAAACTATTATAGCTTCAGGCCCTTCTCTTCTTCTCTGTTGAGCAACCCCTTCGATAATATCAACGGGTTTATTTTCAATCTTAATAAGTTCAATAGTACCATTTAGAAAATAAACAAACCTGTTTCTAACTATATGTAAAAAGTAAAAACCTTTTTTGTGATTATTGATTATTTTATTGGCAGAATAGTCTAATTCAATATCTGAAGTTTTAAAAAACACTCCACTTCTTGGTGTACTTATATCTTCTGGATACCAAGATTTATTATTTAAAAATGTTGCTTTTCCCCAATTTAGAGATATGATTTCCTTCTTATCGCTTTCAAAAATAAAATCTCTAAATCTGATAAATTCGGTATGCGATGGGTTAGGATTAATTTGTGGATTAAGAATTAGAAAAGGTTTATCATTCCAATCAAGAAAATTATTTTTAACATCTTGAGTTAATTCTTGTCTGACATTCATTGCCTCCGAGCAAATAAAAGATACTAACCTAGTTGAAGTGTTTGAATTTTTAATAATGTAAATATCATTACCCTCAATTAAGTTGTCAGCTTCTACATTTCCACCACCCCATAGTCCTCCCATATGTCTTGTTTTAAACTGGATAAGTATAATCAACTTAGATATTCCACTATGTACACCTTTAAAAACATAATACAAAGGGTCAGAATAAGTTTTATCTGTATTTGAAATTACGTCCTCACAATGTATAAGAATATTATCTTGATTAACAGCAAGTAACTGTGTTATTTCCTCTTTATTAATTGATTCTCCACCTAATACCCATACTTTATTTAATGCAGGTTGTATATTTTCATTATCAATAATAAAATCAATAACACTCTTTGGGCATGAGTATTCAGGAGACAAAACTAGTGCTATATTATCTTGTCTTGCTTTTTCTAAAACTTTTAAAAATTTTGTATGTGCAATATTTTGATGGAGATTCCCTATCCTATTACCATCAGCAAAAAATTCTCCTTGATGCTGATACAATAACAAGCTATTACGTTGGGTATCTCGCTTTAAAACGTCAAGTTCTGTCGCTATGTTGAGAGTGGCAATATCTATAAAATTCATTTGAAGACTTACAGAGTTTTAGTAATTCAGAATAAATATTGGTTTGACAAATTTTAGATCAAGAAATATAATAAGTCAGTATTAAAAAATTTGCATCATTAAAACTAAAAAAATTTCTTGGCATGCTTAAATAATTAAACATAATTGCAAGGATATAAAAGTAAGTACCTAAAAATTCTTTTGATTACGGAAAACCATAATTCTTAAAATAATTCTTGATTTTAAATTTTAAGTTACAAGGATAAGTTCTCTCAAAATTGTGTTGACTATATTTTAGTTCTAGTGTTATGCGGAATTTATAGATATTTAGGTACTGTATTAATTATGAATATGCAAATTCTTACCTTAATCCGCGATATCATCAAAAATATTTCTTGAAGAGAATGATGTTGTCTTTTCGCCGCTACTTAAATCAAGTTTTCGATTTGGCTTTCTGGAAATACTTTCCGAATTCTCGGAAATCCAGGCCAGTGCCTTCTCTTCTTCTTCTTCTATTACTTCATTAAGCTTCTCATCATTAAAAGTTGTTTTAATAGCCTTTAAAGCATTTAAGTAATAGTCCATATGGTCCTCAGCATCGCTGATACTCGATCCCTCATAATTGGACTCAAAATCATGACGTATATCGGATAACTTTGGCACAATCTCTGATTTTACACGTTGTTTGAAAGTATCTAATTCAGCTGGTTTAAATAAGCCCTGTACGTCCTCGTCTTCCAATACATACAAATCTCCATCGGTCGCATATTTAAAAAAGTTTTCTATTACTGTAATGCGATCAGCTTCCTCAAGCAGGTTAAATTCGTTCAAGCGGAGCACAAAATCAAGTTCTTCCGACCATCTAAGATAATGTGAAAGTCCTAAAACGTGTTTACTTAAAAACTCTGGCTTTTTATTGAGAAAAAGTTGTAAAAATTTCTTAGAGGAACGCCGAGTTAGAAATGATAAAATCTGCCTTTTAATACTCCACGTAGAAAGATATCCCGATTTATAAACTCCTGAATTAGTAAAACTGTCCAATTTTAATATTACTTCTGGAAATAGTTTACCTGGAATAATCGTTGCTTTTTCCAAACCGACATCCCCACATGTAATTTGGTGTACCAATTTTTCCGGTGCAGTACCAATAATATAAATGGATAGCAATTCAGGTAATTCGGCAAGAATTTCTGCATATGCATCACCAATCGTAGGATGTTTATAGCGCCACACGGCTTCGCTTTCTCCGTAAATCAGATTGACTAGACTACCATTTAATGCATTTAGAGCTTGCAAGCAACCACCCACATTACTTCCTAGTCTTGAAAGGGCCCTTTCCTCCTCTTCCACTAATTCGATAGGACTGTCTAGTGAATCGTTTCTCATGTAAATCAAAGCAAGAGCCGCTTTGCTATCCTTATCTAAACTAAGGAGAACATCTTTCAAAAAGTGGCGCTGTTCCGAAACAAATATTGAAATTGAATGCTCTGTCAAAAAAAGATCTTTTGTAAAGATTGGATTCCCTAATCTTCGGGCTGTTTCGGGAATGAAACGCTCGTGAGCAGCGACAGATGGCAGAACGCGCTTTATCTCATTAAGAAAATCCTTCGACTGTGTTCCAAGACGTAGATGGTTGTATAGGATTTGTTCTTTTTCATTTATAGTTAGGTCTTTGACATCGATAACTATATTTGATTCATTGAGCAGCGGAAATGCCCCTTCCTTTAAATCATGCCTCGCAGCAGAATAAATATAATCTCGAGATGTCATAACAATTTTGACACCTTGATCTAACATAGCTTTTATATGCGGCAAGATCCGATTCCATTCCCTTACTTGAGTCGAGTCGTATTGGGTAATACCAAAAGCATCATCAATCCAAAAAAGCTGAGAAGGATTATCCGAATTCCAGTGATCGACGAGCTTAGCTACGGTATCAGTCTTTATAGTGAAAGCTCCCCACTGGTCTACTGCAGCCATGGCTAACATCGACGCAATTGTTGTCTTTCCTGCCGCTGGCTCTCCCAGCAAAATTACGAATCCATGTTCGTTGAGTGCTTTAGATGCTTTTCTATATGAATCTGTTATAACAACCTTAGAAAGATCCTCCCTCATTGAATGTAGAAGAGCTCTAGCTTGAGAGTACGCACGGTCATCTAAAATTTCGCTCAAATCTCCAAGACCGTATAACCTCGGCACCGCAGTACGGAGCTTTTTATTTTCATGTATCTGTTGGCAAATCCAAGTTGCGCCAAAAATCAATACTTGTCTTACTCCTAGCGCTAAAATCTTGTCCTTAATTTTTTCCTCGTTTGGGCCTGTAAGTATCGCGTTCGTCATTACGACGTAACAGTCGCATCTATTTTTATTTACTAATCTTTTAATTTTATCAAATTCATCAGACAAGTCACCAGCCTTAATTATAGAATCCTTTTTCGTAAAAAATTTACACTGAATAACATATTTTCCACTTAAACTTTCATTCCCCTCCCTTTCCCAAATTCCAGCAAATGCACCATCTCTTCCTCCATCACCTGTATCTAAGAAAGACTGGACCGTTTGACCAAGAATCTCACGTGTAATCGTATGACAAAGTTGCTGAAAACTATTCCAGCCCAATAAATGGAGGTCGTAAGCGCGTTCTGGTATCATTTTCCAAATTAAAAAAATCGAGTTCTTTAGATCACCAATAGTCTAGATGTTGCTAATTTACAAAAAAAGGTTCCTGTTGTTTCAATATGTTCCCCAGATTTTCTACCCTTAATCGTTTGCTTAGTTTTAAAATAAAACATGCCTATAGTAATAATAAACAAATCATTTTTGGTACTTCTAAGCACCTACATATATATGCTATGGTCATCATGCTTCTGGATCGAAAATTAAGTTCCCTAAAAATTAGCAATGCTGTCTTAAAAAAAATTGAAAGAAGTTTTGCAATTTCTATCCTAAATATGTAAACAGATTTAATAAAACCTTAAATTCTTATATTAGTAGCCGCAAACCTCTCAAATCTTTAGGCAATGCCACAAAGACTACCGTTACCCAAATCCAGCGCATTCGAAGACCTTGAAACTATTTCAATGCGCCATTTAGAATTACTTTTCGATTCCCAACGATTCGAGGTCAGGCGTGAGCTACAACGTGACAAGGGAATAGATTTTACCGTCGAGCTTAAACACGAGGGATGTTACACAAACTACCGATTTGCAATCCAATTAAAATCCACCAATTCCCCCAATAGGAACAACGATGGGTCGATTTCGTATGGTATCGACACCCGTAATATTGGCTATCTTCGCAACTTCCCGATGATCGCATACTATGTCCTATACGACCACATAGAGGGCAGATTTTATTTTGAGCAGGTATGGGAAATCTATAATCTACTCATAAATAAGTACAAGGGACAGGAATACCCCGCCACCTTTAATGTCAGGTTTGAAAAAGCACTGACGGAAGATGCTATTTCCAAAATGTTTGATTTAAACCTTAAGGACGGCAACATTTTAAGGGAACTACAGCCCCATCTCAGGCGGACAGCATCAAATGGAGGGAAGGTATTGGACCTTATTATCGACAGCGATAATAAGGTATTTAGCAAGGAAGATATTACTGCATACCTAAACCATTTTGGATATTACCTGATCAATATGGGCGCTTTCGATTACGTTATTGAGCTGGCGCAACGTTGCCGCCCGTTAAGTAATGTAGGTCCACGCTTCTATCTCATCTGTAGCATTGCCTATTATCAAAAGGGATATCAGATGTATGAAGCGCTGGGCATGATGGTAAAAGCACTAAAAGGAGAAAAGGAATTTGAACCTGAAATGGCCGCCTACCTCAAGTTTATAACTATTGACACTAAAAAAAGGATCGGTCTGGTCAGCAAGGAGGATTATGACGGGGAGCTTGACAAACTATTTCAAAAAGAGAGTATAGGTCCATTTTTTGAGATCGAAAGAGCTTGGCGAAAGCTGAACACAGATGGAGATGGTTTCTCAACAAAACTCCCGGTATTCTGCACCGAACTTGAGGGCATTATCAGCAGTTACCCAAGGGACCTTCGCACCAGGGCGTTCGCTTACAGCAGGATTCAGGATATAGAAACTGGGCTTGCCATATATGACCTGACAGTAGATATCCACAACTCCGTATGCGTAGGTGCCACACATAGGATATCGTCTATCAGAAGAAAGTGGGGATTACTAGAAAATAAATTCCACAAAAGGATGAACGAACTCCAGGAATTTACCGCCTTGATGATGGACTTGCAGCTTACGCCCAATCTAGTCCTGAACCGTATCCGAATGGACTATTCTTCCGCATTCATTTTCGCTTTCTACGAAAACTGGGATCCCGTTACACGTACTTCGTCCATTGAGATTTCCAACTCGGATCGCAAACGTTTGGAAAACCATTGTGGATTCCTATGGCAATCGGCCACCGAAATGGAAAAGTTTGGACACGTTGAAATTTTTATGCCATCACTAATTCTCAGATACCAACTACTACATTTCCTCGGAGCGGAAGAAGAACTCGCAGAAACGAAAGATGCAATATTAACAGCTTTGAAAAAGTATGACCTCGAAATATTCGAAAGGGAGTTCGAAGAACTGATCAGCAACGGAATGGAACATGAGCACACTTTCTGGGATTCAACCGAGCGTATTATCCATGCCTACGAAAATGCAAAGAGCATTAAGCCAGAGAATGAGCAACGCAATCCAGGACAGGGATATCATTCCTCGGATGAACTGGAATTCACGTGGGCAGTTAATGAACCGTACAGGTTTCATTTTCCAGTTCCGCATTAACTGAGTATGCCCAGTAAGAAATACGTCCATTAAGAAGGACCGAATGCAAGTAAAATATTTGGCTTTCAGATTTATTGTAAGTATCTTTGAATCAACTATTAGGATAATATCGTTCTTTCAAATCAGATGGCTTCGTGCAGGGGCCTTTGCATAGAAAATATAACGGTTTTGCTCCCGTGGCACATTCGTGGCGCTTCGCGGAAAAACCTCGAAAAACTGGCCTGGAAGACACCGAAACCGCATAGGTTCCGGACCCTTCAGCTCCACCAGGTAACCAAATTTTATTTTGCAAGGGAAATGCTGTCAATCATGACAGCATTTTTGGTATTCGAAGTTTTTTATGGCACATTCGTGGCACAACACCTTTCAAAAAATATAGAAATCAGTGTTCAAAAGGGCTCTAGGGCAATAATTCGGCTCCCTCTTTCTCCGCGAAATGGCGAAAATGTTAAAATCAGTTTTAACGAATTCAGGCCAAAAAAATTCTCAAACCGCGTGAAGTCTATAGTTTTAACCAGCTATAGACTTTTTTGTTTTTGCCCCCCTACTCACAAAATTTATAAAAATGCACAAAAAGTTTGTGGCACATTCGTGGCACATCACGTAATGGAGTTGCTACCTAATTTGCTACAAAAAGCTAAGGCAATATTCCTCCCCTCTAGTTCATCTAGATGTGTTCTGGATAGGTATGTTGTTTGATGAACGAAATCGATTCTTGGTGGAGGGAAAACCGCTTTAAAAGAAAATCAAAATTGGACAGCTTATCTATTTTCCAAGTACTATTCTTAGAGTGCTTTTCGTAGCTCCTAAGTGCTTTTGCGAAGCAAAAGGAGCCTTTCTTCAGGGTTACTGATGAAGGGGTAATAAAGGGGCAACAAGAATCTGGTGTTCTATGAGAGGTAAGCGTCAGACTACAAATCCATAGTGTCTACTGAACAGTTTGGAACGTACAGGGAAGGATAGTATTTCCGAAATACACAACTTGACTATTCTGATATTCAAAATCATTCAGAAGGCTTAAAAAAGGCAATAAGGGTTGCACTTCATTACCTCGAAGCCCACAAAAAAATCCTCATCAAATTGATGAGGATTTTTTTTTATGAAACTAATTATTAAATATTTCTAACCGATAATTCGTAGCCATCTTTCTATAGCAGCTCTGCCCTTTAGAAGCTAAAATATTTCAAACGTAACAATGATTCTGTAATTCATTTTAGATTTTGAGTCCATTCATCAAAATGAATCTTACCCTTTTGGTGATCTCCTTCGGGTACCAAACCTGATTTAGGAAAATCATAAAACATATATTTATGCTCGTTGTCCGAAATTACGGTTTTATGCTGCCCAGTAACTTTTATATACCTTGAAACAAATTGATCCATAGGGGCAAGCTCAGGACCAGCAATTTCAATGGTTCCGTTTTTAGCTGTTTCTAAAGCAAACTTCAAGACAAAATTGGCGACATCTTCAGCTGCTATAGGCTGGAAATCAAGTGTAGAAACATTAACAACATCCTCTTTTCCCTGAACTGCTATAATTGTAGAGACATGCTCATGAAATTGCGTCGAGCGAATGATGGTATAAGGAATACCAGCGTTCTTGACAATATCCTCCTGATTTTTTTTCGCACGCATGTATCCAATATACTGTACGCGGTCTATACCCACAATCGATAAAACCACATGATGCCTAATTCCTGCCAATTTTTCAGATGCTACTAGGTTCTTGCCAGCCGTCTCAAAAAAATTAAGGGCGTTTTCTTCTTCAGGGGATGAAGAATTTGAAAGATCAATCACAATATCGGTACCTCTTAACGCTTCAGAAAGTCCTTCTCCAGTGATGATGTTAATTCCATGTGAAGGTGAGCCTATTACGACTTCGTGCCCTTGGTTTTTTAATTTGCCAGCAACATTGGCCCCTATTAATCCTGTCCCGCCTACTACTAGTATTTTCATTTTTTTATGTGTGATGTGAGTTAAAATTTTAATATGGAATTCGTTAATGCAAAGTTGAATCATTTGCATACACGAGAAAACACACAAACCACAGCAGAAGGTGGACAAATGGCATTAACTTAGAAAATAATCCGCAACACTTATAAAAGGAAATCGCTGGGCGGAGCATTGTGTTTTCTATATTCCGTAGGAGAAAACCCAGTTTTCTTTCTAAAAAGCCGCATGAAATACTTTTCATCTTCGTAGCCCAGCAGATCAGATATTTCCTTGACGCTGTGATCGGTGTAATAGAGCATTCGCTGCGCTTCCCTTAAAATCTCCTTTTGAATAAGCAAAGATGCTGATGAGTTGGTTGTTTTTTTTACGGTATCATTTAAGTAGCTAACGCTGATATGAAGTTTTTCGGCATAATCTGCAGGCCTTTTAAGGTGATGGTAATTATGCCTGACAAGATTCATAAATTTCTTCGTAATCATTACCGAACGGGACGCAAAGTTCGCCGTACTCCCCATCGGTTTGCTTTGGTAGCTTAGCCCCGCCTGGGCAACAAATGCGGATAGCAAAGGATGGGAAACATCCTTATATGTTGTACTATTGATATCTTCGAGTGCCATAATGGATTGTATGACAGACTTGAACCAATCAAATTCTAAATCTGTAAGCCCTACAGATATCATCTCCTCCAAACATTTGTCAAGCGTAGCTCGTACAGATACTTCGATCAGATTATTTTCAAAGGAAATATACCACCCGCTGCCTTTTGAAACACTAAGTACTTGATGGACCTGCCAAGGAGGCGAAATGAAAAGTGTTTTGGCTGGCATTATAAAATGCTCAAAATCTAAAAGCACTTCAAGAGCACCATCTTCGATCAGCATACAGGTATAATGGTCATGCCTGTGAGGATGAAGCGCATCTGTGAAGTCATCTGATAATTCATCCCATGCCTTAACTATAAAACCTTCGATGCCTTGCAGCCTACGCAGAATAATAGGCACACCTTTATCCGATTTGTTTACTTCTATAGAAAAATTTGCCATGCTTCAACGACTTTTAGAGAAATAGCAATGATAAAAGTAAGAAATAAAAATTTCTCTCTTTTTTCACATTTGAGTTGCAACATTTTTACCATAAAAAAAAGGTAAGGCAAAATTGGAGTTGATACCTTATTTGCCACAAAAAGTTAAAGCACTTGTCCGAAGCATATCGATTAGTAAAGTACGAAAGGCTTACCGCCCATTAATTGGTAAGCCTACTGTCCTTAACTTTTTTATATGAAAAAAAATAGGAAAAAATTCACTAATGAGTACAAAATCTTTGCTGCCAGTGCAAGCATCCAATATGGCAGCATAAGCCATGTGGCCGAAGAGCTCGGCTTAAGTAAACGTATTCTCCATCATTGGACGAAGCTTTTTAGGGAAGGCAAACTTAGTATTCAAAGCATTTCTGATACAGACACAAAAAGGAAAGAACTGATAGGGACAAGAAAGGAAATCAAGAATATTAGCGTCGAACGTGACATCCTAAAAAAAGGGGCTAACTACTGGGTTGGCATACATTGATGTCAAAAACTTGACAAAATCCCACATAAGCCTTGGAATAAACGGAGAGAAATGGATTTTTACCCATCGTCAGAAAACAGAAAGCGCTTCAAAGATTCCCATTCTACCTGTTACCCAAATGATAATAGATAAATATGAAAATCATACACAATGTATAAGTAATGATAAATTACTTCCTATTCTGTCAAATCAAAAGATGAATGCCTATTTAAAAGAAATCGCAGGAATTTGTAAGATTGATAAAGAACTTACTTTTCACATTGCCCGGCATACTTTTGCAACCACTGTAACTTTAACTAATGGTGTTCCGATTGAAAGTGTTAGCAAAATGCTCGGACATAAGAATTTGAGAACAACACAGCATTATGCAAAAGTATTGGATAGAAAAGTGAGTGAGGATATGAGAATTTTAAAAAACAAGTTTTCACTATTAGAATACAAAACAGGTGTATCTAAATCAAGCTAACTTATCTACTTTAATCATTTTTTTAGTTAGTAACTTATTAAAAATGTAAGCTTTACATTCCGTCAATCATAGGGTTTTAAAATAAAATAGTTAAAAAGTACTCTTAAATTTGTATTTAGTAGTCATGTATACTATATTTGCGACAACAATTTATAATTTTCATAAAAATGATACAATTAACATTTGCCTCACTACAAGTGAGAAATTTAGAAGCATCAATAGACTTCTATACAAAAAAATTAGGTTTTGAAATAGACAATTCTAATCCACAAGCATGCGTTTTTAAGTACAATCAAGGTAAAGCAAGTTTTGCTATTCGTACACCTCTTGAACCATTAGAGGATAAAGAATTAGGTATTGGTGTTGCACTTTGGTTTGCTGTTAACGAGAATGTTGACGATTTGAAAGAAAAATTAATTGACAATGGAGTAATCACTGCTGGACCAATTATAGAAACGCCTTTTGGTAGAGCATTCCACGTGAAAGACATTGACGGTTATAAACTGACTTTTTTAAATGAAAAATAAATAATTCATCAATCTTAATTAAATAAAATGAAAATATTAATTACTGGAGCCACGGGTGGTTTAGGAAGTAAGGTTATCAACCTCTTAAAAAATAAAACAGAAGTTGAAAATTTAGCTGTTTTAGTTAGAGATAAAAATAATGACTTGGCAAATCAATATGTCAGTGATGGCATTGAAGTAAGAATTGGAGATTACTCCAATTTAGAAAGCTTGGTAAATGCTTTTAAAGGCATAGATGTTTTATACTTCGTTTCAGGTGGAGACGATGACCAACGAGCAAAACTTCATAAAAATGTTGTTGATGCGGCTAAAATATCAGGTGTTAATCATATTTTATATACTAGTGGAGTTAGAAAAGACGAAAGTGCTACTGCTCCGTTAGCGTCTCTCATGGATTCTCATATTCAAACTGAAAAATTCATCATAGATTCTGGAATTTCATATACATTATTGAGACATAATTTATATGCGGAAGTAATCGAAATGATGATTGGAGATAAAAGTCAATTACTGAAAACCAAAACTATTTATTTACCCACAGCATATGGATTAACTAGTTTTGTGCCTAAAAAAGATTTTGCAGAAGCAGAAGTAAATATTCTTTTAAATCCTTCAGACTACGTAAATAAAATATTAGAATTTAACGGTAGTGAACAAATCACCTTTTCAGAGATTGCTGAAAGAATCTCTGAGATTGTGAAAGAGCCAATCCGACATATTTCTCCAGATATAAATGAATTTAAAGCTACATTGAATAAATTTGGATTACCAAATCATGTTATAGAAATACTAAGTACATTCAGTTTAGCAATCGCTAATGATGAATTTAACCAACAGTCGAGTGATTTAGAAATAGTTTTAGGAAGAAAAACAACTCCTTTATTTGAGTACTTAACGGCTACTTATAAATAATGGTGACTAGAGAAATAAAATATTGGGTAATTGTGGCTTCAAAAGACCATGTTAAATCAGGTATTGAACAAGGTATTGCACAAGCCTGCCACGGAAAAGTAGCACCATTAAAACGGATGCAAAAAGATGATTTTGTGATTTTTTATTCGGGTAAAAAAACACTTGGAAAACCTGAAAGTTGTCAAGAGTTTACAGCGATTGGACAAGTGAAAGATAATCAAGTTTATCAATTTCAAATGTCAGAAGATTTTTGTCCGACAAGACGTAATATTGAATTCTTAAACTCTAAAGACACGTCTATTCTTCCGCTAATCAATGACCTTAACTTTATTCAAAACAAAAAAAGTTGGGGTTATCCATTTCGTTTTGGTTTCTTTGAAATTGATAAACATGACTTTAACTTAATTTCATCTAAAATGCTAGAATATGACTAAAGAAATAGAATTCCAATTCAAAAGCCCAAATGATAGCCCAGGTTATTTGCTTGGACAAGTAACTATGATATGGGAACGGAAACTAAAAAAGGTTTTAGATCCTTTAGACTTGACACAAACTCAATTTGTTTTGTTAGCTGCCCTAGGCTGGCTTTCAAAAAAGAATAATGCAGTTACACAAGTTGACATCGCAAATCAAAGTAATGCAGACAGAATGATGGTTTCTAAAGTGTTGCGAACTTTAGTAGAAAAAGGATTCATAACAAGGCAGGAACATGAAAGAGACACAAGAGCAAAAGTTATCCGACTAACAACTAACGGAGAAATTGTTCTACAAAAAGCTATTATTGAAGTAGAAAATGTTGACTTAGATTTTTTTGCAACATTAGACACTAAACTTCCATCATTTAATAAAACGATGCTTCAGCTTATTGACAAAAACACCGAGTAAAAGAACACTATCAAAGTATTTTACATTGTTGAGTATTAAAGAAATGCATAGAATAATTAAAATAATAAAGGAAAATTGGATTGCAATGTTGACTCTTATTATAGTTCTGTTTACTGTGTTTCAGTTATATGTAACTATTAAATAAAAATGAGATATACTTGAAGATTACATTTAAATATCTTGAAATCAATATATCAATCTTAAATTTAGTATTATCTTAAATACATATGATACATAATTTATTAATCAATAAATTAATTTTTTACATTATACCAAATTGAATAGCAAAGCAATCTTACAATTAACAAAGTTAAATGAGCAATTAAACTTTATTGAAATAGAAATTGATAATCAAATAAAAAAATGTGAAAATGCAATTGATATCATATTAAAATCAATAGATGCAATAAAGAAATTTATATCTAAAAATGCTTTTAAAACTGATTCTGAGGAAATTATTTTCTTCAAAGAAACAAAGCCTCAGTTTACCTCCAAACTTATTTATTATAACATGGTCTACAAAATAGAAATGAAAAGACCGAATGGTGGAAATAGAATATTAAAAAAATACTATCATAATGAACTTTCAAAACTAAAAGCCTTTTTCGATAATGAATTAGAATTTTACCAATACTACCGCTCAGGAAGTACTTATTTAAATTATAATTACTTCCAAAGAGGTAAATTTGACATTAAACTCGCTCTAGATAACTATTATTTTGAAGCAGATTCTACATTTTCAACTTCACATGACTTTAAAGTAGCTAGGATTCTAGCCAATGATTTAATTCAATTGTATTTAGAAAATCAATTAATTATGATTGAAAACAAAGATAGTAGTGAAAATCACAACGCAAACCTAACATCAAACTGATGTGGACAGGCTCAAAAGTAGCCTTAACAGAATTATTGTATGCACTACATTCAGAAGGTGTATTTAATAATGGTGCTGTAGATTTGAAAAATATTGTAGAATATTTCGAGCAAATTTTTGAAATCGATTTAGGACAATATCGCCGTGCATTCCTTGAAATCAGAGCTAGAAAAAGCGATAGAACTAAATTTATAACTTCTTTAAATGAAACTCTGATTAAGAGAATGGACAATGCAGACGACATCATTTAATTGTAAATCGTTCACAACACTATCCCCGTTGTGAAATAAAATTCGCTAAATAAAACAATTTTGTGCCATAACAATCTAAAATATACGTTATGGCAATCGAAGTTATTACTCGTGAAGACTTAAACGAGTTCAGAAGTCTATTATTGAATGATTTTAAACAACTCATTCAACCTCAATCCCAACAAATAAAGCAGTGGCTCAAGTCCAAAGAAGTTAGAAAACTGCTGAATATTTCCACAGGAAACCTCAGCATTAACGGTACTCTCACTTACACCAAAATTGGCGGGACGTTGTATTATAAGCGGTAGATTCTTGGATATCTATGAATTTCAGACTACAGTAGCAACGAAGGGTTAACAGCGGTTTTCGATCATCATTGGAAATGCAGTTCTATTTTTTGTTATACTATAACTTGCTTTTCTCCCCTCTAATCAATAGCCGTTCCACTACCTCCAACCACCTTAATTCCTTCTGGAAACTCTTTCCAAAAACGGATATAGCGATACTTGCTTTCAAAGGCATCTTTTAGGTAGGTTCCCTGCAATTCTATAGTCAATGTAATAACTGCCAAATCACCCAATATATTCAGGTTTTCAACTTTAGGAACAAGTTTATTGATCTTTATGTTGCCACTGCGATAGGTTTGTAAATCTATTTCTTTGGTAATTACTTCTCCGTTCGGGATAACAAAAAGCAGGTCTTCATGTAATAACTCATCAAGCATCGCTACATTACTTTCCTGAATAGCCGTATAAAGCTTATTTTCTTGATTTAAAATTTCGGTTTTTGTCATATTTTCATAGTATCACAAGTTATATCTAATTTTTATTATATCAACGCCAATTTACTTTACCAAAGTGTTGGCGTAAGGCAGCAACCGTATAATTTTAACGATAGCTTTTTATTTTTTCGGCATACTCTTTTGTGTAATCCATAAACATATGGGCCCGAGTACCTAATTGAACAACTTTATTCTTGTACCTAACTAAATAGTCATGACCTTTTCCGTTGCAAAATCCATTTCCGGAATAAAGTGCTTCTCGAATTTCTTCTTCAACATCTTCGGCTTCATCCTCGGTACCAAACTCATAAATCCAAATCATAAAATCCGGATAGTAATTTTTCGGTTTTGCTTCGGTACGTTTCACATAATAACGTCTTATACCATTACCCTTGATTTTAAGTATTAAATTATTATTGCAGTTGGAAAAAGACTCTTCCTTTTTGTCTTCTTTGCTTTCAATTTTAAACTTTCCCTTTCTGAAATCTTCTTCAAGTCGTGAAATCAGTTCCCTATCATCTAATGTTTGAGTATTAAAGGTTTTAATTTCCGCATTTTCATCAGGGTACTCCCAATTTAATTTTTTTTCTTTTGAATCATCACAAGAAACAAAGAGAGGAAAAATTACAAGTAGTAATAACATTTTTTTCATTTACTATTTTTTATGATGGAATTATCTTTAAAGACGAATATCGACTACTTGCGAATTTAAAACTAAAACACTACACTATCCTAAATCCCCAAGAATTTTATTAAGATTTTTTTAGCATTTTAAAAAGATTAATACTAATTTTCGGGCCAAATCAACAAACCCAATGCTTAAACAGTATCAATTCGACAAAGAGGAGTCCTCCTCCTATCCTACCAACCTTTTGTCGACATCATCCCTGACTCCTAGTCATAAGAACGTTTTTTACCAATTTCTGATTCTATTCCGCTACTGATGCTAAAAAGGAATCTTTATACTCCAAAATTGTAAGCTTCTTTTTTTCATAAAAACGATGCTACATTGAATTACTACGTTAATATTCAAAAAAGCTTCGCTTATACATTAGTTGAGATTATGATTTTTCTTTGATTTATTATTGTATGCTGAATAAACCATAAACATGAAAATAGAATGACTTACTATCGAAATAAGTCGGTTAAATTTAGCAGCTAAAAAATTTAAAACGCAAACCTTTAATATAAACTATGAAAACAAAAATTACTTTTCTGTACCTTCTGGCACTTATATGCTTTATCCAGAAGGTCAGTGCGCAATGCACTAGCGGAGGTCCATCTTCGTCACAAGCATACAACCCCATTCATGATAACAGTGAACGTATCATCAGCGGCAATACCCATCCGGGTGAATACTTCCGGGTGAATACATTTTCAACGGCTACCCGATATACTTTCAAAAGTGACCGTACTACAGAGTATATTACGATTACCGATGCTAACGGTTCACAGATATTTGCAAGCGGATTAAATGGTTCGAATGGTGTGAGCTTTACACCACCTTATCCTCAAACAATTCGTTTTTACGTTCACACCAATGCACAGTGCGAAACTAATCCGTTTATAACAACGGATCTGGTTTTAAAAACTACAACAATAGACAATTCTTGTGATTCTCCTAATACGCTTTCGGTTTCGAATATCACCTCGAACTCTTGTAAAGTGAGTTGGAACGCTCAAATTATAGGGCAGATTACGTCTTATGATGTTTATGTGAATACTACGGGAGTTGCTCCTGTTGAAAATACAAATCCAACTGTGCAGGCATCAGGTTCCAGAGAAGCTCAAGTGTCGGGATTAGCCGCTAATACAACACATTATTATTGGGTAAGAACCAGATGTGTAGGCAATGGTGGAATTTGGGTTCCTGGTGGTTCTTTTAGAACCAATCCTGGTGGAGCGGGCTGTAACGGTGCTCCTTATGGACTGTATCCTCAAGCTACTGTCAGTGTACCTTGTAACGGAACTGTGCAGCAAATCGCTACCGATGCTCATGCAGGAGAATATACAAACGTTTCTGTAAGCAGCAATCAGCAATATACATTTAGTAGTTCTGTATCAACAGACTTTATCACTATTACTGATCCTACCGGAGCTACCATTTATGCTTCCGGACAAACGCCATTTGTATGGGTTAACAACTCGAATTGGGCAAGCATCAGATATTATCTGCATAGTAATTCTTCTTGTGGTAGTGATGCTACATCAAGAATCAAATCAATTAAATGTGGTGGTGTTGTAGGAGGATGCACAAGTGGGGATCTTCATCCACAAGCCACATTTACTCCAGCTTGCACCGGATCTACTGAATTGGTTGTTAACGACGCCTATGCGGGTGAATATTCCAATATCAATGTAACGGCTAATAAAGACTATACTTTTTCAAGTTCGAAAGTAGGTGATTTTATCACTATTTCGAATCCGGTTGGAAATGTAGCGTTGGCTACCGGTCCTTCTCCACTGGTTTGGAATTCAGGTTCAACATCTGGTGTCATCAGATATTACATACACACTAATTCAAGCTGTGGTACACAGAACATCAACAGACAGCGTTATATCCAATGTGCCGCTACTCCAACTTGTGGTGCACCTAGCGCTTTATCGGTTACTAACATAACCTCAAATTCTGGCCGATTGAACTGGACTGCGCCTGCAACTGCACCTGCTTCATACGATATTTACATCGTTACTACAAATACTGCTCCGAATGATAATACTGCTGCTACAGTTACAAGTACTGCTGCAGGTGTGGGCACTCTTAACGGATTGACAGCTTCTACAACTTACTATTATTGGATCAGATCGAATTGTGGTACTGCAAAAAGTGCATGGGTTTCTGGTGGGAATTTTACGACCCTTGTTGCCCTAAACTGTAACGGTGCTATCAACGGGTTGTATCCTGATGCAACTTTCACGCCAGCATGTACAGGAGCTAATGAACAAATAGCTAATGATTCTTGGGCTGGGGAATATTCAAATGTGAACGTAGTGGCAAATAAGCTATATACATTTACAAGTTCAATTTCTACAGATTATATTACGATTACAAATGCTCTAGGAACGGTAGTTTTGGCAAGCGGAGTAACACCTTTAAACTGGACTTCGGGTTCTACTACAGGAGTTGTGAGATATCACTTAAACACCAATGCAAGCTGTGGAACTGCAAACGCAGTAAGAACACGTTCTATTAAGTGTGTTGATGCTCCTGCAGGAAATTGTGGTGTACCAACTGCATTATCAGTTACAAACATAACGTCTAATTCAAGCCGATTGAACTGGACTGCGCCTGCAACTGCGCCTGCTTCATACGATCTTTACATCATTACTACAAATACGGCTCCGAATGCCAATACTGCTGCTACTGTTACAAGTACTACTGCGGGTGTAGGCGTTTTAAGTGGATTGACAGCTTCTACGACTTACTATTATTGGATCAGATCCAATTGTGGTACTACAAAAAGTGCATGGGTATCTGGTGGGAACTTTAGGACCCTTGCTGCCCTAAACTGTAATGGTGCTGTCAACGGTTTGTATCCTAATGCGACTTTTACGCCAGCGTGTACAGGGGCTAATGAACAAATAGCTACTGACTCTTGGGCAGGAGAATATTCTAATGTCAATGTAATGGACAACAGACAGTACACATTTACAAGTTCTGTTGCTACAGATTATATTACGATTACAAATACAGATGGAACGGTAGTTTTAGCAAGCGGAGTAACACCTTTAAACTGGAGTTCAGGCTCTACTTCAGGTGTTATAAGATATCACTTGAATACCAATGCAAGCTGTGGAACCGCAAACGCAGATAGAATACGTTCTATTAAGTGTGTCGCTGCTCCAGCGGGTTGCGGTGTACCAAGCGACCTTTCTGTAACTGACATAACATCAAACTCAGCTCGAATTAACTGGACAGGGCCTTTTCCTGCACCTATGGGATATGATTTGTATGTTGTACAAAGTAATACTGCTCCTACTGCAAATACTGCTCCTACACATCTATCTTCTGATATTACAAGACTTATCACCGGATTGAGTCCTGCAACAAATTACAACTATTGGGTACGAACTAATTGCAATACCACAAAAGGAAACTGGGTTTATGGCGGTAGTTTTGACGTTATTCCTGTTGCTGGTTGTAATGGTGCTATATACGGAGCTTATCCTATGGACATTCTTCAGATTGCTTGTACTGGAAGCCCGGAAGTAGTTTCTGAAGGTCTTGCAGGTCAGTTTACAAAAATTTATATCAATTTTGGTCAATATTATGTCTTTTCAAGTTCAACAGCAACGGATTACATCACGATCACAGATGCCTCTGGATTGACAGTTTATGCAAGTGGAACTACGCCACTAAGCTGGGCATCAGGAAGCAATGTAGGCTCTATCCGTTTTTATGTACACAGCAATGCAAACTGTGGAGCTCAAGATGCCATTAGAGTAAAATCGGTTACATGCAGCAGCACTCCTATTGGAGGTTGTGGTTTACCAACCAATGTTACGGCATCTAACACAACTTCAAACTCTGCTCTAATTAGCTGGACACCTCCAGTTCCAACACCTTCTGCAGGATATGACTTGTATGTTGTAAACAGTAATACTGTTCCAAATTACAATACAACTCCTACGCATACAGTTTCTAACAACTACACTTCAATGGTTGTGAGCGGACTGAGCCCTGCAACAAATTATGCATACTGGGTACGAGCTAATTGTGGTTCTACAAAAGGAGACTGGGTTTATGGCGGAAGTTTTGATGCTATTCCTGCCGTTGGTTGTAACGGTGCTATATACGGACCTCATCCTGTAGAAGCTGTGCAGATTGGCTGTATGGGAACTGCTGAGATCATTTCTGAAGGCTATGCTGGAGAGTATGCAAAAATCTATATAAATTATGGTCAGCAATATACTTTCTCAACTTCAGTAGCAACAGATTATATCACTATCACTGATGATAATGGAATGACAATTTTGGCTAGCGGACCTTCTCCATTGAACTGGTCATCTGGTAGTAATGTAGGTGTTATCCGTTATTATGTACATACCAATGCAAACTGTGGCTCTCAAGATTCTGTCAGACTAAAGTCAGTAACTTGTAGAAATCCTCTAGGTGTTGGTCAATTTGATCAAAATAAGATTGCAATTTATCCGAACCCAAGTTATGGACAATTTACAATTGAAACCGGAAATGTAACGGCTGATAGTATCACAATCACAGACAATCTTGGAAGAGTAATTACTACTTTCAAACCATCTTTATCAAAATCGGATTTATCGATAGATAGTTTTGCAGAAGGTATTTATTATGTGAAAATAGATTATCAAAATAAATCTGTTACTAAAAAACTGGCTCTTAAAAAGAACTAGGTTTTTATAAACAACAATAGATTTTTAAATTTTAAACCCCGCCTATAGCGGGGTTTTTTACGTTTATCAGTAAATATAGTATTGTGAAGCTACAGACGAAAAAAGCTATAACTTTACAGAAACAAAAAACGAATAATGCTTACTATAAATTTCTCAGAATTTCCTGAATTGGAAACAGAAAGGTTGAAATTCCGACGAGCCGATTTAAATGACGTCAATGAACTATTTGCATTACGCTCTGATCCAAACATCATGAAATATATTCCCCGGCCGATAGCTACATCACTTGAAGAGGCCTCAGAACACTTTAAAATGATGGATGAAAAAATCAGCAATAATGAAATGATTAACTGGGCAATTACACAAAAAGATGATCCCAAAATGATTGGAACCATAGGCTATTTTCGTATGAAACCCGAGCATTATCGTGCAGAAATTGGCTATATGCTGCTTCCTGATTTTCATAGAAAAGGTTATATTACAGAAGCAATTACTGAAGTTGTCAATTATGGTTTTACTACAATGGGACTTCATTCTATCGAAGCTGTAATTGATCCTGATAATTTAGCCTCTGCCAAAGCATTAGAGAAATGTAATTTTGTCAAAGAAGCGCATCTTAGGGAAAATGAATTCTATAACGGACAATTTATCGATACTGTGATTTACTCTAAATTAAACAGATAAAATCAATAACAACCTGCTTTAGATTAGCCCTAAAAGAATGAAATCGAACCCAAAATCTAAAGCTATATTCTTTGCAATCGTCATTACTTTATTTATAGGGATTACCCTACCCGTTAAAAGTCAGGAAAAAAGTCATAAATCTTCAGTAAAAGGCAGTATTCCACAAAAGTTATCTGTAAAAAATATGCAGGCTGATATGACTGTCCTATGGTCGGCAATAAAAGAGATACATCCCGGATATAACTATTATACTCCCGCCGATAGCCTTAAGAAAGCTTATGATCAAGTATATTCATCAATCAACAAGCCATTATATGAAATTGAGTTTATTTCTCATATCTACTCTTTCATCTGTAAATTAAGATGTGGACATACGTTAGCAAAAGAGTATCATTTTGATGGTAATTTGTACGTTCTAATTGATGTGGCTACTTTTTCATCGGGTGCTCTTTTTACTGCAGCACTTAAATCAAATCGCAACAACGTAACGTTCATTGGACGAGAAACGGCAGGTAGTGAAGAAGGATGCAATGGTATGGTGATGCAGGAATTAACATTATCCAACACAAAGATAATGGTTGACTTTCCCTGGATGCGTGTTGAATCCGTTGCTTTAAGTTCATTTCGTGGTCGGGGAATTATGCCGGATTACAAAGTGGATTATGATCCATTAGATATCGTAACTAAAAAAGATCATGATATTGAAAAGGCCATGGAGTTAATAAAGTAATTTACTTTTTTTCTTCAGTTACTAATTTTTGTTAGAGCCACAGATTAGAATAATTACACTGATTTGAGAAGCCTATTTCAAACAAAAGAGGCATAAAAACTTATTTTCAACAACTTCTCTTTTAGCATAAAACCCAAAACCTTAGCAGCTTAGTACCTTATCAGCTCTTATTACTCCTTCCCCAAATAAACCCTCTCCCTATAATCAATTCCCCATTTTGCCATTTCATCAATTAGCGGAGAAAGCGTCTTACCATATTCCGTAATTGAATATTCAACAGTTATGGGCTTTGTATTCATTACTCTTCGATTGACCAAATTATTTACTTCCAGATCCTGAAGTTCTTTTGACAGCATTTTTGTTCCAATTCCATTTATTTCCCGTAACAAGTCCATAAATCCCAATACATTACCTTCTATGAGTGTTCCCAATATATGGAATTTCCACTTTCCAGATAACAGGCTCATCGTATCACTAATGGCTTGCATTCGAACCTTGCAAACAGGTGTAGCATTTATTTTAGCAGTTTTTTTCATTGTTTTTGAATTGAATGTATGTTTTACAAAGTTACAAATCCATTATAAACTTTCTAAAAGGAAAGTAGTTTCCAAAGGGAAACCCATAGCAAATATATATTTAATGTGGCGTAGTTTTGTGGGTATAAATTGTAAGCCTATTCTAAAATAGTATTCAAAAAAATGAAATTAAAATCTATAACAATACTCTTATTAATGCTGGCTAACTTCGGTTGTCAGGCTCAAACAAATAAAAAAATGGAAAACAATGCCAATCCCCTATTGTGTGATCCTGTTGAAGGCATCTGCGGAATACCCGATAATTCAACCTCAGAAAAAGTTGTGCCGCAAAACACAGAAAAACCTGTTAAGGTTGTTTATTTTACAGACCCGATTTGTTCTTCTTGTTGGGGAATTGAACCGCAACTACGAAAACTAAAACTGGAATATGGAAATAGCATAGAAATTGAATACCGAATGGGCGGTCTGCTTCCAGATTGGAGCTACAACAGCGGTGGCATCAGTAAACCTTCTGATGTAGCACACCATTGGGACGAAGTAAGTGTTTATTATGATATGCCTATTGATGGTGATGTTTGGCTTGAAGATCCTTTACAATCCTCATATCCGCCTTCAATAGCATTTAAAGCCGTAGAAATGCAGAGCAGAGAAAAAGCCATTCAATTTTTAAGAGAAATCCGAGAAATGGTTTTCTTACAAAAAAAGAACATTGCAAAGTGGGAAAACTTAGAAATGGCCGCTAAAAAAGTGGGGTTAGATGTACAACAATTTACAACCGATTTTAACGGTAGAGCCAAAGTGCTTTTTGAGGAGGATTTGCATTTTGCAAAACAAAATGGTGTTAGAGGATTTCCAACCCTCTTCTTTATAGATACAGCAGGACAAAAGGAAACTGTTTATGGTTCCAAACCATACGCCTTGTATGAAAGTGCCATTTTAAAACTTCATTCAAAAGCGATCAAAAGTGAATACCCTAAAAATTGGGAAGTTCTTTTTTCAAAATACCCATCTTTGACAGCAAAAGAATTTTCCGAGCTTTCCGGAACGCCAAGAGCAGAAAGTGAAAAGCAATTAAATGAACTTGCAATAAAAGGGAAATTAGAAAAACTAACAACTAAAAACGGTTCGATTTGGACAGTAAAGAATTAGTTACTGACAACTCAAAACAATCTAATTTTAAAATATAAAAACCTGTAAACTATAAGATTTTACAGGTTTTTGTTTGTACTCACATCTCAAACATACAAGCCGTTTCTATGCTTATTTTTGAGGAACACTAGGCGAAATTTTTTTCAAGAAAATAATACCGTCATACGTTTCCTCGTAATTTCTTGAAAAAAAAGTCGGATTCTTCGGGTCAAACCCCGGACCGCCTACAAAAAGCTGCTTCCGTTTAGTACCGAAGAATTTTTTCATCTCTGGATTTTTGACTGCCGTAGCAATATCAACAGCATATATATCAGGTTGGGCTTGAAAAAAGGTTTCTGCATACGTTTTATTATAAGGTTTGTCAAGTACACGGTATTCCGATCCTAATACCTGCTTATTTTTAATAATAAAACCCAACATCTTGCCGCTTCCAAAATCAAATCCCATAGCATAATAGTCATCCTTAAAGTGTTCTTTAAGCCTGCTGCCCAAACTTGGTACCGCCATACCCAAATCTTTTTTGTTGATATGCTCATTATGTGCCCATATAAATGCCTTGCTATCTGGTGCTTCCATATTCATTATCTTTAAAACATTCTGATACATTGCATTGTCACGCACATCTGCAGCAGGCCATGAAATATAAGCTGTATAATCTTCCAGATACCCCAACCCACGCATCATATCAATATATTCATTAGCATTTGCAGTCTTTAAGCGTATTGAATCCTGTTCTAGCAATTGGGTTAACTGCTGCAGTTTCGGTTGCATTTTCTTTGCCCATTCCTTTATTTTTACACCTCCATACACCGCTGTCGAGCAACTGTCTGCTGCAGTTAATAGGCTTTCATCAATTTTAATATTATGCTTTTGAACATAGCTCCTTAGCCTTTTATTAATATCCTCGCCCATCTGGTTGTCTATTCCATAAAATCGTATCTGTGCCTCCCGGGGTTTTCCATGATTGTAATTACGCATCCATTCCAACAAATCAGCTACTTCAGTAGTACGCCATAAAAAATGTCTAAAATTTTTCACGACACTAGCTTTATCTCCGGGACCACCACATATCCATTCATTAATAGCCTGTTCAGCCTGATAACTTTCTTCCATAATAAAAACTCTCACACCATTTTGCTCAACCAGGTATTTAAAAAACTTGGCTTTCAGGTCAAAAAACTCCTTGGTATGATGGGTGGCTTCACCAAATCCATACATCTTTGCTTCTTTAAAAACTTGAGGTTCATTCTGTGCAAATGCCATTAGCGCTGTATCAGGACCTGCATCTTCAATAACAATTGCGTTAGCGTTTAGCCAGGATATGACACCGGTGATTTGCGCATTTAGACCGATAGAAAAGAGGCATACTAAACAGTAAAAGACTCTGTGCATGGTTTATTTGATTTTGGTTAAATGTACAATTTAAACATCTTCGAGGAATGTTTTTTAACTATTCTGACGAATATCTCATGTAACTAAAAAAACAGCAGACTACTACTAATCTGCCGTTCTTCTATCTATTTCCACCAATGGTAATAATTATGCAGTCTGTCATATTCAAATCCGCATCGTGGATATAATTGGTTTCCAATATCGTTTGTCTTTTCCGTTTCAAGCATCAATCCACAAGCGCCGGTTTCTTCACACCATTGTTTGCTTCGGTCAATCAAAGCAACAGAAAGTCCTTTTCCTCTATAATCCGGATGCACAAATAAATCGCTTAATAGCCATTGTTTCTGTAATTTAGTGTAATGAAAAAGTTTATACAGTTGGACAAAACCCACTGCTTTCCCGTCAACCATAGCCAGAAAAATATCGGATTCGCTGTTTAGAAATCTTTCTTTTAAAAATGCTTTTCCTTTTTCTAAATCGGATTCCTGCCGGTAGAAAATTCTGTAGAGATTGAAAAGAACCGCTGTTTCATTCAAGTCTTCCAGACTTGCTTTTTTGATTTGATAACTCATGTTGTTATGTGTTTAAAATTATTCGGCTAAAGTATTTTCAATTTGGACTACATTTGCAATCCAGATTTAACTTAACAGGTAGTCCAGATGTTTCCGTTTCAACATATAATCACCCTCGATAAAGAAAGTAAGATTCCGTTGTACCGACAAATTGCTGTTGCTATTATTAATGAAATACGAACAGGAACCTTAAAAGCCGGAGCTCACCTGCCGGGAACAAGAGAACTTTCTAAAACATTGGGCATACACCGTAAAACGGTTATTGCGGCTTATGATGAATTGAGTGCACAGGACTGGATAATCGTCATTCCCAGAAAACACGTTACCGTATCCAAGCAGATTCCTATATTGAAAGCTCAAAAATGGAATCAAAAAGAGGCTTCATTGTCCTATCAGAATACTTTTGATCTCCCGCTTCATAGACTAGAAGAAAAAACAATTGATCAGCCTATACTATCAGCCCCTGAAATTCTTATAGACGACGGTTATCCCGACATCAGGCTTTCCCCAATAGACGAATTATTGAAAATGTACCGTTCGTATACAACCCGTAAATATGCTGTCAAAAATGCGATTGTAGGAACCACACAAGGCGCACTGAAGCTCAGAGAAGAATTGGTTGGATATTTATCCAAAACAAGAGGATTAAACATTTCAACAGACAACATACTCGTCACACATGGCGCCCAAATGAGTATTTACCTGGCCTCTCAAATACTGCTAGATAAGGAAGCCACTATCATTATTGGTAATCCCGATTATCCGATAGCCGACAAAACATTTGAAAGGACAAAAGCATCGGTTGTTGCTGTTCCTGTTGATGAAAACGGACTGGATGTGGATACGATTGAAAAAATATGCCAAAAGAAAAAGGTAACGGCCGTTTATGTAATTCCGCACCATCATTATCCAACAACTGTAACCTTGAGCGTAGAGAGGAGAATGAAACTTTTGGAGCTCTCCCAACAATATTCCTTTACTATTATTGAAGATGACTATGATTATGATTATCACTACTCTTCTTCTCCTTATTTGCCTATAGCCAGCGGAAGTCATAACGGCAATGTAATTTATATAGGCTCTTTCTCTAAGGTTTTAGGTCCGTCCATTCGTATAGGTTTTATGGTGGCACCAAAAAACTTCATCAGACAATGCACTATGCTGCGGGAAGTCATAGATTATGGAGGCGACGGATATATGCAAAATGCACTTGCCGAACTCATTAAAAACGGAGATTTAAGCCGGTATCTAAAAAAAACAAAAAAAAGCTACCACCAGCGCAGGGACTATCTGGATGCATTGCTAAAAAAATATTTAGGCGACTCCATTTCTTATTCTTTGCCCAATGGCGGAATGGCAATCTGGATTAAAATAAACCCTGCTTTTTCAGTAAGCAAATTAGCCTCAGTACCTCAGCTACATATCAAACGAATCCACGAACAGGAAAATGCCTTCCGTTTTGGTTTTGCTTCCATGAATGAAAAAGAGCTTGAGGAAGCCGTTCTATGCTTAAAAACAGGATTAGAAAGCTAAACTTCCGTTCAATCATTTGTTCCTGGTATTAAAGATGATTTATATAAATTGAAAATATAATGTATTAAATAAAAAGAATTAACTTTGTTTATAACATAAAGAAGCCAAAATCCATAAAAAAACGTATTTTAACCCCTGTAATTGCGTGCCCTATGGAAAAAAAGAGCCAATTTTACTTACAAGCTCAAAAATATTGGAAAACTGTAGTAAAAAAGAAATACTCCAATGATTGTGATGATCTTCAGCTTCAGATTGATGCACACAAACGCCTTTTAAATATTTTTCAGGCGGGCGATTATTACTTTCTCCTGTTTGACATCTTTAACGGCGACATAACAGAAGTAAGTCCCGAAATGGAGTCTGTCTTAGGTTATTCGCCTTCAGAAATGGACATGAGTCTGTTTATGGACAGTATACATCCGCAGGATAAGCCTTATTTTCTGAGCTTCGAACACCAAGCCACTATCTTTTTTAACAACACAGCTATTGATAAAATTGGCCATTACAAAGTTCAATATGACCTCCGTATTGAAAAAAAACAGGGCGACTATGCCCGAATACTGATCCAGTACGTATTGGTAAACTACGAAGGCCGAAATATTTATCACAGCTTCCATATCCATACCGATATTACCCATATCAAAAGAGAAGGAAGTCCTCACTGCTCCATCATAGGATTAGATGGTGAGCCGTCCTACTACGATATTCAGGATACTGCCCCTATCCTGCCCTCTTATGAAATATTTACAAAAAGAGAAAAGACAATCCTAAAAAGAATTGTAGAGGGAAAAACCAGCCAGCAAATAGCCGATGAGCTTTTTGTAAGCATCCATACCATTAATACCCACCGCAAGAATATATTGTCAAAAAGCAATACCGATACACCTCTACAATTAGTAAAAAAAGCTATTGAAGAAGGCTGGATTTAGCAAAAAAATAGCTAGTGCTAGGTATTGTATGCCGCATTGTCTGGATATAATTTAGTCGTTACAAAATAAACTACCATGAAAAAAACAGTAATAACTACGATGATTATTCTACAGACAACTTTTTTGTTCGGGCAGCAATGGTCAAATTGGGTTAAAGCAACCTGCAATCAAGGAATACAGGGTGCTGCAATAAACTATGGCTATAACGAATATGGCAAAGGATATGAATGGAACTGGAAAGTAAAAAACACCTATACAAGGACCGTTACTTTTGATTTATATTTTAAAGTAGGGAACGATAAAAAAAGTTGGGGCTCTTTTACACTTGAACCAAACCAAGAACATAAACATGTTTCCTTTTATTACGCCGATGCTTCTCCCGCTTTTTTAATAACTGTTGAAAATGTTTTTTTTGGAACATTAAAACAGCCCAACTCTGAAAGATGCTGGGCAGAATGTGATAATGGCGTAGCTAACTGTAACGTAAAAGGCGGACAAGCCAGTTCCTCTTCTGCTACTAATCAAAAACAAAACGACCTTACCGAATACAACCGTAGCAAGGCTGACCTTGAAAATCAAATGCAGAAGGAAAATGCAAAACGGCAAGAAGAAGCCAATAGAATAAATAATCAAAGTAAGCAATTTGTAAATGTATATAATGAAGGCGTAGACTTGCAACGCCGTGGGAATTTTAAGGATGCAAAAGATAAATATCAGCAGGCAATTGGTTTAGCAACAAATGACACGCAACGCAAACAGGCAAAGAGTGCTTTTGATGGTATGGAGAAAACTACAAAAAATGAAGCCGCATTAAACGTTATTGGAGATGGTTTAAAACAAATTGGTGCTGCTTTAGATAAGGCACATGAAGAAAAACAGCAACAGCATAGGGCTGAAATGGATGACCATGCTGGGAAACAGGCAATTATTGATGAAGACAAAGCCATAAATACGCTATCTGATCCTAAGATTTTTGAAACTTACGCCGATTATGTGGCCAAAAACCTTGAAAATCTGAACTTTAAATTTGAAAAAATAGCCTCTTTTTCCAATATTCCAAATAAATCAAAAAGTGCAATGCTGAACTTTAAAGGTATCATGGTTATTATTACAAATCAATGGGACGGCTCATCTATGTCTAAATCTATTTTATTTAAAACAGAATCAGAAAAATTGTATGGTACTTTCAAAAAATCTGCTTTCTTTGAAAGCTTAAAACAGCTATATCCATTTTACGACAATTTTTCTGCAAAATTAAATTCTTTCGATCATACCAATTGTATTGTATTTGGCTTGGAAAAAACACAGCCCTTTATTGAGGTATACAATAATGGATACCAAAGTACCACCTACAAAGGTTTTGACAAAATTTTAAATGACTTTGAAAAAACAATAAAACAAAAATTAGCAAAGACAGACAATTCTGTTGAAGGATTACTTGAAAAGGCACAACTTTACAGTTCCGGTAATAATGGCGTTGAAAAAAATTATCAAAAGGCACTCGAACTGTATCAACAAGCCTTTGATAAAAGCAAAGACAAAGAGATACTATTAAGAATAGGCTATCTTCACAAAGAAAATTCAAACGAAAACAAAGCCATCGAGTCATTTGAAAATTATATTGTCAATAATGATAATATAAACCCTATTGTCTATGGTAATTTAGGTTGGATCTATGACAATGTGAACTCTCCATACTATGATGTGGAAAAAGCAAAAATTAACTATGAAAAAGAAATTTCAATTTTAGAAGCTAATTATAGTACAGAAACTAATGAAAATAAAAAACTCGAATTAAAGAAAAGGATAGCAAATGGCTACTCAAGATTGGCATTCTTATATGACTATCATGGCAAAAATGTAGTGCCACAAGTTAGTGTTGCATATTATGAAAAAGCAATGCAATGGGATGAAAATAATACACGTACCGCTTACAGCTTAATGAAGTTATATGCCAAAGACTGGGAAAAAACTGATAATTTTAAAAGAGATACCAAAAAAGCAAAGTTTTGGGCTTTAAAAATTTGCGAAATAGCAGATAGGCTTGAAGGACAAAATAACGAAAGCTTCGAAGCAAAAATAGCAAGAATGGATTGTACTACCGTAAAAGGTCACCTTAAAAACAACTTCAAATATTTAAAAAAATAAGAACCCGCAAGAACTTTGTGACTCTGCCTCTTCACGAGCCACTATTCCACAAGTCCAATAAATACTTTTTTTTCAAAATCTATCGATTTAGCAGAAAATGACAACTGTATTGCTAAAAACAGAAATACTTTTGAAAAAAACATTATCATGGGCTTCAGACATTTCTTTAAAACGCGACAGGGACAGCTGTTTATTGGCATCATCCTCTTAGGCTTGGTATTCAAACTGGCCGAATCCGGTTATTTATTTGGTAAATGGTTGTTTAATTTTTTAAACCGATAGGATGAGAAACGTTATTACAATACTGCTCCTTTTACTTGCTGTTCCTGTCGCTGTAGCCCAAAATTCAAACCTGATAAACGGTTCTATTTTGAGCCAGGACAAAAAACCTTTAGCCGGAATTACTGTAGTTTTATTGAACATAGACAATGAAGATCCGGTAAAGACCAGTATCACGGATACAGACGGAAAATATGAATTTGAAGGAATAAAACTAGATCATTTCCGTATTCTCGTACAGCATCTGGGTTTTGAAAAATATATTTCAGAGGCCTATGAACGGAAATCACAGGAAATCCCTCCAATATTCCTGATGGAATCGAGCAAAACACTTGAAGAAGTTACTATTTCAGCTCAAAAAGCATTTGTAACCCAAAAAATTGATAAGATTGTCGTACGTCCAGATGCGTTGATTACCAGCGCCGGACTTACCGCTCTTGATGTACTCGAAAGAGCTCCATCCGTTTCGGTAGATATGAACGGAAATATTTCCATAAGAGGCAAAAATGGAGTGATGGTGCTCCTTGATGGCAAGCCTTCCTATCTTTCTGCCCAGGATTTGGCCAGCTATCTGAGATCGATTCCTGCATCAAATATTGAAAACATGGAAATTATGACCAATCCATCAGCAAAATATGATGCTTCCGGAAATGCGGGAATTATTAATATAATCCATAAAAAAAATACGGCAAAAGGTTTCAATGGAGGACTAAACCTTTCTTACGGGCAAGGCAAGTATATGCGTACCAACAACAGCTTTAATTTTAACTACCGTATACAGAAATGGAATTTCTTTTCTAATCTTGGGTTAGGAAAAAACAGCAGTTATCAGGACCTGACTATCAAAAGGGAATATTTTACTCCCGAAGGCGAAAGAAGTTCTGCCTTTATTCAGAATTCCTATATCACTCCCGAAGGAAAAAGTAACTCCATAAAACTGGGCACCGACTTTTATGCTACTAAAAAAACAACCTTAGGTGCTTCTTTTAGCGGGTTTTTAAATCCTTCCGATAGAAATACTGCCAATAATGCTGTCGTATATAATGCAGATCTGAATCCGGTCAATACCATACAAGCAAGAAATCCGATGGAGGTGAAATTTAGAAACAGAAGTTTCAACCTGAATATGAATCACCTGATAGACAAGGAAGGACAACAGCTCACGGTAAATCTCGACAATATTGTTTATAGGTCTGAAATATCACAGCAACTGCTAAACAAAGTATTTGATACGAATGGGCAGACCGTTTCCGATACACGTCTCGATTCAAAACTGCCATCCAAAATAAAAATCTATTCCGGAAAAGCAGATTATTCGGGAATACCATTATTGGGAGGACAGGCTGATCTCGGTACAAAAAGCAGTTATGTGCATACCAGTAATGTGGCAGACTTTAGCGATGTTGTTGGAAGTACCAGCACACCAAACTATGAATTTTCAAATGACTTTACCTACAAGGAGCAAATTCATGCTATTTACGCGAATTATGCGAAAGACTTTAAAAACATTTCGATACAGGCAGGATTACGAATGGAGCATACACGAATCAAAGGTCATCAGGCAGGAAATCCTACTGTAGCCGATTCTTCATTCACTATAAAGTATACCAGCCTGTTTCCTACCTTATACGTACAATATCGGGCCGATACGCTTCAGAACAATATCATAGGACTTTCTCTCGGGAGAAGAATTGATCGTCCAAATTACAAAGACCTGAACCCTTTTACCTATCCAATGGATCGTTTTACTTTTTATGGCGGGAATCCCTACCTAAAACCGACATTCTCCTATAATGCCGAACTTTCACATACCTATAAACGCTACCTGACAACAACCTTGTTCTATAGCTATATCGATAACCTGATTTCTGAAACCAACGAACAAAGAGGAACCATCTATTACAGCAGGCCAGGTAATTTCGCTACACAGGTTTCATATGGAGTTTCTTTAAACGCTACTTTCAAGTTATATCCATGGTGGACATTGCAATGTTATGCTGCCGCATCGGATAATTCATTTAAGAGTAAGATTTATACGGAACATATTGACGATTCCAAATGGAATTGGGTCGTTTCGCCTACAAACCAGTTCACAATCAATGATAAATGGAGCGCCGAACTTTCCGGACAATACCAAAGTAAAGCTCTATCAGGACAGTTTCTAGTCTCTCCTATTGGTTCTGTCAGAGCTGGCGTAGCGATGAAGATGTTGAGCAATAAAGGAGTATTAAAACTTAATGTATCCGATGTTTTTTATACCAATCAGGTCGAAGGTCAGATACAAAACATACAAAATGCTAAGGCTTCCTGGTTCAGCTATCTGGATTCAAGGGTAGTAACGCTCTCTTTTTCTTACCGATTCAGCAAAGGAGATAATGTAAAAGTACGTCAATCAGGTAGTGCCGATACTGAGCAAAAACGAGTAAAGGTTTAATTGATTCTAGGTAAAACAGGTACTAAGATGCTAGGTTGTGAGCTCTAAGTTTATGCTTTTTGCATACAAAAGAGTAAGTTATTGAAATATGTTTTATTTATTGCAAAACCACACCACTATCGACTAACCATTATCAACTATCAACTATCAACTATCAACTATCAACTATATAGGTTCGTAACTGTAACATTTTAAAGTTAGTAAGACCAATAGGTAAACTACTTTATCATGTTTAACCGGATTTCAGAGCAAAATTTCAAAAAGATAAGTCTGCCCCGCGAAAGCAGCCTGGTAAACTATTCTACTTTTAATGAACTTTCAACCGATTTGCTTTTCAGGAGCTTTTCCGTAAAATTAGTTTTGGAAGGTTGCGAATCCTATCATGTTGACGGTCATACCTACAACATCCGAAAAGGGGAATATTTGTTGGCAAACAGCCAGTCCGGAGGAAAACTGACAATTGGCAGCAACAGCCCCGTAAAAGGATTATGTATTGATATCGCGCCAAAAATAATGACCGAAGCTGTAGTAGGTCTTTTCTATCCATCGCATACTTCCTATGAGTCGGGCTTGGATGATTTTTTTACAACAGCAAATTATCCTGAAAACAAATATACTTTAGATAATAACCGATTGGGAACCTGCCTGCAAAAAATTAGCAGTCAGGTTCTTGCCAATTCCACGCATGGTTTTGAATTCTCAAACGAATTCTTTTATGCACTGGCTGAAACCATCGTAGCAGACCAATATCAGGTATACCCGCAAATCAACAATATTCGCTCCGTAAAACTACAGACACGAAAAGAACTTCTGAGAAAGATGCTGACTGCGAAAAAATTTATGGATTCTGATTTTGCTTCTATTGGTTCTGTTGAAGAAGTAGCATTTGTATCAAACATGTCTGAATATCATTTTTCGCGACTATTCCGACAGGTTTTCAAAACAAGTCCGCACCAATACCTTCTCCAGAAAAAACTTGAACTGGCATGCACGCTGTTAAAGCAAAAACAACGTCTGAGCATTACCGATATAGCTATTGCAGTAGGTTTTAATGACCTGCCAACCTTTAGCAAGCGTTTTAAAAAGGAGTTTGGCGTTTCTCCAATGGCATATCACCCGATTGGTTAACCAAAATAGCAGGATTTGACAAGTCTTAAAATGACGTTCCTCTTAGCTTTACCAAAAAATGTCTCATCCATGAAATACCTCTACCTTATTGTTTTGGCATTTGCCTGCCACATTACAAACGCCCAGCACCTTCAACGCAAAGGAAGCCTTGGAGTTTCGTATTATCAAAATGTTCCGGATTCTTTAGCCAAAAGGCTAAACTACACCAAAGGCGCCATCATAAAACAGGCTATTGCCGGAACCACTGCACAAGCCATTGGCCTTAAACGGGATGATATCGTCACACAAATCAACGCTGTTGCTATAGAAGCCCCACAACAGATCGCACAGCTAGCAAAAACTCTTAGGGAAAACCAAACCATAGAAATAGCTGTTATAAGAGACGGTAAACCACTGACTCTTAAAGGCAATGTAATAGGCCGTCCAAAAGAAACCAGCCCTACCGCTGATGTGATTTATGGAGATTTTGCCTATAAAGGCGGCTATGTACGAACCCTATACAAAACGCTAAAAAACAAGAAACCTATCGGGACTATCTATTTCCTACAAGGACTTCCCTGCTACTCCATGGATAATTTTCAGGAAACCGATATTACCAAAAGAGCCATCGATGCTATGGTCGAAAGAGGGTTTGCCGTATATAGAATAGAAAAAGGCGATATGGGAGATAATATAAATATGCCGCCTTGCGATCAGATGGGTTTTGACGACGAATTAGAAATGTATGATGCCGGTTATAAGAATCTTTTAAGCCTGAAAAATGTCGACCAATCGTCTCTATTCCTTTTTGGACATTCTATGGGCGGAATAACCGCTCCGCTATTGGCTGAAAAATACCAGCCGCGTGGCGTAGCAGTGTATGGTACGGGTTTCAAGCCATGGCAGGAATATTTGTTTGATGCTTTTCTCACGCAATCCCAGTATTATGGCGAAGATCTTGGCGAGCTGAGAACTATTCTTGAAAAATTCAAACCTCATATTTACGACTACTTCTACAACAATAAACCGGTAGAAGAAATTATAAAAAATCCTATAGGTCTCATGGCTTTCCAGCAAGTAATGGGATACGATCCCCGAACAGGTTTGGTAGCATCAGGAAGACACCCGAAAACCTTCAAGGAAATGAACTCGAAAAAACTTGTCGAAGCATGGGGCAATTATGAAAATGACGTTCTGGCGATGTATGGAGAAGCTGATATTGCCGCCGTACATCCGGATGACCATATAGCACTTATAGAATATATCAATAAAAAACATCCGAAAAAAGGCACGTTCTGGCTGGTACCAAAAACCACCCATAACTTTGAAGAGATTGGAAGCATGGAGGAATTTATAAAATGGCAGGAAAAACCTCAGGAATTTTCTGCGTATGCAGTCAATCATTTCAATTATACCATTTTTGACTATACCTGCGACTGGATGAAAGAAGTCTTAAAAAAAGAATACACAAAAAAAACAGCTCCATTATTTAGGGATGCAAGCGACAACCTTCCCGATATTGGGACACGTAGTGCCAGCATGGACGCAAGAGCTATAGACATCGATAATGATGGCGACCTTGATATTGTATTGGCTAATGAATTTCAACCTAATACGATACTGATTAACGATGGAAGAGGAAATTTCACCAACGAATCCGAAAAGAGAATTCCACAGCCTGTACATGATAGCGAAGATATAGCTCTAGCCGATTTTAATGGTGATGGTCTGATAGATCTTGTTTTTTGTAGTGAAGATGATAAGGTACATGAATATTACCTCAACACTGGCAACGGATATTTTAAGGAATCTCCTTTCAAACTACCCGATTCAGAAGCCAATGCGGTAGTGGCAGCAGATTTGAACGGTGATAAAAAGCCGGACTTGATTTTTGGCAATAATGGAAAAAACACAATACTGATTAACAAAGGTAATGGCGATTTTACTGTTGAAACCAACCGTTTACCAGACATTAACAGGGTTACACAAGACCTGACGTTGGTTGATATTGACAAAGATGGTGATTTGGATTTGTTTGCAGCCAATGAAGACGGCAATGTTCTGTATCTGAATACTGGCAAAGGCTATTTCAAAGACATAAGCCTTACCCATCTTCCCACAGGAATTGATATGGAAACCCGCAAGGTAAGTTTTGCCGATGTTGACAAAGATGGTGATATGGATCTTTTCTTGTCCAACGTCAATTTCAGAGGAACGAAAAACCCACAAAACCGTTTGTATATCAACAACGGAAAAGGAAAATTCACTGATGAAACAAGCAAGCGCCTACCAGAAGATTCAGACCATACTGCCGATGCCGTATTTGAAGACCTAAACAATGACGGTTATCCTGATTTGATCATTGGAAATGTATTTGGCGGTTATGTAAAAGTATATCTGAACAATAAAGGTAGCTTTTATGATGCAACCGAAACCATCTTAGGAAAACAGTACAAAAGAGATGCATTGGCAGTGATTTGCAGTGATTTTAATGGCGACGGACTCAAAGATATTTATATAGCAGACCGAAACAATCCGTTGATTAACAAAAAAGATATATTGCTGATAAGAGAGAAAAAATAGAGTATTTATTGAACAGAAAGCAAATAACCCGTTGACAAATCAACGGGTTATTCTTTATATCTCTCCTCATCTCCATCACATCAGCATTTTACAATCTGTTCAACTCTTCAGAATTTCCTGATTGGCGTTCGCTTGTCTTCAGATTGCTGTTACCAAAACGGTATGTCAATGAAAAACGTACACGTTGCGTGTCCCAAACATTTTTAAATTCCTGAGTTACGCCATACATATTCTGTTTTGAATATTCACGTCCGTTAAAAATATCGGTTCCGCTTACGGCCAACTCTAATTTTTTATCAAGCATTTGGTATTTTACCGTAGCATAAAATTTAGCATAAGGCTTTAAGCTTGAATTCTGATACGTCTCTCCAAAATTCTGGAAATAACTAACACTCAGGAAAAACGTCTTGTTTTTGTTTAATGTAAAATCATTGGTTGTGAAAAAAGATGAAGACGCTCCCTTATTTCTTCTGTCAGAAACCGCAATGTCTGATTCTGAATAGCTCAAATTAAGATTGTTCACGCTAGTCCACCACGGTGTTGGTTTTGCAGTATAACTCTGCGTAAAACTAAGCATGTCCTCATTAACATAATTCATCCAGATATAATTGTTCTGCTTCGTGTCCGGATTCAATATAGACGCCTGGTTTACACCATCTTTCATGCTTGAAAAACTAAGTCTTGAATCTAATGTCTTATACGTAAATGTCACTTCAAAATTATGTGTAAATGATGGTTTTAAAAACGGATTTCCTTCGTTGTAGCTAAATTCATTGTTGATGGTACGGAAAGGATTAAGGCTTTCGTAACTCGGGCGGCGAATACGGCGGGAATAATTAAATCCAAGGCTTTTATCTTCTGTAAATTGGTGTAGGATATACAACGTAGGAAATAATTTCAGGTAATCATTCTTATGTCGGTTATTGGCTTCTCTAGAAAATCCATCCGTTTGGGTAGCTTCTAAACGCAAACCTGCCTGGATATTCCATTTGTCATTGAATTTTTTATTTCCTGAAATATAAAGTGCTTCATTCTTTTCGGTGTATTCAAAATAATTCGACAAGTTGGTATCATATACCATTTCGCCATTTTCGTCTTGCTTAAATGCATTAATCAGGTTATCTGATTTTGAATTTGAAAATCGGGCACCAGCCGTAAAATCAGCTACTTTGGTTGGTAATTCGAAATCTACTTTGGCTGATATGTTTTGTATTTTGATATCCACATCATTGATACCTGCATTCTTAGAATTAGCAATCAGCTCATTTGCCGGTGTATAGTTTGCATAAGCATAATCTCTAAAAGTAGGCGTATGATAATTTACAAAATCAACATCTACCATCACTTTTTTACCCAAAGTATCCAGTTTATATTCTGAATATAGATTGTAAATCTGTTGATAGGTTTTATTATTGGAAGCAGCATTATTCTTCATAAATTGCTGGATAGCACCTCCTTTTTTATCGAAAAGAGTCGTAAGCTGTGGCTGCTCATCTGTAAACTTAGAAGTATAGGCAGAAACTTTTGTACCAATCGTCCATTTTTTTGTCAGTTGGTAATCCAGTGCCAACTGTCCGTTGATATAACGTTTTTTACCATCTGAGCTGCTTTCATTCTGCCAAAAAGCATCTGAATAATAAATATCATTATCCCACCTGATTAAAGAGCGTCGCACTCCTGTATTAAGAGAACTTCTCAATGTCAGCTTATTTTTTTGCAAATTGAACGCCGTATTATACTGTTGCGTATTTCTTTTTCCACGTTGGTAGGCTCCGCCAAATAAGGCATTCCAACTATCTTTCTTAACTTTTTTGGTAACAATATTAATGATACCGCTATTTCCTTCGGCCTGATATTTGGCAGGTGGCGTAGTAATCACTTCAATCTTTGATAAATTGGAAGCACTAATACTTTCCAGATAGTTCATCAGTTCCGCCTGGTCCATATAAGTAGGTTTGTCATCGATTAATACCATAACCGAATTTTTACCCGAAATACTTATGCTTTCTTGCGTTACAGTAACACCAGGTGTGGTTCTAAGTGCATCTATAGCGGTGCCTCCTGCTGATGAAGTCGTATTTGCAATATGATATACAAAACGATCTGCTTTGCGTTCCATCAGCTTTTTAGGAGCTTCAATTACTACCTCATCCAATTTTGTCTTGCTTTCAAATGCAATAACCCCCAAATCGATAGTATTTGTTAATGCAAGTTCTTGTTTGTATACTGCTTCATCAAAATATAAAATTTCTAAGCGGTAATCGCCTGTTTGTGCTTTTAATGCAAAAGAACCGTTTTCGGCAGTCTTGCCTTTAATAGTATCTTTGGCGATTAATAAGACGTCGTAAAATGCTGCAGGTTCACCATTGGCTTGTGCTATACCTCTTACCTCATGCGTCTGTGCAAAAAGAGAAGTCGTAAATAAAATTGAGATCCAAACTAAAAAATGTGCTGATGTTTTCATGTGTATTATTTTTCAGCAAATCTTCAACTTTTACTGTCCTTATTTTTTTTATTTCGACCATTCCTGTAAAAAATCCGACCAATGGATTCGTCGGAGAAAAACAGGGGTTTGTCGAAAAAAAGTTTTTTCTTATACCGTAATGCTCTACTTTTCCACTTTAAAAAAATAGCCCAAGCAATGAAGAAAAAATATGTGATTTTGCTACACCTTTTATTTTGGTTGTACTATATAGCACAAGATTTGACTGTATACGACGCTAAGCATAAGATATTCACTTTTCCTATACTTTCTTTAGATTTCAAAAACTCGTCAACTGCATTAACATACTCTTTTACAGGGATCTATATCCTTATTTTTTATTTGAATTACTTAGTGTTTATGCCAAAGTTTTTTGATGTGAAAAATGTAAAGCGTATTATATTGTCGTTTTTGGGTCTGTTTGCCATTTTTATCGGAATGCGATATTTGATCGAAGAAGTTTTGTACGATCAATGGCTTGGTTTCCATAACTATGCTAATGGAACAACAATTTCTTTCTATATATACGACAACCTTACCTATGGAAGCCGACCTATCATGGCTTCTTCTGTCTTATGGTTTATTGTAAACATGTTACGCCTGCAAAAAGATCAGATAACCTTGTTGGAAAGCAAGCGTGAAACAGAAATCAATTTTCTGAAATCGCAGATTAATCCGCATTTTATATTTAATACTCTGAACAATATTTATTATCTGATATTCGAACAATCGGAAAAAGCGCTTCCGGCTGTGGAGCAATTAAGCGGGCTGATGCGTTATATGACGTATGAAAGCCAAAATGAAACTATTGCATTGCAACGCGAAATAGTCTATATAGATGATTTTATCTCGTTAGAATCAATGCGGGTTTCGGGTAATGCGCAAGTGGTTTTCAAGAAAAATATAGAGAATCCGGAATGCCGTATACCGCCCCTATTATTAATTCCGTTTGTAGAAAATGGCTTTAAACATGGCATCCTAAACAATCCGGAACAGCCATTTACTATTGAGCTGACACAAAATAAAAATCATCTAATTTTGCAGACGCAAAACAGTATCAATAATTATAAAAAAGACCATCAGTCGGGCATTGGAGTCGAAAATATAAAAAAGCGACTGCAATTGTATTTTCCTGACAAACATTCTTTAGAAGTTACCACAAAAGAAAACATGTATTACGTAAAATTAGATATTAAATTATGAGAACAATCCGCTGTGCAATCCTCGACGATGAACCCATGGCAGTGGCTCTGTTGTCAAAATATGTAGAAAAAATTTCCAGTTTTGAATTGGTAAAAGCCACGACCAATCCCTTCGAAATACTGGAACTTATAGCCCAAACAACTATCGATGTTTTATTTATCGACATACAGATGCCAGAACTTACAGGTATCCAAATGATGGAAATGCTGGGCAATAAAACCAAGTTTGTTATTACTTCGGCCTATAGCGAATATGCTTTGAAAGGCTACGAACATAATGTGGTCGATTATTTATTAAAACCGATTTCATTTGATCGCTTTTATAAATGCATACAAAAAATAGAATCCCTTTCTCAGGAAAAGCCAGCTGCTACTATAGAAATTCCGACAAAAACCGAAGAAAAGCCGGATGAGTTTTTATTCATAAAAACCGATGGTAAGCTGGTAAAAATAAACCTAAACGATTTGCTTCTGGTTGAAGGCTTAAAAGATTATCTGCATTTGCATTTAAAAAATGAAAAACTAATCGTACTCGACACCTTAAAAGAGTTTGAAGCAAAATTGCCAGCATCAGATTTTATGCGGGTACACAAATCTTATATTATTAGGCTTGACCAGATAGAAACCATCGAACGTAACCGGGTTTTTATCCAAAAAAATATTATCCCTATTGGCGAAACCTATAAGATTAAGTTTCAGGATTGGGTGAAAAGCTTCTTATAATAGTGGATAGTTGGTAGTCTTTAGTTAGTAGTCTTTAGAGGATAGTTTTTTAATGATAGAGAGTAAAGCTTTGCGGTTTTTGGCTTCATGATAAAATTTAGGAAGTTTTTCTAATAGAGTATAATGCGTGCGATCTTTGTGTTCGCGTAGTGTTGCTGAAATATACTGTTCCAGATAATTTAGGTGCTCACCG
The DNA here is from genome assembly GCA_964518395.1 of uncultured Flavobacterium sp. Classification (GTDB taxonomy): domain Bacteria; phylum Bacteroidota; class Bacteroidia; order Flavobacteriales; family Flavobacteriaceae; genus Flavobacterium. The sequence goes on from CAZFGA010000009.1 coordinate 68,710, forward strand.
TTAAAAGCAATAAATACATCATTTTTAAACGGATGTTGCAACCAGAGTTCAGCATCAAAATAAAGGTGTGCTGCCCTAATGGTAAGAGCTTTTTGACCCGCATACAAAAACTCCATTGATGTTTCCTTATTATAACCACAGCTCGGGCAATACAATCGGGCTGATTTAGCCTCAGTATTTGTTTTGGCAATAGCTTTTTTACTGCACGAAGGACAAACCACCCAAACCTCCTCATAGAAGTTGGAAATGGTTTTATTTTGGTCTGCGAAACGGCTTTGCATAGTTCTTTGTAGTTTTTAACGGATAGTTTTTAGTGGATAGTGGATAATGTGTCGGTCAACTAAAAACTATCCTCTATCCATTATTATCTCTCAACTATTAATCCATTTAGTGTTAGAATACTGACCTAAAATTAAGAAATTTGATGATACCTTATGAATAGTTTTTTAGTGGATAGTGGATAATGTATAGTAGGAACTAAAGACTACTAAGTAAAAACTATCAACTAAAACTATACACTAAAAACTATAAACTAAAAACTATTATATTTAAATGCTTATATTAGCATAAACAGTACCTACCCACTCCACCAAATCAAGGTTATATGAAAAGACTATCGTTTTTCTGCTTATTGCTACTATCATGGAACATAGGCTTTGCACAATCCTCTGAATTAAAAAAGATACGGACTTCCCTGCCTCAAATCCGCGACAGCCTTCAGTATGTAGATGCCCTGAACCGTATGGCCATGCTTCTTTATGAAAAGAATGTTGACAGTACTTTTTATTATTCCCGAATTGCCCGTGAAATTGCAGACCGCCATGATTATAAAAAAGGTAGGGCCGATGCAATGAATAATCTGGGAATCTTTTTTGATATCAAAGGCAATTTCCAAATGGCTTTAAAGTATTACAATAAGGGATATACGGAATATAAAAAGCTAAAAGATTCTGTGAATTGCGTACAATCCTTGATGAACATCGGCATGGTGTATCAGGAAATGGGTAAAGACGATCGTGCCTTGCAACGTTATGAAATGGCTTTTAGGCAATCTAAAAAGCTTAGTAACGATTCTATCCGATCATTAGTCATTTACAATTATTTGTTGTCCTATCCGAAACATTTTAGTCAGGATTCTACCCGTTATTATATTGACATTGCCAAAAAAATAGCCACCAAATACAATGACGAAAGAACACTAGTTGCCGTAAATCAATTGATAGCAGATGATTTGATCGCTCATGGTAAGCGTACAGAGGGATTGGCATTGCTAAAGCAGACTATCGCAACTGCTATCAACAAGAAGTTGTTTTATGTGTCTATGGATATGCTTATCGACATAGGACAACAGCTGGAAACCACAAATCCGGAAGAAAGCATCGCTTATTTTAAACAGGCCTTGTCTATTGCAGAAAGTAACGATTACCTGTATTATAGCGAAATCCTGTCACGAAAGCTATTTGAAATTTACAACACACATGGTGAATATGCAACAGCGGCAATTTTCAGTAAAAAACTAATCGAGATTCATGACAAAGAGGCTACATTAAACAGCGAATCGGGAATAGATTATATTGACTATGCACTTAAAGATGAACAGGTAAAATCATTAGAAAGCCGTTACTCCTATCAGTTGGCTTTATCTGTATTGGCTTGTGTTGCTTTTATACTCGCTATTTCCATGATTTTCTCTATTCGCAGACATTTACGGCGTACCAAAAAACAGAATAGCCAAATGAAAAAGGCCTTAAGTGCATTGGAACATAGCCAGGCAGACAATACTCGTATGATGCGAATTGTAGCCCACGACCTCCGCAACCCAATTGGAGGAATATATTCTCTCGCCTCTATGATGCTGGAAGAACCCGACAGATCAGAAGAAGATAGGGCTATGCTCGATTTAATGAAAACATCAGGGCAAAATTCATTAGAATTGGTTGATAATCTGCTACAATTGCAATTTAGTAGTGAGCAGTTAAAAAAAGAACCCGTTGATATTGCAGAAATGCTCAAATATTGTGTCGCACTGCTGAAAAGCAAAGCCGATGTAAAACAACAACAAATTGGTTTAGAAATCGTACCAGCAACAGTAACCGCAAGTCGTGAAAAATTATGGAGAGTAGTCAGCAACCTGATCGCCAACGCCATCAAATTCAGTCCTAATGGAACCAAAATTAAAATTAAAATGATACCGAAAAAACAAAGTGTACGCATTTTAGTAAAGGACGAAGGCATAGGAATACCATCTGAAATGAGCGAAAAAATATTCAATTTATTTACCGAGGCCAAAAGACCTGGTACTGCCGGCGAACAGCCTTTTGGTATGGGATTGGCAATTTCAAAGCAGATTGTAGAGGCACATAATGGCAAAATATGGTTTGAGAACAATACAAACAGCGGGACAACTTTTTATGTAGATCTACCTTTTACTTAGTTGATAGTTGGCAATGGTTAGTTGATAGTTGATAGTGGTTAGTTGATAGTTGATAATGGTTAGTCGATAGTAGTAAGTAGTTACTTTCTCTTTAACCTTAGTAACTCAGAACCTTAGTGCCTCAAAAACCTTAGTACCTTAATTCGAAACAATCAAATAATAATTATCCAAATCTCTTAATGTAAACTGCATTTTAAGCGAATTTTCATTATAATGGATTTCCTTTTCAATTTCAGCATTCATTTTCCTTGCATTACTAAACACTTCATCAAGATTGTCAACCCTAAAAAACAATATCAATCCGTTTCCTGCTTTCTCGCTGTTAAGCATTGTAGGATGATCGTGCTCTCCCCATTTATGCAGGCATAGCACTATTCTATCCTCACTTGTCAGAATTTCAAAAGTATCTCCCCCATGACTGCTTTTACAGCCTAATAAGCTTTGATAAAACTCTGAGCTCTTGTAGACATCTTTTACTGCGATTATTGTTTCGGTTCGTACCATCCTTGATTTTTGATTTAAAACGATGTCTAATTTACAAAAAATGAAAAACAAGGTTAATGTTAAACAAACAAATTAATTGCGACTTAATTGCAATAACAAAAATTATCTTCTATATTTGGCTATATATCAAATAAGCAATCAAATGGCAGAGTTTTGGGAAAAAAATTTTAACGAAAAGCGTGAAATGTGGGGATTAGAACCTGCAAACTCCGCTCTACTTGCTAAAGACATTTTTATAGAAAAAACGATTAAGAAGGTGCTTGTTCCTGGTATAGGCTATGGAAGAAATGCACAGGTATTCAGGGAAAGTGGAATAGAAGTAACCGGAATAGAAATATCAAAAACAGCAATTGAATTGGCGCAAAAACATTATGGAAAGGACATGATTATCCATCATGGTTCCGTAACCGAAATGCCTTTTGACGCTATTCAATACGATGGGATTTACTGCCATGCCCTAATCCATCTGTTGGATGAACAGCAAAGAAAAAAGCTGATTCGGGATTGCTTTTCACAATTGGCTGATGACGGCTATATGGTATTTACAGCTATTTCCAAAAAAGCCCACACTTACGGTACTGGCACTTATATCAGTAAAGACCGTTATGAAATCTTTCAGGGAGTTCAAATGTTTTTTTATGATGAAGAATCCATACAAGCGGAATTTGGCGAAGCCGGACTATTTGAAATCCGGGAGATAACAGAGAACTTTCCTTTTTACTTAATCTTGTGCAAAAGCAGTAACTAGCAGCAAACTTTATAAGCATTACCAAAGATGATATAATACCTTTGTAAAACAAATGAAAGATATTTGTAACTCTTAGATAATAAAATACTTAAGAGCATAAAAAATATCGTTATGAAGGGTAAAAATCAAACTCCGGTTCCAAAAGTTTCAAGCAAAAAAAAGCCTGAAATTGATTATGATAATCAAAAACCTGCCGAAGAACATCTTGAATCGGGACATTCAAAAGGAATAAGCCCATCAAACAAAAGTATTTCAAAAGAGATACAAACAACAAAAGAAGCACAAGAAAATCGTGAAAAGAAATTAAAAAAAGGACACGATAGTTTGGACATCCAATCAGGCTCCGAAGGCAAAGCCAAAAAAAAGAAATAATTGCTTTTTAGAAACATGACACTTTTTAATGATACTGATCTATTTTTTACAGGCAACGGAGGCAAGAAAATATTTGACCTGCCAGATACGGAACTTTTACTGATTGACAACTTTTTCAGTAAAGAAGAATCCGATTTCTATTATACTACCCTGCTCCACCAAACAAAATGGAGGGAATATGAAATGGAAATGTATGATAAAGTAGTTACGGCACCCAGAATGATTTCCTGGTATGAAGACAAGAAAAATGTGGGAGCCGATCCAAATGGTCCTGATTGGACACCGGAGCTACTGGCTATCCGAAAAAGAGTGGAATCTGAAACACAATTGCAATTTAACAGCGTATTGCTCAATCTATACCGTAACGGTAAAGATGGTGTGTCCTGGCATAGTGACAAGGAAGGAAATTCAGGTAAGGATCCTATAATTGCTTCGGTTACTTTTGGAGCCACGCGAATGTTCCGGCTGCGACACAAATTCCGTACAGAAATTCCGCAAGTCGAAATTCCTTTGCATCACGGTTCTTTTCTTCTAATGGCGGGAACAACCAATAGCTTTTGGCAACATCAGATTCCTAAAACAACAAAGCCTGTATTGCCACGAATCAATTTGACATTTCGCCAGGTAAACAGAAAGCTTTAGCATTTTTATAGCGTGCTTTGAATTTGTATTACCTCATCATCCGTAAGTACATAAGCCCTATCCCCTTGTTGGAGTTCGATGACATAGGTTCCTGTAAATTCTCCAAAAGCAGGCAGAATCATTTGAGATGATGATTGAAAAAAACAAGGTAGTTTTAAAAATTGACGGCCTTTACCGGCAAGTAGTATCGATGGATGTATATGCCCTGAAAAAGTATAAAACCCTTCTCTTTCTTCAGGGAAATGAGTAAGCAGAAAACCATCCAATTGCCATTCGCCGACTACAGGAATATGGAGTTCCTCATATTTTTTTCTGTCTACTATATCATGATTACCAGCTACCAAAACCATCGACAATGCTGTACGGTTTACCCAATCCGCAAAAAGAAGCCATTCGTTATTCATTGAGCTATGAAATAAGTCTCCTAAAAAACAAATGCTTTTTGGGGCAAAAAAAGCAACAAGCTGATCAAGATTGCTAAAATTCTTAGATATTGCTTTGGTAGGCAATGCCAAACCGTGTTTCCTGAAATGCGTAATCTTGCCCAAATGCGCATCCGAAATCAGAAGTATCTCCTGTTTTTTCCAATACAGGGCTCCGCTATTGTGAAGCACAAATACCTGACCCTTAATTTCAATCTCTAATGTCGTTTTTTGCATATATCTCAATTGGATTTCATATAGCTGGCAGTCATTTTCTTGATACGTTCTGCCAAGGTTTCTGTTGACAATCGCTCCCGTAGTCTGTCAGTAATTATCGGGAAACTAAAGGGAGTCGGTTTTTCGCACTGTTTCCAAATTATCTGCTGGTTTTGAATACGTTCCAACGCCATAATCAGACGGCCTTCTTCCAACTGGTGCTCAAAAGTTTCGCGATACGCTTGCTGCAACAGTAAGTTGTCAGGTTCATAATCCCGAAATACTTCAAAAATCAGCTGTGACCCACTCTGCAAATGTTTTGTTTTGATAATCCTTCCCGGATAACCTGCAAAAACCAATCCTGCTATTACTGCAATATCCCTGAATTTTCTTCTGGCAATTTCTGTAGCATTAAGGCTTTTCTGCAAATCTTCATGCAGGTATTCCGGTGTGAACAAATTATTGTCGAGAAGTTGCTGTATATCCATCTGCTGGTCGCTTAGCAATTCAAAACCATAATCATTGTAGGCCAGAGAAAAAGTAACGGGCGAAAGCAAACTTATCCTATAGGCAATCAAACTTGCCAACGCCTCATGCACAAAACGACCTTCAAACGGATAAAACAAAATATGATAGCCTTCACGTGTCTTGAAAGTCTCAATTAGAAATTCATCTGCCGTTGGCACAACAGATTCCTTACGTTGTTGTTTAAAAACAGGTTTTAGGGCCTGAAGTTCTGGTGATGTCTTACTGTTGTTGGCTGAATACAATTCATCTCTTATCAACTCGCCCATTTGTGCCGAAAGCGTCATTCGGCTTCCCATCCAGCTTGCGTGCTGTGCTTTGGCAGACGGATTGGCCTTACGTACCAAAACCTCCATGTTTTTTGTGCGGTATAATTCCAGTTTGCGTCCGGCAAAAATAAACACATCTCCGGGATATAATTTTGAAACAAACGATTCTTCAATACTCCCAATATAACCGCCACTCATAAACTTTACACTCATCACGGCATCGCCTACAATAGTTCCCATCTGCATCCTATGGCGGAGCATAACACTACGGCTGTTTACTTTAAAACGTCCATCTTCTTCTATTTCAACTTTTTTATACTCATCATATGCTTCAAGGCTCTGGCTTCCTTTAGTAATAAAATTAAGTATCCATACCCATTGCGATGCTGTCATTGCCTGATAACAGAACGTACTTTTAACTTCTTTATAAATTTCAGATGGATAAAATCCGTCAGATACCGCCAGCGTAACCAGATATTGTATCAAAACATCCCAACAGTTCAGATAAGGAATCCTATCTTCAACAACAGTTTCTTTTACGGCACGTTTTAAGGCAGAAGCTTCAACCAGTTCAATAGCATGAGTTGCCAGAAAATAAATAACGCTTTCTTGCCCCGGGCGATGTCCGCTTCGTCCGGCCCGCTGTAAAAAACGTGCGACGCTTTTGGGGCCGCCAATCTGGATTACGGTTTCTACCGGAGCAAAATCGACCCCAAGGTCAAGACTCGAAGTGCAGATTACCGCCTTGAGCTGTTCATCGCGTATGGCCTGTTCTACCCACTGCCGGGTTTCCCGACTGATGCTTCCATGGTGCATTGCCATTTCGCCTGCAAATTCAGGATATTTTTCCAACAAGGCCTGAAACCATATTTCACATTGTGCCCGTACGTTGGTAAAAACAAGTGTTGTCCGGCTGCTTTTGATAATTTTGGCTACCTCATCAATTAGATGCAATCCCATATGTCCACGCCACGGATAGCTGTCCATCTTTTCAGGAAGGATAGAGATAACTTTTATCTTTTTCTCTATATGAGCCCTGACAATTTCCTTATTTTGAAAGGCTTCTGATTCCGGACCTAACAATACTTCCATTGCCTGTTCAAGATTGCCAATAGTCGCCGATATTCCCCAGATATGAAGTTTTGGTGCTACTGCCTTTAGTCTGGACAGGGCCAGTTCAATTTGCACTCCGCGTTTGCTACCCAACAATTCGTGCCATTCGTCAACAATAAAAGCCGTACAGCCTTTAAAAACAGCTTCATATCCTTTAGTAGCCAGCATCAGATGTAAGCTTTCCGGTGTCGTAACAAGCAAATCCGGCATTTTGGCTTTCTGCCTGTTTTTTTCTGTGGCCGAAGTATCTCCGGTACGTATTCCTACGGTAAGCCCTGTTCCCAAATCATCTGCTACTCTTTCTGCTGCCTGTTTTATTTCAACAGACAATGCCCTAAGCGGCGTAACCCACACTGCTTTTAAGCCCGGAGTATGTTTGGTTTTATAATCTGGATTTCTTTTGATATAGTCTAATAGAATTGGCATCCATAATGCGTAGGTCTTGCCACTGCCGGTAGGAGCATTCAGCAGTCCGTTCTTTCCTTGCAAAAAGGCAGTCCAGGTCTGCAACTGGAAAGAGTGCGGTGTCCAGCCTTTGCTCGCAAACCATGCTTTAGCGATATCAAAAAGTTCTTTTCTGTTCATGTTGCGCTGTTACTTTTTGATCATACTTTTAAGATCTTCGACGGTATTTGCTTCTTCAATCTTCTTATCGGTTCGCCATCGCAAAATACGTGGAAAACGGGTTGCAATACCGCTTTTATGTCTTGATGAAAGGGCAATTCCTTCAAAACCGATTTCAAAAACAAGTGCAGGTGTCACACTTCGTACCGGACCGAAACGTTCCAATGTATTTTTCTTTATAAAGTCATCTACCATCCTGAATTCAGCATCTGTCAGTCCGGAGTAGGCTTTCGCAAAAGTAACCAACTCACGTGTACCGTCTTCCTTGTCCTGCCAGAGCGCAAATGTATAATCTGTAAATAGATTTGCCCTTCGTCCGCTTCCTCTCATAGCATATGTGAGTACGGCATCAATGGTAAGTGGTTCCAGTTTCCATTTCCACCAGTCGCCTTTTTTGCGTCCTACCTGATAAGGTGATTTTTTATGTTTCAGCATAAGCCCTTCGCTATCCAATTCGCGTGCCTTCATCCTTTCTTCCGCAACGGCATTCCAACTTTCCATATCAAGACGTTCTGAAAGCTGCAATGGCAAGTCTAAATCTTTTACAGTAGCATAAAGCTCTTCCAGTAATTGCCTTCTTTCTTCATAGGGATAGTTGCGAATATCTTTTCCCTGCCATTCCAAAAGATCATATGCTTTGATAATGACAGGAGTTTTCTGTAGCAATGCTTTTGTGACTGTTTTACGGCCAATTCGCGTTTGAAGATCTGCAAAAGATCCAATCCTACCTTCCTTATATGGCAAAATTTCGCCGTCTATTACTGTTCCGTCCGGCAATACACCAGGAAATGCCTGAAACTCGGGATACTTATCAGTAATCAGCTCTTCGCCCCGACTCCAAAGATATAACTCTCCTTGCCTGATGATGGTTTGCGAACGGATGCCATCCCATTTGTGTTCTATGCTCCAATCACTGGTATCTCCTAAACTTTCTGGTTCTGATTCTATAGCGTACGCCAGGTAAAATGGATAGGGTTTCGATAAATAATCCTGACTTTTTTCTTCTAATATAAGTTGTTGGAACGTAATTTTTTGAGGATTCCATTCTCCCATCAGCTTATATGCCAGTACATCTTCATCAATATTTACGGCTTTGGATAATGCCCGCGTCATGAGTTTTTGGCTAAGACCGATCCGAAAACTGCCCGTTATCAATTTTGTAAAAACAAACCGTTCGTAATAATTAAGCATTTGCCAGTTTTCATGCAGGTAGAGTCTTTTTTCTTCTTCGGTTTTGCTTTTAAGAGTAGCCATTTCGCTTACATATTCGCTCAGGCTTTTTTCAGAATGTTCGTCAGTATCGGGTATAATCAAGGCAATGGTTTCGGCCAGATCGCCTACAATATGATATGATTCTTCAAACAGCCACAATGGAATGTTTGCCAACTCTGAAGCCCATAACCTGAGCAAAGTAGTATTTACAGGCCTTGGCGGTCTTCGATGCGATAAAAGTGCAATGGTCCAAACCTTATCCGGATTACTGGCATGAAGGAAGTATTCCGTCAAGGCATCCACTTTCACGGAAGTCTTGTTCGAACTGTCGAGTGTTTTGATAAGTATGGCAAAATTTCTCATGGTCCTTCCTTGTTTTCGGCTTCCTTTTCATTAATTCCTTCCTCTTCATCACCTTCGAATTGTGTCTTTTCAGTTACGGCATCATATCCCAATTCCCGAAGATAGGCACTAAAAATATCACTATAACCGTGGGTACAGATTATGCGCTCTGCTCCTGTCGCTTTGACGCTTTCGAGCAGCCCCTGCCAATCGCAATGATCACTGAGCACAAAACCCTTATCAATTGCCCTACGTCTTCTGGCACCTCGAAAAGCCATCCAACCGCTGGCAGCTGCCGTCACATAAGGTGTCATTTTTCGTATCCATACCGTTCCGTGTGCGCTGGGCGGTGCGAGCACCATACTCCCTGGAAATACTTCTTTCTTGGTTTCTTGAGTAATTCGTATTGTTGGAGGAAAATCCACAATAGGCCGCAATACCTCCGTCATGTTTTCAACCGCACCATGCGTATAAATTGGTCCTATATCCGGATCCAAGTATTTGAGTAATCGCTGGGCTTTCCCTAGCGTATAACCAAACAATACGGAAGTCCTCCCTTCTGCCTTATTTTGTATCCACCAATTATTGATATCCTGCATTACTTCCGATTGTGGAAGCCATCGGAAAGCAGGAAGTCCAAATGTATTTTCTGTAATTAGCGTATGGCATTTTATGGCTTCATAAGGAGTAGAAATCCCATCATCTTCGGTCTTATAATCGCCCGTAAAAACCCATACTTCACCTTTGTATTCAACCCTTACCTGCGAGCTTCCAATAATATGTCCGGCCGGATGCAAGGAAAAAGTAACTCCATTAATCGTAAAGGTTTCTCCCCATTCCTTTCCGGTTACGACAATGCTGCCTAAGCGGTGTTTTAATATAGGAATGTTATGATGATGCGTAATATAGTTTTGATGTCCCGACCGAGCATGATCGGAATGTCCATGCGTGATAATTGCATTTTTTACAGCGCGCCACGGATCGAGATACACATCGGCCCGGGCACAGTAGATGCCTTTGTCATTAAATACCAGGAGCTTGTTCTTCATAAGTTACAATTAATAGCCAAAAGGCCAGCCTTATAAAGTTACAATCGGAAAGCTAATTTTAAAAGAGGTTTCTGAGAAGTTTAACTTTTATTTTTCTCTCTAAAATTAATTTTTCTAATAAAAAAATCCCTTTACTCTTGCAAAGGGATTTTTCAGATTTCATCTGCTATAGTAGATTACTGCTTTACAAATTTTTTATCAATAGATTTTCCGTCTTCCATATGCAACTTTAAAAGATAAACGCCGGATGACAAATCTCCTATTGGAATTTTACTTTCTTCAACCGCTACAGATCGTACCAGTTGTCCGGTCATGGTATAAATTTCACCAGCTGCTACTTTGTTCTGTGAAGCCACAAACAATCCGTTAGTTGCCGGATTCGGATATAAAGAAATCACACTTTCCATACCATGTTCCTCTACACCTAAAACAAGACCATTCAGAACAATTATGGGACGTGTTTTCTTAGCCTGTACCGAAGTGGCTGTAACAGTTCCTGAATAATTTAATGGTGGATTCAGCGGATCCGCATTATCGGCCGCATTATCTGTTCTGATCATTAATGATGTTACATTCGTTGTAGCCGGAATCTGGTAAAACAAGGTTGTGTTTCCATCATCGCCCGGTTTGTTTGCATCAACCGTAACCACAAGGTTGTCTGTACCATTGTATGCAAAAGGCGTGTCAAATGTAAAAGTAAGTGTGGTTCCTGTTTGCGTAAACGTACCATTTGTTACTACATGGCTGTGACCCGAAACGCTAATCCAATCAGCCCCTGAAGTGCCTACCACCGGACTGTAAGACGATCTTGTCGTGTGACCGATCCATACATCAATCATACCGTTTGTATTAGTCAAAGGATTGGTGTTATTGACCTTAAAATCAATAGACGTAATTGTCCCTGAAGTACCAATTTCTGATGCCAAATAAATGGTTTGTGATAACGAAGTAGAGTAATAAATCGAAATAGGAGTCGATAAACCTGCATTGCTGTCAGTCAATGTTCCGGAACCGATAGTAACCTGCCCGAAAGAAAAAGTACTTGCCAAAAACGCAATAATTTGTAAAGTTTTTCTCCTAATTTATTTAATTTAAGTTAAGTAATCACAAATATAATAAGTATTTTAACAAATAACCACATAATGATTGATTGTTAGCGGTTTATAATGTTTTATACTTGCCATTAAATCTGTGTCCATTAAAAAACATATTTCTGTATCTGTAACCAAAAATAAAAGCTTCCTACCTTTACTTTACTAATTCAAGAGTAAAAATCATGGAAACGCCCTTAACACATCAGGAAACACTTCAGTTTGCTGAAGTATATCTTTCGGATATTACCACTTTAAAAACAATTTTCTTTCAGGCATTCCCGCAAAATCAGAGCATTACTCCTGCCTTTGGTGTGCCTATTATGGTGGCCAAAAAAGAAAATAAGACAGTAGCCTTTGCAAGTCTTATGCTAAACGCTAAAGACGAAATTGATTTTAACATCTACAATACACCAGCAATGGATGAAGAAGAAAAATTAATCTTCGTATCTTTCGTTACCAACTACATTAAAAAACAGGGCGCTGGTAACTATCACAATCCTGAGCATTTAAAAAACATGATAAACAAGATACTCCAATGGCTCAACTAGATCATAGCATTTCAAGCGGAAAAAAAAGAAAACATACAGAAAAGCTGAAGGAAACGCTTTACCTAAAAATTGCCAAAATCATTGAGGAGCAGATACAAAATGACACCTTGCGTTTGGGCGACAAATTGCCATCCATTCGCAGTGCCCATAAACTTTATAATGTTGGTATCAATACCGCTAAACAGGCTTATCTTGAACTTGAGAGTAGGTCATTGATTGAATCACGTCCAAAATCCGGCTATTATGTCAGCAAGACATCACAACGCAAGCTTGCCCTTCCTAGTGTAGCGAAAATTAACGGCACCGAAAAAGAAAAAACTCCGCAAGACCTTATCGATAAGGTATTTGGCACGATTGTCAAACCTGATTTTACGCAATTTGCCTTGGGAATACCCGGCAAAAATTTTCTCCCATTGGCCAAATTAAATAAAAGCCTTATTAATACTATTCGCCGCAGAAATGACGGAGGAACTGCTTATGAACCCGTACAAGGTAACGGACACTTGTTGCGTGAAGTCGCAAAATGGGCACTTGTTCTGGAAGGCAAAATAACCGAAGATGACCTGGTTATTACCTCCGGAGCTATGAACGCGATTTATAATGCTTTGATGGCCGTAACCAAACCGGGAGATTCTGTAGCCGTAGAAAGTCCTGTTTATTTCGGCTTCTTACAGGCAATACAATTACTGGGATTAAAAGCTGTCGAAATTCCTACTCACCCCATTTTTGGAGTCGATCTGGATGCACTAAAAAAAGTACTTCCCAATATCTCAGCCTGTTGTTTCGTTACAAACTTTAATAATCCGCTGGGTTTCCAAATGCCCGACGAAAACAAAAAAGAACTGGTCAGGCTCATTACGGAATACAATGTTCCTTTAATTGAGGATGATATTTATGGTAATCTATTTTTTGGAGCCGAACGCCCAAAACCCTGCAAATTTTATGACGAAGCCGGACTTGTGTTATGGAGCGGATCCGTTTCTAAAACCTTGGCACCGGGTTATCGCGTTGGCTGGATTGCTCCTGGCAAATTTAAAGACAAGATTATTCGCCAAAAACTGGTACAGACGGTGTGTAACCCTTCTCTTTATTCTGATGTGATTGCCGACTTTTTAGAACATGGTCGTTATGACCATCATCTTCGTACATTCCGAAACAAGTTATACGCCAATTATCAGCAAATACAACGTGCGGTAGAAACCTACTTTCCGGACAATACCAAAATTTCCCAACCTAAGGGCGGTTTTATGTTATGGCTGGAATTAGACAAACGCATTTGTACCGAGGATCTTTATGATGTTGCCGGAAGCCAGAAAATTAATTTTGCTCCCGGAAGAATGTTTTCACAATACAACCAATACAATAACTGCATGCGGCTGAATTATGCCATGGAATGGACCGACCGGGTAGAAAACGATTTACAGAAATTAGGAAAACTGGTAAAAAACAGCATTTAAAATACTTATAAAAACTCCCTGATGAATAATAATAAAAAAACAGATGATATTAAGATTGTCACTTATGAGCCCCAATACCAAGAAGCTTTCAAATCTTTAAATACCGAGTGGATTTCAAAATATTTTGAAATTGAAGCCGCAGATACTATCGCATTAGACCACCCAAAAGAATACATACTCGACAAAGGCGGTGAAATTTTTATAGCCCTTTTAAACGGTGAGTCTGTAGGCGTTTGCGCCATGATTAAAATGAAGGAAGACTTTGATTATGAAATGGCAAAAATGGCCGTAAGCCCAAAAGCACAAGGAAAAGGAATCGGATTGCTGTTAGGCAAGTTTGTAATTGACTGGGCAGCTCAAAACAATGCCTCGACAATCTATCTGGAAAGCAATACGCAACTGGAACCTGCCATTAACCTCTACTACAAGCTTGGTTTTAAAGAAGTCAAGAGAAAAAACTCACCTTACAAACGAGCTAACATACAGATGCTTTTAGATCTTCACCAAAAATAAATTGCATTAAAAACAGATTAGCCTGATTTCGTATTTTACATACAGAATCAGGTTTTTTCTATATTAGGCTTTTTTTATGCGGATAAATGTATCGAACAGTATGTTTTTTTTTACTTTTTAGCAAATAAAAACAAGTAACTACCTACACTTTTTAATTCCGTTTGCGTAAATTTGCGCTGTGAAAAAAATGGCATCTATATTCGCACTGTTTATGCTCCTGAAGCCTGTGCTTCCAGTCATCGAATATGCCGTTAATTACGATTACATCGCAACCGTGCTCTGTATTAACAAAGACAAGCCCGAAATGAAATGTAACGGTAAATGTCATCTGATGAAGGAGCTTGCCAAATCTTCTCAGGACGATAGTGATCAACCAAAAGAAAAAAGGTTCATGACTTCAGAAAGTCATGTGCTGTTTTTTGAAGAAATCCTTGATTTCGGAATCACTCCTGTAAAAAGCACTTTGGCCAACCAAAGTTCCAACACCTTCTACTCCAATCTGTACACTCACTTGGATGGCAGGTCAATCTTCCGTCCTCCCGTTTTTTAAATCTTTGATACACTACTGAGAAGCCTGTTCGCAGCCTTCTGACTTTTTTTCTCCGCAAAGCTTGCGGAGCCACTATTCTTATATCAAATTTTTAAAAACACATTATGAAATCATATATAAAAAACATAGCCGTATTTTTTGCTTTTACCCTATTTGTAACCTCTTGCTCCAGTGACGATGACAGCAAGCCTGTAGACGGAACTTTTGGTGATGTTGAATTGTTTTTTGACAATGGCGTATCAGGAGATGCGCTAACACTTGGAAATTCCTATACCAATTCGAATGGAGAAACGCTTACCTTAGAACGTTTTAACTATATCGTAAGCAACTTTGTACTTCTTAAAGAGGACGGTAGCCAATTCGCCTATCCAAAAGAAGACAGCTACTTTATTATCAGTGAAGAAGCCGGAACTTTTACCGTACACTTAGAAAACGTGCCGGTTGGGGATTATAAAAAAATCAAGTTCGGTATTGGGGTTGACCAGCAACGTTATTTGCAGGGAGAAACTGCACAACAAAGTTTCTGGGACTTGGCAGCTGCCAACAACATGACCTGGACCTGGTCTACAGGATACCGTTTCATAAACTTTCAAGGTGCCTTTACTGCCACTGGAGGCGATGGTATTTCAAGAAGTTTTATGGTGCATCAGGGAAGCAATACCGCTACTGATAATTATAGAGAAGTTACTCTTAACCTGCCTACAACAGCACGTGTAAGAACAGGAGAAATGCCAAATATTCACCTGAAAAGTGATGCCAATGTTATTTTGGATGGAGACAACAAGATTGCATTGCGCCAAAACATGAACCAGGCCGGTACTGCTGCCAGCATTATGGGAGGAGAAAACCTTATCAAGATTGCGGAAAACTCTAAAAAAATGTTTACGGTAGACCACGTACACAATGGTGCCGGATCGCATCACTAGATCTTCACATTACTAATCAAAAAAAAGAGGCCGGTCGGGAATAATTCCTGACCGGATACTCTCTATATGCTAATCTGGAGAATTCCAAGCAAAAAACTAATACAATGAAAAGAATAGCACTCTTTTTGATACTGCTATCCGTTTTCTCATGTCAAAACGACGATAGCAATTACATTGAAATCAACCAGCCGATGGATTTTATGGTCCCGGCCAACTTCCCAGAGCCTGCACAAGACATTAGCCGTAATTTCCCAACTCAAAAAGGATTTGAACTGGGAAGGAAACTTTTTTATGACGGTCGGCTTTCAAGAGACGGGACCGTTTCCTGTTCATTCTGTCACGAGCAGTCCTCAGCTTTCACTCATCATGGACACGATTTTAGCCACGGTATTGATGACCAGGCCGGAATCAGGAATGCCCCTGCCGTACAAAACATGGCTTTCCAAAGTGAATATTTTTATGACGGTGCCTCCAATAGTATTGAAATGCTTTCTATAGTACCTATTCATAACCCTGTGGAAATGGATGAAACCCTAGAGAGTATAGTTTCGAAACTCAGGCAAGATCCTGTTTACGTAAAACTGTTTGCCCAGGCGTTTGAAAATAAAGAGGTTAGTTCCGGCAATATGCTCAAGGCATTGGGGCAATTCATGACGATGATGGTTTCATCTAATTCCAGATACGACAAATTTGTGCGTAATGAGCCAGGCGGTACTCTTAGCAGCCAGGAATTGCAAGGACGAACCTTATTCCAGTCCAACTGTGCTAGCTGCCACAAGACCGATCTTTTTACGGATAATTCGTTTCGCAACAATGGCCTGCAGCCCAACCCTAATTTAAATGATTTGGGCAGGGAAACCGTAACCGGATTTGCTCAGGATCGTTACAAATTTAAAGTTCCGAGTCTCAGGAATGTTGCCCTTACCGCTCCTTATATGCATGACGGGCGTTTTGGGTCATTACAATCGGTATTGAATTTTTATTCCAACGGTGTGCAAAATACGCCTAATCTTGATCCGGAATTGCAACAGCACCAAACATTGGGCATACCGCTAAACCAGACAGAAAAAGAAGCGATTATTGCATTCCTGAAAACATTAACTGATGAAGAATTTATAAACAATTCTTTATTTTATTATCGCACTTAAACAATTAAGGCTACAATAAACTTTAAAATAAATTATAATGAAAATATTATCAATACTGAGCTTTCTGATGGTTGTTGCTTTTGCAAATGCTCAGATTAATTATACCATAAACTTCAATTCCGCATCCTTGCCGACAGACTGGACATTTCAAGGCAATTTTGAAATACAAAATGCTGAAATATATCCAAAATGTCAAGAAAATGCTTTTGTAGGTACTTTTTTTGAGCCTGATCAGAATTTTTGGGTTAAGACTGGTAATTTCAACAGCAATGGAGAAGATATTTCCATTTGGTTAACTTATGGAATAAAAGATTTATACCACAGTTTAGGTATAAACAGTAGTTTTCACAAGCCGCAAGTGTTCTTAGAATATACCGCTTCAAATGATGAGAACTGGACACAATATAGTGAAATCTCTCTTCAGGATGTTGGGCAGTCTGCCAATTGCCTGACATATAATGTTACTATACCTTCAGCGAATATATCAGGTTTAGAGAGCCTGAAATTCAGATTTGTATATAAATCGCCCCAACAACAACCTGGAAGCATTTATTTATTATACTGGTCTCTTGACAGTTTACAAATTGTTGAGGAAACATCAGCATCTTGTACGCAAAACTTAGGTGGCGGGACAGAACCTTCATTTGTATCATTGAAAATCAATGGGACTGCATTTGACCATACTACTTATGCAGAACCAACCGAGTATTATCACTCCTATCCGCAAGCAAACAATACAACCGCTACACTTACTACCGGGCAAACTTATAATTTCTATACTTTTACTTCATCAGAAGCTGTAATAGGATTTTGGCTGGATTATAATCATAACTCGCTTTTTGAAGCTAACGAATGGGTTGAGCTTGTCAACAACATGAATTCGCAGAATACTACTCCAATAACAATTCCTAATTCAGCAATGCTTGGAACTACGAAAATGCGTATCCGATCCAGAGCTTATGGAAGTAGTATAAATGCCAATGACGCTTGCACTAATTTTGGATCAGGGGAAACGAGAGACTATTTGGTCACAATAACCAATGATAATTTATCTGTTGCCGATTTAACCAAAAACAGTATTTCAATTTATCCAAATCCTGTTAGCAATCTGCTTCATATAGTTACAGACACTCCGGTAGATATCGAAATAGTTAGTCTTGATGGCAGAAAACAACTTTCTAAAAGAAATACGAATGTAATTAACTTAGAAACACTTTCCTCAGGTATTTATCTTGCGAAAATAGAAACTGATAAGGGCCTGCCTCAAAAAATTATTAAAATAGTAAAACAATAACTTATGAAAAAACTATTTTACACTTTGGTAATTTCAATGCTGATTACAGCTTCTGTACATGCAGAAAAAGATTCCATATACTATCCGTTCCGAAACTATAAGATGTTTTTGGGAGATGACTGCGACGCCTGCGGATGTTCGGCCAATGGTGGAAGCATGGGATTCAGTTCTATGCTTAATAACAATTTCGTAGGCATACGGTATATCCACCAAAGCTATAAGAGCCGTGACGGTGTCTTTAATAATTCGCCATGGATAGATGAAAACTTCAATACCGCCCAAATCTGGACAAGAATCCCGCTGGGAAAACGAATTGAAGTAATGGGCCTGGTTCCTTATCATTTTAACAACCGGAAAAAAACTACCGGGAAAGAAGGTATTGATGGATTAGGCGATATAACCATAATGGGCTTTTATACTCTTTTTGGAACGAAAACAGACAGTGCAGCTGTACTTCACAAATTTCAATTAGGAGCGGGTATAAAAGCACCTACGGGAAAATACGACAGTGCCAATAATGGCAGTATTAATCCAAGTTTTCAGTTAGGAACAGGAAGTTGGGACTATATGCTGGCTTCTGAGTATACGGTAAAAAAGAACAATCTGGGGCTCAATGCGATACTCAACTACATTTTTAAAACCGAAAATGAGAAAAATTACCAGTTTGGTAATCAGTTTAATTATGCAGCTACACTGTTTTACAGTGCGAAGATTGACAATCTCAACGTAGTACCACAATTGGGACTTGCCGGTGAAAAGTATGAAGACAACAAAGACCATGACGAAAATGTACCGCTTACGGCTGGTGACATTCTATTTGGCAAGATGGGTGTTGAAGTAGGATTCAAAAAACTATCCTTGGGACTAAACACCATGCTTCCTATCAATCAAAACCTGACGGGTGGCAGAGTTGAAGCCAACTACCGTTGGTCAGTCAACCTGAACTATTCTTTATAGTAGCATAGTACTCAAATCCTGGCTGTTGATTTCTCTGCACAGATTCAACAGCCGGGATTTTAAATTCTCTACCATCCGTTCAAGATTATTGTAGCTTCTTCTTTTAAAAATCTTTATTTTAGCTATATAATTTGGCAATTGCATAAAACTCTACAGTAATGAGAAACAAGCCCTTACTAATCTGCCTACTGTTTTCTTTCATCTGCGCTTCTGTTTGGGCACAAGCCACTGTAAACAACTACAAAGTTTTTTTAGCAACGGCCAACTTGGGGTCAAAAAACCTGCTTATCATCCGGAAATTCGAGCAATCAGGAAATACAAATTATCTTGCTGTAGACCTCAACACTATAGAAACACAAATCCTTAGAGCCGATAAGCTAAAAACAAATGCTATCAGCTGGCAAAAATTATATTCCGATTATGCCACTACTCCTTACATAAAAGCATTAGCATATGCTAAAAAACAGTCCTTTGCATTACAGGATGCAGGAATAATACACGGCTGGCCTAAAGAAAAAGGGATAACGCTAACTATTGATTTATGTCCGTCCCATAAGCCACTTGACAGGGTTATTTTTACATCATTACTATCCGAATTCGGAAAAATCGAAAAGCCGGTACCCATAGCACTTTCCATTACGGGCCGATTTATGCTCGACCATCCTGATGATATGCAATGGCTTAAGGAACTGCAAACAAAAGGCGACATCAACATTACTTGGGTAAATCATACATATAATCATCATTATGATCCAAAAATACCTTTAGCAGAGAACTTCCTTTTGGAACCGACCACCAATATCGACTTTGAAGTTTTGCAGACAGAAATCGCACTCATTGATCACCAGTTATTACCATCAGTGTTTTTTAGGTTTCCGGGACTTGTTTCAGACAATACCGTCACAAATAGTATCATCAATTACGGATTGATTCCAATAGGCAGCGATGCCTGGCTCGCTAAAGGACAAAAGGCAAATTCAGGGAGCATAGTCCTGATTCACGGAAATGGTAACGAACCTCTAGGAGTAGCTGATTTTATCAAGCTTCTTCAATCAGAGAAACAGCAAGTATTTGAAAAGCAATGGCTGCTATACGACTTGAAGGAAAGTATAAGTGAAGAATTTAAACAATAACTTTTAACAAAATAGACCATGTCAACCGATATTGAAATAATCATACGATTCCTGCTCGCCATCTTATGGGGCGGAATTGTTGGTGCGGAAAGAGAATACAAGGGAAAAGCAGCCGGATTCCGGACTACTATCATGATTTCTTTTGGAGCCTGTTTCTTTACGATAATGTCAATTGCCATTGGTGGCGATGCTAATCCGGACCGCATAGCTTCCAATATTGTAACCGGACTTGGTTTCTTATGTGCCGGTGTCATATTCAAATCCGATAACCATATCAACGGAATAACCACTGCAGCTACCGTTTGGGCTGTTGCTGCTGTAGGAATGGGAATTGGCGGTGGCTATTATATTGCGTCTGCAAGCGGCAGCCTACTCATATTGTTTATCTTGTTGATACTTCCCTATTTTCAGAAAATTATAGACCAAAAAAATCAGTTTCGGGTGCTTACCATCCAATACCAGCAGAATTCTGGTGCTTTTGAAATATGCCAAAGTCTGATGAAGCAACACAAGATACGTTATCAGATGATAAAACAAATCCGTGAAAAGGACAAAATGACTACGGTTTGGGAAATGCATGCCAATCAAACCAATCTTATATTGTTTAGCAATAGGATTATGTTAGAATCTGCTATCGACCGTGTGGAAACAATACGCTAGAAACATCGTAGTTAAAAGTTGGTTTTATACCCTAAAGACATTTTCAATTATTTTTTTTAAAAAAATCTACTCATTTTTTAAATGAATGAATATTCATTTATATATTTGCAGCATGAGAATGAGGGATGCAGACAAGATTAGTCTTGTTAAGCAAAAAGCAATTGAATTAATTGCCACAGACGGCCTCGAAGGCTTTAGCATGAACAAGCTTGCCAAGGCTTGCGGTATTTCAGTGGCTACTCTTTATATTTACTACAAAGACAGGGACGACCTTATCCTGAAAATTGCAGTAGAAGAAGGAAACATAATGGGGGCTGCCATGATTGTTGGATTTGATCCTGAAATGTCACTCGAAGAAGGCTTGCGCAAGCAATGGGAAAACCGTTGCAACTATTCCATGAAAAACCCAAAGGCGTCGCTTTTTTTTGAACAGCTTCGGAGCTCGTCTTATCAGGAAGAATTTCTTGCTTCATTTCTAAAAGAATTCAAGTCCGTTGTTGGCAAATTCATGCACAATATTATCGAAAGAGGAGAAATTGAAAGGATGCCTTTTGAAGTATATTGGTCTGTAGCTTTTGCCCCACTCTACAATCTCATACGCTTTCATAATGAAGGAAAAAGCAAAGGTGGAAGACCTTTTAAGCTGACTGACGAAGTATTATGGCTAACCTTCGACTTTGTAATAAAAGCACTCAAAAAATAATCTATACACTAATTAAAATCATCAATTCATCAAAATAATATGGACAAACAACAATCCTTGTCTTTTACGGGTTATCAAAAATTCGTAATTTTTATATTGGCCATAACACAGTTTACGGTCATACTGGATTTTATGGTCATGTCGCCTTTGGGTGATATGCTTATGAAATCGCTTGATTTAAAACCTTCTGCATTTGGGATAGCTGTATCCGCCTATGCTTTTAGTGCCGGAATATCAGGGCTCCTAACAGCCGGTTTTGCTGATAAATTCGACAGAAAAAAACTATTGCTGTTCTTTTATATCGGTTTTATTGTAGGAACTATTTTCTGTGGTCTGGCTGAAAGCTATGCGACACTAGTGGCAGCACGTATTTTTACCGGACTCTTTGGAGGTGTTATCGGTTCGATATCTATGGCGATCATTACTGATATATTTGCGTTACAGCAACGTGGGCGTGTCATGGGCTTTATCCAAATGGGTTTTGGAGCCAGCCAGGTTTTAGGGGTACCAATCGGTATTTATATTGCTACGTTATGGAAATGGGAAGCTCCATTCTGGATGGTGGCTATCCTCAGCATCTTCATAGCCATTGCTATCGCTGTTTATTTAAAACCACTAACAGCGCACCTTGCCTTACAACACGATAAGTCGGCATTTGCTCACTTATGGCATACGGTTTCAAAACGCGATTACCGTATTGCCTTTACGGCAACGGCTTTGCTTTCTATTGGTGGGTTTATGATGATGCCTTTTGGAAGTGCCTTTGCGGTCAACAACCTGGGTGTCAATTACAACCAGCTTACGATGCTTTTAATGGTTTCGGGTATCAGTTCGCTTCTCATTATGCCCGTCATAGGAAAACTAAGTGACAAGATCAACAAATACACTCTATTTGCAGGAGCATCTGTCTGGATGATGGTAATGTGTGTGGTCTATACTAATCTTGGTGTTACACCGTTGCCACTAGTTATGGTTTTCAACATCATGATGATGATGGGTATTATGAGCCGTATGATTCCATCTTCAGCATTGACAAGTGCTGTTCCTGACATGGCAGATCGTGGTGCTTTTATGAGCATTAACTCATCATTGCAACAGATAGCGGGAGGAATTGCTGCCGCAGTTGCCGGAATGATTGTTACGCAGGAAAGCAAAGGCAGTCCTTTACAACATTACAATACGGTAGGCTATGTAATTGTAGGTATTTCCATCATTAGTATTATCCTGATGTGGCGCGTCAACAAACTGATAGTCAGCAAACAAAAACACAATGAGGTGACTCATTCTCAAGACGAGGCACCACAAAGCTTAAACGAAGCGCTTTAAAAATAAAAAGCGGAAAGAAAGTCTTTCCGCTTTTTTTATTGCCTAAATTAGCTTTATGACTTGTTAAGGAATTGCCTTAATACATACTGCAATATGCCTTCGTTTCTATAATATTCGATTTCAATCTTGGAATCCAGTCTGGCAATTGCCTTAAATTGGATTTTTTCTCCATTTTTTTTCAGGGCTGTAACCTCAACTTCTTTTAATGGTTTGATGTCATTCGCAATGCCCGATATGCTGAATTGTTCCGTTCCGGTTAATCCCAAACTTTCTGCATTCTGACCAGGCATATACTGTAAAGGCAAAACACCCATTCCAACCAAGTTACTTCTGTGAATCCTTTCATAGCTCTCTGCCAATACTGCCTTTACACCCAATAAAAAGGTTCCTTTTGCCGCCCAGTCTCTCGAAGAGCCGCTTCCGTACTCTTTTCCTGCCAGAATAACCAAAGGAGTTTGTGTTTCTTTGTATTTGACTGAAGCATCATAAACGGTCATTTCCTCTCCTGTTGGCAAATATTTGGTATAACCGCCTTCCTTATCGGCCAATTTGTTTTTGATACGTACGTTAGCAAAAGTTCCACGAATCATGACCTCATCATGCCCTCGGCGGGAACCATAGGAATTAAATTCTTCTTTAGGTACTCCACGACTGAGCAGGTATTTTCCCGCAGCCGATGACTCGCCGTAGGAACCTGCTGGAGAAATGTGGTCGGTTGTGATACTGTCTCCCAAAACCAGCAATGCGGTTGCATTTTCAATATCTTTTAAAGGTTGTGGATGGTCCGGAAGATTTTTAAAGAAAGGCGCTTCTTTGATATAAGTAGATTCATCGTCCCAAACATATATTTTCTCGTTGGGCACCTCAAGGTTCTGCCATATTTCGTTACCATCGAAAATAGTCCCATAGCTGTTAGCAAACTGTTTAGGCGAAAGTACGGAACTCATGATGCTGTTGATTTCATCATCTGAAGGCCATATGTCTTTTAGATATACCGGCTGTTGATTTGGGTCATAGCTAATAGGCTCATTTAACAAGTCGATATCAACACGGCCAGCAATAGCATAAGCCACAACCAGCATTGGCGACATCAGGAAGTTCATTTTTATCTGCGGATGTATTCTCGCTTCAAAATTCCTGTTGCCCGAAAGCACAGAAGCCATTACCAAATCATGGTCATCAATAGCTTTGGCAATATGTGAAGGAAGCGGACCTGAGTTTCCAATACAAGAAGTACAGCCATATCCAACGATATGAAACTTCATCGATTGCAGGTCGTCTAATAAATCGGCTTTGACCAAATAATCCGTTACCACTTTAGAACCCGGAGCCAAAGAAGTTTTTACCCACGGCTTTACGTTGAGTCCGCGTTCTCTTGCTTTTCTGGCTACCAATCCGGCTCCAATCATTACATACGGATTGGAAGTATTGGTACAGGAAGTTATGGCGGCAATCACAACAGCTCCATCCGACAGCATAAACTGTTCCTGCCCAACGGTTACGGTAACAATTTTCATCCCATCTTCCATTTTTTTCTCAATCTTTGTATCGGGTATCATTGCAGTTTCCGTTTGCATCGGCAAGCTGCTTCCTCCTTCTGCAAACCAGCGTGTCAGTTGTTCCTGAGGTTTGATGTATTTTCGACCAAACGACTGGTTCAAGACATCTATAAAAGTGGCTTGGAAGTTTTTAAGCAATATCTTATCCTGCGGTCTTTTCGGGCCGGCTACTGTGGGTTCAATTGTAGAAAGATCCAACTCCAAAACATGGGTATATGTAATTTCTTCGTTTCCGGTGCGCCACAATAAATTGGTCTTACAATAATCTTCTACAAGCTGAACCTGATTTTCCGAATGATTCGTCATTCGCATATATTCTAACGTCTTGTCATCAATAGGGAAATAGGTAACGGTACAGCCAAATTCAGGCGACATATTGCCAATCGTAGCCCTATCAGGAACTGAAAGATTGTCTAATCCGGAGCCAAATACCTCAACAAATTTTCCTACTACGCCATATTTACGAAGCAGTTCTGCAATGGTCAAAACCATATCGGTTGCTGTTGAACCCAACGGGATTTTTCCTGTCAGGCGCAATCCGATAACTTCTGGCATGATAAAATAAATTGGCTGTCCCAGAATTGCAGCCTCTGCCTCTATTCCACCAACACCCCATGCAACAACTCCTATTCCGTTTACCATTGGCGTGTGACTATCCGTTCCTACCAGCGTATCCGGAAAAACTTCCCCATTACGTTCAATAACTCCTTTTGACAAATATTCAAGATTAACCTGATGACAGATACCCATACCTGGCGGTACAACACTAAAATTACCAAACGACTGCTGGGCCCATTTCAAAAACTGATAGCGTTCTTTGTTACGCTTGTATTCTTCATCCATATTGCGGAGATAAGAATATTCTGTTCCGAAATAATCCACCTGTACAGAATGGTCGATGACCAAATCTACCGGAATCAAAGGGTTGATCTCATCGGGATTTTTGCCTTTTCGGGCAATTTCTGCCCGAAGTGAAGCAATATCGACAACCGCAGGAACACCTGTAAAATCCTGCATCAGTACTCTGGCAGGCTTAAACGGAATGTCTTTATCCGAAGCTTCCGGTTTCCAGTTCAACAAGGTTTCAACATTCTCCCGCGTGATTGCAAAATCATCAAAGTTGCGCAATGCATTTTCTAACAGTATCCTGATAGAAAATGGCATCTTTTTGATGTTGTATCCATGTTTTTCCATTTCAGGCAGGCTATAATAAGTAAATATGCCATTTTTTGTATTCAGCAATTTCTTAATCTGATAAATATCGTTTGTCATGAGCTACACGTATTAGTTAATTGAAAGTACTATAAAGATAAGGCTTATCACTGATATTGCAATGACTTAGAATCCTGATTTTCATAAAACAAAAAAGCGGAGAATAGTTCTCCGCTTTTTCTACCAGCATTTTATTTTTCTTTTTCACTATAATTTTTTCCCATTATCCTCTAAACTGATTTCCATAAATCGCATTCGCGGGTCCAATATTATTTTTGCTGGTTTTTGAGAAAGTAACGTTTTCAACTGTAGCTGATTTTTCTCCAATGTAATCGTTTGTTTTTTTCCATTTTCAAAATAGACTTCCACTTCTATCGGATCGGAAAAAGCAATTTCTGTACTTTCACCTTTGTCGTCTTCGCTATATTTTTTAGCAATAACAGCAACATTCAATTCGTATTTTCCGTCTTTTGTCTTTGTTACGACAGCTTTATCCAAATGCAAATCATGAATAATAATCTGTTTAAACAATTCATCAATTTTTGGATGCAATGCCCTGTCACTGACTGCATAAAATTCGTTGATAAGGTCTAAAGAAGTAGGTGGCCGTAACGGATAGGCATGCTTTTGTAACAGGCTTCGAAGCGCTTTGTTTATTTTTTCTTCTCCCAAAAGCATTTCCAATTGATACATGGCGACCATTCCTTTGTCATAACACAGAAACGGTTTGTTTGGATCCGATTTGTATAAGGGTTCTTCTCCCCAAAAAGCACGTTCGCCAAGATAAATATCTTTATGTACCTGAACACGTGAAAGAATATTTTCATTGCCATATACGGTTCTGTACAGCATTAATTCCGTATACATTGCCAATGTTTCCGTCAGCATTTTACTGCCTTCACGATAGTCTGTGTCAATTGTGGCATTGCCCCACCACGTATGTGACAATTCATGACTGATTAATTCGTTCAATATATCTTTTTCAGGATCCTGCTCTATTTTATTCTGGAAACCAAAAGATTCATTGATAAAATAAGAGGTAGGATAAGCGGTAGCCGCAAACCCTCTCACATAGGATGATATTTCTGCAAACCGAATCACATTATAGGGATAATTACTAAAATTCTGCTCACAATAGCGCAATGTCTGCTTTGCATTTCGCACAATATGATCTATATTTTGTTTGTGTTCAGGATGATAGTATACCTCAATCGCAATTCCGTCATACATTACTTTTTGAACAGCATACCGGGCTGAAGAAACGGCAAAACGGAACGGTATTGGCGAAGGCGTTTTATATCGGAAATAATTACGTCCGTCTTTTTTCCATTGTGCTTTCAGATCACCTATTCCAATAGCTGTTTGGTTACCTGATGTAGAAATTACCGCATCAAGATTGACATGGTCATAGTAATAAGGCATTTGTATTTTTTCTTCCAGAGGAACTACAATGGACGAAGCCGGCATATTCCGTCGTGTACGTTCTTTAGGGTCATCTATTTCGTTATCTCCTATATAACCTAGTCTTGGGAAAAAATTGCTGATACGGATAAAACTGCCATTTTTCAGAATGGTATTAAATTGCTTGAACCCTTTAAAAGGCGAGGTTTCATAAGCAAAACCAAATTTCATGGCACTGGATTCACCAGGCTGGAGCGGCTGGAGTAACTTATACCAATAATGTCCGTATTGTTTGTCTTCAGATACAAATTTGGCACCGTCTATCACAAATTCTTTCCATTGCAGTTCCTTATCTGCATAAACCAGAATAGAATCAATCGCCTTATCACCTTTATTTTCCAGTGTATAACTGCCTTGTACGGCATAGTTGTTCCCTTCCGGAAATAAATCAATATTTGTCTTGACATCGGTTATGGATGGCTGCAACAGACGACTGAATTTTTTATAGCGTTCTTCATAGGATTGTTTCCAATCATTACGCTCGTTGCTTTTAGTCAGTTCTATTTCTTTCAGTAATATGGCTCCCGAAAATGCGGCTCCTATCAAAAAAGCAAACAGCATAATAATTGGCAGTATTTTTAATTTCCCAATAAGCATTCTTTTATTGTTAAACCAGATAGTAACCAATAGAATTATGGCGCTAATACATGTCCAGTATATCATTTTGATATGAAAAGCATCCAGGAAAAAATCAAAACCGTTCATTTCGCTGTAAACACCCTGAAAAACATTAGCATATTGTACAACCGGATGTTTGAACCCGATCATTGCTCCGAATGAAGTATTTGTAAAAAGTAAGAGTATTGCAGCTACAGCCAAACCTATATACCTGTTGCAGCAAATTGCCTGTATGCTGATGATTAAAGCCGAACATAGTAATAAGGGCAGGCCGATAAGATAAAAAAGCGACAAGTAAAGTCCAAAGTCGATGCTTGCGGAACCAAAGGAAAGCTGAAGTAGTATACCTAACAAACAGTTGCACACCAATAGCAAAACCGTTATAATGGCTAATGAAAACCATTTTGATAGCACAACAATAGCTATTGGTACAGGACTGCTATTTTCCAGAGATTCAAAACGGGCACTTTGGCTTCTCCAAAAGACTTCACTTCCATAAAAAATCAGGATTAAAATACCTACAATCGGGAAAAGCTTCATTATTTCATTGACCATTAAGGCTGTGGTTGCAAAACGTTCCGGTAATCGCCTTCCGGCATCGATCATACCAATTAGCTCTATGCCTACAAAAGAGCACCAGCCAATGATTATAATCCAAATTGGTACACTTTTGATTATAGAACGCATGTCAATTTTTACAAAGCTGAAAAACGTTGTAAAAGAATAAGCACAACCACTACTTTTTGTAGCCACAGGATTATAATTACCTTGAAAAGCCGATTTCTTTTCCTGAATTTGTTTATGCAACTTTTTCTCATTTCCTGCTACAAAACTCAGTTTCCGATATGCATAAAACATCAATAGAAATGAAACTGCCAGCCAGACCAAACGATTCAATAAAAATGCCCCTTTTAGCTCCAGCAATTGGGTATTCCGCTGTTCGGCAGTCCAATATTGCGTCTGTTCAAAAAATGCCGACAGCCCAAAAGGATCCAATTTCGCCATCAGCTGCATGCTTTCTACCGAAATGGGAGAAGCATTCGCCATAAGCGGAGAATTAGAAAATAGGGCTATTCCCCAGTAAAAAAAGTAAATAAAAAGTCCGGATATATATATTGCAATCCTGTTTTTTACCAAAACACCAATACTGCAAATAACACCCGTACAGAACAAAATATTAGGCACGGCCAATAGTAATAACGGCTGGATGTAATGCCACAGATGCAGTTCTATAAACTCGTCTCTATGCGAGCGAAAAAATTGGTGTCCCAGGAGCAGACCTATACAATACAATGCAAATGAAATAATCGCTATACCGCAGATTACCAGAAAACGACTGCCTAAATAATACTTTTTCTGTATTGGAGTGGCATAAAGAATTAAATCAAAATGAGCTTCTTTTTCCCGCATAAGGCTTTGTGCCGTGAGTAAAGAAACAGTAAAAAGACACATCAGCGACATAATACCAATAATATAGGTTATTACATAAGGTGAATTTTTATACGTTTCCGGAAAAGGAAAATTAGCGCCAACAGCGGTAAATATTCCAAAACCTAAAAAGAAAAGGAGCAGCAGCAAAAAGGATTTTTTCTTTGCGAAGAAGATCCAGTCAAAGTGTAGAATACCTCTAAACATATCACTTGGCATTATACAGTTGGGTAAAATAAACATCTTCAAGATCAGCCTGTTTTATTGCAAAACCGTCATGAGGGTTTTCTTTAGAATATACCTGTACATGCAGTTTTCCGGCATTCAATTGCGTTGCCACCACATCTAACCTCTCTTTATAGGAAGGCAATTCGCTTTTATCAATATTTTTTATCCAGATACATCCTTCCAGCTCTTTAATAAAGACTTCCGGATTTCCATAGGCCAAAACTTTTCCTTTATTAATAATTGCCATCTTCGTACACAAATTCCTGACATCTTCGACCAAATGAGTAGAAAGAATCACGATTACCTGCTCTCCTATCTCGCTTAGCAGATTGTTAAACCTATTGCGTTCCTCAGGGTCGAGCCCTGCTGTTGGCTCATCTACTATAATAATCTGAGGATTTCCAAGCAATGACTGAGCTACGCCAAAACGCTGGCGCATTCCGCCAGAAAAAGAACTTACCGCTTTATTGCGGTCATTAAATAAGTTGGTTTTTTCAAGAAGTGCATTAATCTGCTCCTTTCTGTTTTTTTTATCTCCTATGCCTTTTAATACGGCCAAATGCTCCAATAAATCGTAAGCGCTGATTTTAGGATAAACACCAAAATCTTGCGGAAGATATCCCAATTGCTGTTTGATAAATCCAGGATCTGACACAATATCAACCTCATTAAAGAGTATGCTTCCACTATCCGGAGCTTGTAAACCTGCAATTGTTTTCATTAAGGTAGATTTTCCTG
The DNA here is from genome assembly GCA_964518395.1 of uncultured Flavobacterium sp. Taxonomy (GTDB): domain Bacteria; phylum Bacteroidota; class Bacteroidia; order Flavobacteriales; family Flavobacteriaceae; genus Flavobacterium. The sequence goes on from CAZFGA010000009.1 coordinate 98,735, forward strand.
CACCATTAGGTCCTAGTAATCCAAAAATACCATTGCCTATTTCCAAAGAAATATCCTGCATGGCCTGCACGCCGTTACCGTACGTTTTGCTTAAGTTTTTAATTTGTAAACTGTTCATTTTTTGATTTTTTGATGATTTTATTAGACAATAGATTTCCTGCACCCGTTATGGGTGTATTTTTTTATGCGCTAATTATGGTTGAAAGTTATTCCTCCCTGTATTCTAAAATATCTCCGGGCTGGCAATCCAAAGCTTTGCAGATTGCCTCTAAAGATTCAAAACGTATACCTTTAGCCTTTCCTGTTTTTAGAATAGATAAATTGGCCGGAGTGATATCCAATATCTCAGCCAATTCTTTGCTCTGCATTTTACGCTTTGCGAGCATTACATCAATATTTACAATAATAGGCATGGTCTATATATATAAGTCTTGTTCGGTTTGCAAATTTAGACCCTGCTTAAATATCACGGCCATAAAATAGGCAAATACGCCAACAACATAATGCAATGCTGTTAATGTGACAAGAATTTCAACTTCATAAGAAGAAACAATGTGTCCGATTAAAAATGGCAACGGGACTATAAAATTGAGCAGGTAAAAAATACGCAGCCTTTTTACTCCCTTTACAGTAAACAGCTTCTTCTCTTTGAAAGTAGTGAAGATATTGCCCAGCAACCAAAAAAACACGCCATATAATCCTATAAAGGCAATCATCTCGAAAATGTAATAAAAGGCATAATCATCCCCTAACAAAAAACGCCTATTGGTAAAAGGATATAGAATTACAAACTTCTTCCCTTCATCAACCAACTGTAACGACCCTATTGGAAATAAAAAGCTGATAATACAATACGCTGATGTCGCCAAATACGGGATGGCTATTACTCTTGAAAGATAAAACAAACAAGAGGCAACAAGACGAACTTCTTTCATTTTATTAAATTATTTTCTGCAAATATATAATTAATTATTGTTTCACAATAATTAATAAAGAAAAAACACTTTTATTTTACAGCCCACTATTTGATATAAAGTATGTTATTTTATATTTGCAGCCAATTCATACAAGATTTTACTTACTTATACTAAAATGAAACGAGCACTGCTTCTATTTTTTTTAATGACGATAGGTTACTGTAATGCACAAGACATTCTTGCTGAAAAAGGAACCATAACATTAGCAACTAATGAAAAAATAGCCTTTGAAAAATTAGAGCTTACAGGAAAACAGTTTCGTTATTTAGAGCCTGTTACCGGTGAAAAGAAAGAAATCGCAATGAATACGGTCAAAGTAGTTGATGATGGAAATCATAACAGAATTTTTACAAACCGAAATATCATTATTTCGAACGAACTTTCTCAGGGAATACTTATAGAGAAAACAAAAGCAGATACCATTGCCAAAAAACCGGCTCCTAAAAAAGAAGATCCGGCTTTTACAGCAAACGGATATCCGAATGGTATTTATCATACGAAGGAAGATTTCATAAACAAAATACCAAGCTCTACAGCGCTTGTAATCCCTAAAGAATTAGTTGGTTTTGAAAAGGAGGAAATCGTAGATCATATTCCTAGTGATTGCTATTTTTATCTAAAAAATGAAGACAAAAAGCTAAAAAAAGTGTTTGCTGTTTGCTACAAAGGAGAAATGTATTTCCAGACCCAGGCAATTCTGAGTAATCGAAATAAGACTGACAGAGCTCAAACTAATTATTTCCCTAATGGTTTTGTTAGGGTTAAGACCATGGGAGAAAATTATTATTATACGGAGGCAAGCCTTGCAAATAAATGGGCACGAGGTTTCGCTTTGAATGGTGGTGCTATAGGTGGTGCAATTAACAGTACCTTAGAAAATCAAAAAGGTATTGTCTGGGATGTAAAAAATAAAGAATTCAATATTTTTAAAAATTGCAAAGACTATAATGAGTTTATAAAAACGCTTTATCCCGAAGGCGTACAAGAATGCAAAAACCATCAGCCAGATCTTTTAAAAGTACGTGAGGCTATACATAAAATCAAATAATGCAATTAAAACAAAAGCCCCATTTTCATGGGGCTCATTGCTTGCATAATTTAAGTAACTAATTCAAATCCTATATAATTGAAAACAATTATAAGTTCAAGCAATATACTGATATCGAACTATTTAAACTTAAGTGTTTACAAATATAGAAATTAGAACTTATTATTCCGAATGAAAGTAGCGGACATTTCTGAAACCGGCTTTATTTATCCTCAGACAATTCCTTGATTTTGCCTAACGCTAACGGCCAGGTTTCATTAAAGAAATCCTCGTATTCTTCAGTTATGCTCATATCAACCATAAGCAGTGTTTTGCCATTTACAGTTTTTAGGGTGTAGTTTTCAAGTGCTCCGGCCCAGTCGCTGCTCTTTTCATTTTCTGTATGTTCAATTCCGTCCATCATAACACCTATATGTTCAATAGACATATATTCATTAGGAATATTTTTGGCAATTCTAGCCACCATACCTTCATTGTCGGCATTTAGGAAAAGCACCTTACTGCCTTCTTTCCAATCGGTTTCTGCTCTTGATCCTTCACTAAATGGTGCTGTCCATTGCGGATATGTTTCTTTTCCCCATAAGATGTCCCATACTTTTTCACGTGGTGCATCTAATTCTATCGAATATTCCTGTCTCTTCATAATTTTATTGATTTTTAGTTGCAGTAGTCTGTTTATCAGACCATCTATTACAAATATCCGTCCTTTTTGGCTGATTTAAAGGGGTAAAATGCGACAATATTGAGGGTCATTCGGGTAAGATTTTTATTTTTTTTCCACCCTATGCAACCATTTTAAAACGAGTTGCGTCTATGCTAATAGAAGTCGGTTTTTAATCGGCACCAGAAACACAAACTTTAAAACATATAAAAATGAAACGTATTTTACTTTTAGCTATCCTATTGCCAACATTCGGTTTTGCTCAGGAAAAACAAAATGACAACACAGAAACACCTGAACTAAAACAAAGATTCTGGATTTCTGGATATTCCACACTTTCTGATCCTACACAAACAGGATTGAGCCTGGAATATAAAAGCAAGAATTTAGACAGTGGAAGAAACTCTTCCAACATATTGAATATTTCTTATGGAATGATGAATTATGATAACGATATTATAGACGTAGACGGAACCGGGTTTGTAATTGAATTGGGAAGCAGAACCTATATTGAAAAAGGAAAATGGGACGGTTTTTATGCTGAAAACTTTATTTCTTATGGAAATATAAAATTCGACGAAAATATTGGCGGTTTAGGAAAGTTCGATGGAACCTATTCTTACTGGAGTATCATTAATCCAAACGTAGGTTACAAATTCATGATTGGAAAAAAATTCAGCATCGACCCATACGTTGGAGCTAACTGGAAATGGGAAGTAAAAGGTAAAGGTGATGTAGACAATAAAAATGTCGATAACTTTGTATTCAGAGCAGGATTAAAAGTTGGATTTAGCTTCTAATATTACATTGATTGTCTGGGCTAAAAATAAGGTGATAATTACTGTATTTTTAGCCCTTACTATACCTATTCCATTAAAAACTGTAACAGCAAAATACCACATCATCAATGAAAAAATCATTTTTCCTTCTTTTTTTAATAGGTCTCATGACGTTGACCAGCTGCCGGGTAACAAAAACGATTACCATGATCAATGCCAAGTCCAATGCAGCCGAAACCGAAGTAGAATTCATAAAACATAAGATCAATTCTATTTCATTTCTTCCGTTAAGTGAAGAACAGGAAGAATTGGCCATCGCTATCTGGAAAAGTGAGAAAGAACAGCTTGGAAAAATCAAACTGAAAAATTCTGAGATTGCACCGGTTATCTTCCAATATGAAAATGAATTCAGAAGCATACTAACACCTGAACAGCTAAAAGAATACAAAAAGGAATATAGCGACTCTATGATAACAAAATATTTCCTTAGCAATCGTGCCATGCAGGAAATCAAAAGAATTTATAACATAGAAGCAGAAATCAAGTAAACCCTATCGGGCAAGCACACGTTCAAGTTCTCTTCTGTAAGTAATACCTACCGGAATTTTTTGGCTGTTCACGACGAGTACATCTCTTTCATTTTCTTCAATCTTGTCTACAGCCACTATATAGGATTTATGAACACGTAAAAACTGTCCTTCCGGCAGGTTTGCTTCCAATTCGTTAGTAGTCATGGAAGCCAGGTACGTTTTTCCCATTGTAAAAATCTTGACATAATTGCCATAACTCTGTGCAAAAAGTATTTTTCTCACATCAAGGTCAATCAGGCCGCCATCTGCCTTTATACTGATAAATAGATTGGAAACCGTCGTCTTTTTTTCGGCATAAAAGGAAAAAAAACGTTCAATAGATTTCAGAAAACGCGGAAAATAAATAGGCTTGAGCAAATAATCAATAACGCCATAATCATAACTTTCTAAAGCAAATTCCGAATAAGCTGTAGTTAGGATAGTCTTAGGCTGTGCCGGAAGAATTTTTAGCAATTCCAATCCGGTTATTTCGGGCATATCAATATCGAGAAACATCAGATCGACAGGATTTTCTCGAATATAATTCATCGCTTCTATCCCATTATAACATTGGTGTACCAGTTCCAATTCCGGATTCTGGCGGATATAATTCGTCAGCACATAATGGGCTGCCGGTTCGTCATCAACGATAATACATTTTTTAGGATCCTTTATCATTCGGCAATCTTTTTCAAAGGAAGTTCTAAATCAACAGCATATTCCTTACCTGTATTGTTGATATTCAGCTTATAATCATTGCCATAAATAATTTTTAGGCGTTCTGTGGTGTTTTTGATTCCTATTCCTGTAGAAACTACATTTACTTTCTTTTCGGGTATGGAATTTCTCATTTTCAGACAGAGTTTCCCTTTTTCTACGACTATGGTAATATGCACATAACAGTTTTCAATGGCACAAGTTCCGTGTTTGAATGCATTTTCTACAAAAGCAATCAGCAACATTGGAGAAATTTTATAGGCATTCTCATTATCGATTCTATTTTCATAGGTAATCTCACAACGATAGCCTACACGTTCTTTTTCTAGCTGTATATAGCTGTTGATAAACGACAATTCCTCATCTAACGATACGCACTGTTTTGCATTGCTTTCCAGTTGATAACGCATCAGCTGTGAGACTTTCATGATAAGATCCGGAGTTCTATCCGGAAATTCAAGACTAATTCCGTAAAGCGTATTAAAGGTATTAAAAAGAAAATGCGGATTCAATTGACTTTTAAGCGAATTCAGCTGCATCTGGTTGAACAGCAAAGCCTCTTCCCTTTTCCTCTTTTCTTCCCTGTAAAATTTAAGGAACATGACAGGTCCTAAAATACAAATCAGCGTGCCTACAACGGTCGCCAGCTGGTATTGGTAGCTTTTCTGATGCGAAAACTCATATAACGAAGAAGCTTTGGTAATCCAAACCGACGAAATCTGATAAACAATAACCGAAAAAAGAAGCGCTAATAGTATCGTCAGTCCCAGATATAAAAGTCCTTTGTGCTTTTTTACCAATATAGGCAATAGAAAAAAGCGATTGGCCTGTGCATGCAAATAAAGCATCAGGTAATACCCTACTCCTGTCAAGACCGCAATTGGAGAATTAAATAAAATCCAATCGTTTTTCAGGGAAAAAATAGAGAATGAAAATAGCAATATTGCAACCTCTTGCCACCATTTATTGTCCAACACATTATCGACTTTCCATTTCATTTTTTTGCAATTAAGGCTACAAATTAACGATTTATTATTAAATTTTTATTGGATTTAATGACCAATTGAATTCGTCATTTTTTATGAATCATTTGTCATTTAAAACCGCATCCCCAGATGCGTCTGCTGTAAATTTGCGCTTTCAAACTTATATCAGGCTTAAAAAATGACTACAAAAAAAATAAGTCTTTTCTTTCTAACCCTCTTTTTCTTTCAAGGGTTTTCCCAAACCCTTAGCCTGAAAGAAGCTGTAGAAACGGGAATGACTAACTACGGAACCCTAAAGGCAAAAAATAAATATGCCGAGGCTTCCAAAGAAAGCGTAAAACAGGCACGCAGGGATTATCTGCCTAATTTAAATCTGGCTGCCCAACAGGATTATGGAACCGTCAATGGTCAAAACGGACCTTTGTATGGATTTGGTGGACTTGGTGTAGCCTCCTCTGGATTGCCACTTCCGGAGCAAAACTGGAATGCTGCTTTTGGAGCGTTATATCTGGTAAACATGAACTGGGATTTCTTTACTTTTGGAAGAGCAAAACAACGTATCAATCTGGCAAAAGCAGATGCCGATCGTTCTGAAAAAGATTTGGATCAGGAAAAATTCCAACACAAAATTAAAATTTCGGCAGCCTACCTCAATCTTTTGGCAAGCCAGCGATTACTGATTTCACAGGAAAAAAATCTTGATCGTGCTGTGGTTTTTCAAAAAATAGCGGCTGCACGGGTAAAAAACGGACTACTACCAGGCGTTGACTCCACACTGGCTTCTGCTGAAGTATCAAGGGCAAAGATTATGCTAAACCAAGGCAAAGATCAGGTCAAAGACTTGAATAACAAATTGGTTGCTCTTATGGGAACGGATATTAAGGATTATGTTCTTGATAGTACATTCGTAAAAAAAATCCCAATATCCATCCTGAAATTGGAAACAGCAAACGATACGCTAAATCCTATTCTTCAATACTACAAAAGCAGGATTGATTTCAGCAAGCAGCAGGTCAAACTCTTCAAAAGAGAGTATTACCCTACTTTCAGCCTTTTTGGAGTGTATCAGACACGTGCTTCGGGATTCAATTCCAATTATGCTGTTGACCAGAATTCCTATACCCGAAATTACTTTGACGGTATTAGCCCTGACCGCCAGAATTACCTTCTTGGCGTAGGTGTAACATGGAACCTGACCTCTATTGCAAGGTCAAGCAAGAAAGTAAGTGCCCAAAAGCTTATTTCTGAAGGATTGCAGGAAGAATACAATGTGATTGACCAACAACTCAGGACACAATCTGATGCTGCCGATGCCAAAATTAAATATGCAATGGATAATTATGTCGAGGCACCCAAACAAGTAAAAGCAGCCGAACAGGCTTACCTCCAAAAAACAACGCTATACAAAAACGGGCTGACGAATCTTGTTGATGTGACACAGACACTTTATACATTGAACCGTGCCGAAATAGACCGCGATATCATTTATACCAACGTATGGCAATCGCTTTTGATGAAGGCTGCCGCTACGGGAGATTTTGAATTATTTATTAATGAATTTTAATTTTTACGACTGATGAATTTAATACGTTTTGCACTTCGCAAACCTATCTCCATATTGGTACTCGTAGCAGGACTCTTCTTTTTCGGGATCGGGGCTGTACGCGATGTAAAAGTAGATATCCTACCAAAGATGAACCTTCCGGTAATCTATCTGGCACACCCTTTTGGAGGTTATACGCCAAACCAGATGGAATCTTATTTTGCAAAAAACTATGTCAACGTCATGCTTTTTGCCAATGGTGTCAAGTCGATTGAAACCAAGAACATACAAGGACTTACATTAATGAAAGTGACCTATTATGAGGATACTAACATGGCACAGGCCGCTGCCGAATTGAGTGCACTTTCCAACAGGATTCAGGCTGCCTTTCCTCCGGGATCGCAACCTCCGTTTATTATCCGTTTTGATGCTTCTTCTCTTCCAGTAGGTCAGTTAGTATTGAGCAGTAAAACACGTTCAAACAACGAATTGCAGGATTTGGCCAACGTATATGTCCGTGCATCCTTTACTTCAATTCCAGGATTATTGTCGCCTCCACCTTTTGGAGGAAGTCCAAGAACGATTGAAGTAAATGTCGATCCGGATTTATTGCGTTCGCATAATCTTACACCCGATCAGATTGTAGATGCCATCCGTATCAATAACCAGACAGCTCCATCCGGAAACGTAAGGATTGGTGATCAGAATTACATCACGCCAACCAACAATACGATCAAGGAAATTAAAGATTTTGAAAAGATTCCGCTATTCAAAGGTGGAATTCAAAATTTATATCTTGGTGATGTGGCTACTGTGAAAGACGGTGCAGATATTACTGCCGGATATGCTTTGGTCAACGGAAAACGCTCTGTTTACGTGAGTATTGCAAAAGCCGGAGACGCTTCTACCTGGGATGTTGTACAAAAACTAAAGGCCGATTTGCCAAAAATACAAAGCACGCTTCCGGAAGATGTCAAACTATCGTATGAATTTGACCAATCGGTTTATGTAATCAATTCCGTAAAAAGTCTGGTTACCGAAGGAATTATCGGAGCAGTTCTGACAGGATTGATGGTACTTCTGTTTTTAGGTGATCGCAGGGCTGCCATTATCGTAATCCTTACCATCCCTATTTCTATTATTTCGGGTGTATTGTTCTTGAAACTATTCGGACAAACGATCAACCTGATGTCACTCAGCGGATTGGCTTTGGCTATTGGTATTTTGGTCGACGAAAGTACGGTGACCATTGAAAACATACATCAGCATCTCGACATGGGAAAACCCAAGGCACTTGCTATATGGGATGCCTGTAAAGAAATCGCCTTGCCAAAATTATTGATCCTGCTTTGTATCCTGGCCGTTTTTGCGCCAGCATTTACAATGAAAGGAATACCGGGAGCTTTGTTCTTGCCATTAGCTTTGGCTATCGGTTTTTCCATGATTGTTTCCTTCCTGCTGTCACAGACATTTGTTCCGGTTATGGCAAACTGGCTGATGAAAAGCCATCCTAAGCAAAAACATGGTCCTGAAATAACAGATGATGAAGCTGAATTTATTGCTTCGGGACTTACGTCGGAATCTGAAGAAGATACATTCAACCAAAAGAAAATATTAGTTGAAAGAAATGATTTCAACAACGATGGGAAAATCAGTCGTTTTGAACGATTCAGGAATCGATTCATGCGAATGCTGGAACGTCTTTTCCCACTTCGAAAACCGGTTACGCTTTTCTATTTATTCGGTATTACCGGATTAGCGATACTTCTGATTAACGTAATAGGACAAGATGTATTTCCAAAAGTCAATTCGAGCCAGTTCCAGATGCGACTTCGTGCTTCCGACGGAACTCGTTTGGAACGTACAGAAGAAAAAGCCCAAAAAGCTTTGAAAGAACTTGAAAACATGGTAGGCAAAAAACATGTTGCCATCTCATCAATTTATGTCGGGCAACACCCTTCACTATTTTCCGTATCGCCAATTTATATGTTTACGGCAGGTCCGCATGAGGCAGTTTTCCAAATCGGGCTTAAAGATTATCATGTGGATATGGACGAGTTTAAAGACAAATTCCGTGAAAGGATTAAGAAAATCCTACCAGATGTAAAGATCTCTTTTGAGCCTATCGAACTAACGGATAAAGTATTGAGTCAGGGTTCGCCTACTCCAATTGAAGTTCGAATTGCCGGAAAGAATAAAAAACTCAATGAAGAATATGCCAATAAGATAATTGCCAAGCTGAACAAAATCAGTTATTTCAGAGATGTTCAGATTGCACAGCCTATCAAATATCCGTCTTTGGATATCAATATTGACAGAACCCGTGCAGCACAGGTAGGTGTTGATATGAACGAAATATCACGTTCCTTAATTGCTTCGACCTCATCATCCCGATATACTGAAAAGAATACCTGGATTGATGAAAAAGCAGGATTGTCCTATAGTGTACAGGTACAGGTTCCTTTAAACAAAATGAAGAGCATTCACGATATGGGTGAAATTCCATTACAGAAAAATACATCAAGACCCGTATTAAGCGATGTGGCTACAATTACACCGTCTTACACCTATGGAGAAAACGACAATTTAGGTGCCATGCCTTATATTTCTGTAACCGGTAATATCCACCAAACCGATTTAGGGACTGCTGCAAAAGATGTACAGAAAACCATCGCTTCTTTAGGAGAATTGCCAAGAGGTTTGTTCATTGAACCAATCGGATTAAGCAAAGTATTGGGAGAAACCATGAGCAGTCTGCAAGCAGGTTTATTAGTTGCCATTGTTGTTATCTTCCTGATGCTTTCTGCCAATTTCCAATCGTTCCGTATCTCATTGGTTATCCTGACCACTGTTCCTGCTGTAGTTTTAGGTTCTTTACTACTACTGCTTATTACCGGTTCAACATTAAACCTGCAATCGTATATGGGAATCATTATGTCTGTTGGAGTTTCGATTGCCAATGCCGTACTTTTGATTACGAATGCAGAACAGCTACGAAAACATAATGGCGATGCGCTCCTATCCGCCAGAGAAGCGGCTTCATTAAGGCTTCGTCCTATTCTGATGACCAGCGTTGCCATGATTGCGGGAATGCTTCCAATGGCTATAGGTCATGGTGAAGGCGGCGATCAGGTCTCGCCTTTAGGAAGAGCCGTTATTGGAGGTTTATTATTCTCTACTTTTACGGTGCTGATTATCTTGCCCCTGATTTTTGCATGGGTACAAGGCAAGACTTCAACTCAATCCGTATCTCTTGATCCGGAAGACAAAGAAAGCAAACATTATATATCATCATTACACCCTCACAATGAAAAATAATTTATACAGAACATCGGCCTTATTATTGCTCCTGGCTAGCTTAAATAGCTGTGGCTCATCAGACAAAGCCGAAGCAGCCCCAATGGAAGAAACAGCACCTGCTGCTATTGAGACTTTTCAAATCAGCAAAGAGCAATTATCTACTGAACTTCGAATCCCTGCAGAACTTACAGGTTTCCAGCAGGTTGACATCTATGCTAAAGTAAGCAGTTTTGTAAAAGAACTTAAGGTAGATATTGGCAGCCAGGTAAAAAAAGGACAGCTTTTGATGGTTCTGGAAGCACCTGAAATCAGCTCACAGCTTGCTGCTTCAGAATCAAGGCTCCGCTCCCAGGAAGCTGTCTATATGACCAGCAACAGTACTTATAAAAGAATACTGGAAACGAGCAAAGTAGAAGGAACTATTTCTAAAAACGATCTGGAACAATCTGAAGGCAAAAAGAATTCTGATTATGCCCAATTGCAGGCAGCCAAAGCTTCTTATAAAGAAATTCAGAACATTCAGGGCTACCTGCAAATCCGTGCTCCTTTTGATGGCGTTGTTGCAGCCCGTAACGTTAACCTTGGTGCTTATGTAGGCCCGGCCGGAAAAGGTTCAGAACTGCCTTTGTTTACATTACAGGAACAGAGCAAACTTCGTCTTTCGGTATATGTCCCAGAATTGTATACAGGCTACCTGAAAAACGGAGATGAAATCAGTTTCACCGTCAAATCGATGCCCGGACAGATTCTTAAAGCAAAAGTAGCTCGTATGTCAGGTGCTTTAGACAGCCGACTGCGTTCAGAACGTGTTGAAATGGACGTTATCAATACCACTAAAAAACTATTGCCTGGAATGGTTGCAGAAGTTCTGTTGCCACTTAAAGCGCAAGACAGTAATTATGTTATTCCTAAAACGGCATTAGTAACTTCAAGCGAAGGAACTTTTGTCCTTCAGGTTGAAAATAACAAAACAATCAGAAAACAGGTTCAAAAAGGACGCGAAGTGGAAGACCGTGTTGAAATTTTTGGTGACATTCCTGAAAATGCACAGCTGGTTAAACTCGCTTCTGAAGAAATTAAAGACGGAACTCCTGTAAAATAAAATTTCCTCCCCTTTCTAAATAACCCTTGGCTCTCGGAATCTTTTTCGGGAGCCTTTTTTTATAATTTTAGCACCACAAAACCTCAGCAGCTTAGCACCTAAATAATCGCTTTTATTTCCTAAATTCGAGCAGTTCGTTTCTATCTCAAAGCTATGACAAACCTTTTTAAAAAATACATTATCGACACTCAATGCGCTACCGAAAGCCAATATGAGGAAATTGAACATCTTGTACATCCTGTCAATATAGCCAAAGGCCAATTGGTATTACAGAAAGGCGAAATCTGTGATAAAGCCTATTTTGTATGCAAAGGAATCCTTCGCTCCTATACGCTTGATGAATCCGGCAAAGAACACACCATACAATTTGCACCGGAAAACTGGATCATTGCCGATCGAAGCAGCTTTTATTTTCATGAACCTTCAGAAATGTATATCGATGCTTTGGAAAACACCGAAGCCGTTTATGTGCAAAAAGAATTCTTTGATATTGCTTCTAAAAAATTTGAAAATTTTACCATAGTCAATACGCTTGCACTTCATAATAACATCAGGCATATGGAAAAAAGAATCAATTATCTTTTAAGTGCATCGGCAGAAAAAAGATATTTGAAATTCATTGAAACCTATCGTGATTTATCGCTCAGGGTTCCTCAACTGCTCATTGCCTCCTACTTGGGCATTACTCCGGAAGGTTTAAGCAGGGTTCGAAAAGAACTGGCAAACAAAAACTTCAACAGGGATTAACCACCATGCATTTCTTAACCTAGGTCAAGAGCCATGATTTTGATACTGCTTACCTTTACAGTATTAAAAAATATTTCAATCATGGACTATACAATCACACACAATGAAAGCCGTAAACGATTCGAAATCAGTTTAGACGGAAAAACAGCGTATGTAAAATACGAACTTTTTGACGGAGGCATTGCTTATATGCACACTATCGTTCCTGCTGAACTGGAAGGCAAAGGTATAGCTTCTACTTTGGCGAAATATGTCCTGGATTATGCTAAAGATAACAGCTTAAAAGTAAAACCTTATTGTCCGTTTATCAATGCTTATATCGACAGACATCCTGAATATCAGGAAAATTCACTTTTTCACACTAAAAACTGAGTATCATGACAACAAAAAAAATAGAACGCATAATTACACCACCGGCTCCACATATGGTAGGAGACGGTTTCAGAGTACATAACTTTATTCCGTCTGCTCAGGGTTTGAGCATGCAGCGCATGAGTCCTTTTATTATGATGGACTATAATTCTAAGTTTTACTTTCCTCCTACACAGGAATTAAGAGGTGTTGGCGTCCATCCGCATAGAGGATTTGAAACGGTAACTATTGCCTACAAAGGAAAAGTAGCGCATCATGACAGCGCTGGCAACAGTGGTGTTATTGGTGAAGGCGATGTGCAATGGATGACAGCCGCATCGGGTATTCTTCACAAAGAATATCATGAAGAGCAATTTAGTAAAAACGGCGGTGATTTTCAGATGGTACAGCTTTGGGTGAATTTACCGGCAAAAGACAAGATGTCGGCTCCCAAATACCAAGGAATTACGAATGATGCAATCAACAAATTCCAGTTGCCTAATGACGAAGGATTTGTAGAAGTAATCGCGGGAACCTACAATGGAGTTTCCGGAACCGCCTCTACATTTACGCCTGTTAATCTGTTGAATGCAAAATTACATAAAGGTGCTACTGCCACATTTAATTTCCCGGCTTCATATAATACGGCACTTTTAGTAGTGGAAGGAAGTATCAAAGTCAATGGCAGTGAGAAAATCGCAACAGATAACTTTATATTATTTGCCAATGAAGGTGAAGAATTCACTATTGAAGCATCAGAAAATACAGTAGTATTGGTTTTAGGCGGTGAGCCTATTAATGAACCAATAGCCGCACATGGCCCGTTTGTAATGAATACACAACAGGAAATAATCCAGGCGTTTAATGATTTTAATATCGGCCGTTTTGGACATCTTGAATAAAAAAAGCCCGGCATTGAGTCCGGGCTTTTTTATTAGAATTCGGTTTCAAAACCTATATGTTCCTGGTTTCCGTTAATCCAATATCGTGAAATATAATTCTCATCATCCTGCAAACATTGTAATGCCTTATCGGTTATCAAGGCATCATAAACCTTATAATCCTGTATCTGGTGTTCGTCAAGGATAAGGATAATTTCAACAAAAGTCGCCGGTTCCTTTTTTGCCTCGTTCCGGATTTCTGACTGGCTTTCTATATCACAAAACGATTCCACCCTATACAATTCGGCTTTACCCGATTTCAGGCTGTCTACTATCTTTTCAATAATGCCTCTTGTTGTTTCATCATCCAGGTTTTGGCCTGCAATTTTCAATTTCTCGGGCATCTTAAACTGGCACATTGCAACCATTGCGATTTCATTTAAATTATTTTTCAGATTTTCATAAAATTCGGCTATTCCAGATAAAAAACCATTATACAATTGCCGTCAGGATTTATATATTTCATTACGTTAAAGTAAAGCTAAACACCTTCATTTAGAAATTACATTTTCTATCTTTGGGATACAAACTAATTTGAATTCTGCTTGTAATTAATTTTAAATCAAAAATTTAGTATTAAATATGAGACTATTCGAAGAAAAGATTAACATTGTATTGGCTGATGATGACCGGGATGAATACAACTTATTTAAAGAAGCCGTAGGCGAAATTAATGAGAACTACAATCTTGTTTTTTTCCCAAACGGAAAAGAACTCATCGATTACCTGAACAGCGAAGAAATTATAAACCCCGACATTATCTTTCTGGATCTCAACATGCCTTTTATGTCCGGAATAGACTGCTTGAGATTGATACGCGCCAACGAAAAATATTCCGAAACTGCAATTGCCATATATTCAACCTCATCCTCTGAACAGGATCAGGAAGATACTTTTACATTAGGTGCCAATGTGTATATAAAAAAGCCTAATGATTATGCTGACATGAAAAAAGTATTGCAGCATATCTTTAAAACCTATTGGCAATACCATACCTCTGACATGAACAGGGATACTTTTTTGATTTCTGTGTAGCTATACAATTCAAACATTTTAGAATATCGAAAAAGCCGACTTGATATAAGTCGGCTTTCTTTATGATAGGGAAAAATTGTTTGTTTTATGCAGAGCGGTATGCTGAAGGAGCTACCTGCATTTGTTTCTTGAAAAAGTTATTAAAATGGGCTGGTTCTTCAAAACCCAAACAGTAACTGATTTCCGAGATATTCCAATCCGTATGTTTTAACAATGCCTGTGCTTCATTGACCAATCGCTGTGAAATCAGATCGGTTGTTGTCTTTCCGGTAGTCGTTTTTATCGCACGATTCAGGTGATTTACATGTACGTAAAGTTTTTCCGCAAAGTCTTTGGCCGAACGGAGCGTGAACCGCTGTGATGGTGATTCGATAGGAAACTGCCTTTCCAATAATTCAGTAAAAACAGAAGTAATCCTTGAATTCGCATCCGGATGCTGGTATAGTTTTTCGGAAGGCTCAATTTTCATTGCACTATGGATCATTTCTGTGACATAATTGCGAAGCAGATCGTATTTGTAAGCATAATCCGAATTGATTTCATTAATCATCCTTATGAATATATCACTGATCTGTTTGTCCTGTTCTTCATTAAGAATATAGGCCGGCTTTCCTCCTATTTTAAACATTGGCAGACTGGAAATACTGTTTCGCAATGACTCCGTAAAAAAGGCTTCTTTGAAAATACAGAAATAACCTGATCGGTCGTCAGACAACGATTCAACAGTATATGGCACCTGCGGATTGAAAAAAATAAGTGCCGATCCGTTGACCTCAAGACTTTTGTCGGCATAATGGAAAACATTTTTTCCTCTCGCCAGACTTATTTTATAAAAATCTCTTCTTGTGTAACTTATCGGAACATAAACATCATTTTTATAGCAGTCTTCAGCTCTAATAACATTGAAGTAACCCAACCCTTGCTGTAAATCCTCAGGTAAGTAATTAAACTTCTGTTTATAAAAATCCTCTATGGTTTCGGTCTTCGGCATAATTTTATTTTTTAGGGAACCAGCCTTTTTACAGGCTGGTCATATATAGTAAGTTTCAATTGTAAAATTCAAATACGGCTATTATTCCTGAAAGTCGGTAGAAAAGCTGGTATCTTTCCAATCTTCCAACATCTGAGTAAGCGTTCCTAATTTTGCTGACGCTCTTCTGTAAGCATCACTTCCAAGGTATAATCTTACGGGAGGATTATCGCTTTCAGCCAGATTAATCATTACCTCCGCTGCTTTTTCGGGATCGCCTAACTGTTGTCCATCCATAGTACGGAATCTGTCGTGTGATGCATGAACATCTTCATAGTCATCAATAGAATTTTCTGCAAACACCAACGATTCTTTTGTCAAAAACTGTGTTCTGAACGCTCCTGGCGCAATAGCCGTGACTTTGGTTCCGAGCTGTCTCACATCATCTGCAAGCGATTCAGACAAGCCAATAATAGCGTGTTTTGCCGCCGCATAAATAGACCAACCTGTTGCAGGCGCAAAACCGGCTATAGAAGAAATATTGATAATATAGCCCGAACGTTGTGCTCTTAGATAAGGCATGGCGTATTTGATGACATTGATAGTCCCGAAAACATTGATATTAAAAGCTTCCGAAATTTCTTCTTGTGACAATTCTTCTACCGTACCTCCTATTCCATAACCGGCATTGTTCACAATCACATCAATCTTCCCGTAAACTTCCTGTGTTTTTCTAATGGACTCAGCCACAGATTGTTCATCTACAAGATCTACCTCCAAAGGTAAGAAATTTTCTGAAGATGTTGCGCCAACTGCTTTACTCAAAGCTACGGCATCTCTTGATGTTGCGGCAACTTTATAGCCTGTTGCCAATAATTTTTTTACTAATGTAAGTCCCAGTCCTTTTGAGGCTCCTGTTACATACCAAATTTTATCTGTTTTCATTTTTTTTCGTTTGTATTATTAAATAAGGCTTGCGTCGTAAAAGAATTTTTAGTTGTTGAATCCGGTAGCTGCGGCATATTCCCGAACCGCTTCCATATTTTCTTTTACTGCTTGTATTTTTACTTCGGCCATGGCATAAGCATCCTGTCCTAAAAACAAGTGAACCGGAGGATTTTCCATAGCTGCTGTTCTGATAAAAGCCAATGCTGCTTTATTTGGGTCACCTGGCTGATTACCATTGATTTCGTTTTCATGTGCTGATTGGACTTCTCTAACTGTTTTGTATTCCTGAAGCTGGTTTTTAGGAACACTCAATGAACTACCTTTCAAGAAATCAGTCCTGAAATAGCCTGGAGAAACGATAGTGGCTTTGATTCCGAAAGGTTTTACTTCTTCCGCCAAAGATTCCGTAAATCCCTGTACGGCAAATTTGGTCGCACAATAGATTCCAAATCCAGGAAAAGCTCCTGTGAATCCGCCAATAGAAGAAACATTAAAGATATGTCCTGATTGTTGTTCTCTCAAATAAGGCAATATTTTTCGGATTACATTCAACGACCCGAAGACGTTGATATCGAAATTTTGTCTTGCTTCTGCATCTGTGAGTTATTCCAAAGCTCCGGCAAGACCGTAACCTGCATTGTTAACAACTACATCAATTCTTCCAAATTGACCTACAGTAGCCTGTATGCTTTTTTCTATACTTTCTTCGCTGAGAAGGTTTACCTGCAAGGGCAAGAAGTTATCCGCATCTCCTATCGCTTTTTTAAGATCTTCTATACTTCTTGATGTTGCCGCTACTTTTTTACCTTCACTTAGCAACTGTTTCACTAGAGCAAGACCTAAGCCTTTTGATGCTCCTGTGATATACCAAACTTTCTGATTTGAATTTTCCATGATTTAGTTTTTTAAAGATTAATGATTCTGTTTGAATTTGATAAGGCAAAATTATTGTCAAAGTGGAACGCTGTTATTGCGCTGAGCAAAGCAAAAATTGCGAAATTCAAACAATTCTTAATTTCAGGCGAAGTATTGTTGTTTGAATTAAGATAAGGAATGCGTTTCATGCTTTGCGTCTCTGCGACTTTGCGTGAAAATAGTTGCTCGCAAAGTCGCAGAGACGCAAAAGCCCGATTACTAAGCACTTTCCGAGGGCGATAAAAACTTTAATCAAAAATTAACAAATAATACCAATCGGTATATTTACCTTTGTCTTGAAATTTAATATCATCATGGGCAAGGCAGAAAAAACCAGATCCTACATTATAGAAAAAACAGCACCTATCTTTAACGTCAAAGGTTATGCAGGTACGTCTATGAATGATATAACTGAAGCTACTGGTCTTACTAAAGGCAGCATCTATGGAAATTTCAAAAATAAGGATGAAGTTGCCATAGAAGTTTTTGAACACAACAAAAAGAAAATGCAGGACTTGTTTGCTTTAGAGATCAGCAAAAAGAAAACCTATAAAGACAAGCTCCTTACTTTTCCAGAATTATACGAACAGTTTTTCTCCCGACATTTTATTCTTGGCGGCTGTCCAATTATGAATACTGCAATTGAAGCGGATGATACGCACCCACAACTGAAAGAAGCAGCCAGGAAAGGATTTTTGCTATGGAAAGACAGTTTGGCTCATCTTATCCAAAATGGAATTGACAACAAAGAATTCAAACCGGAAACCAATCCGGAAGATTCTGCCCTTCTGATGTTATCCATCATTGAAGGTACCGTAATGATTGCAAAACTTACCGGAAAAATAAATTACCTAAATACATTAATGCTTTCCTTGCGAAAGACCATAAACGAGTTCTAATTTTTTTTAATCAAAAATATACCGATTGGTATAAATAATTTACAACAATGAAAACTAGCAAAAACACAATCTTAATTACAGGCGGCGGTTCCGGAATCGGATATGAATTCGCCAAAATATTCTCTGAAAATGATAATCATGTCATCATTACCGGAAGAAATAAGGAAAAACTTAACATAGCTGCAGCTTCTCTAAAAAATACTACAGCTATAGCTACAGATATTACTAAAGAAGAAGATATAGACAAGCTGGCACAAATAATTGCAAAAGAATATCCTAATCTGAATGTCCTGATCAATAATGCCGGCAATGCTTCTTATTACGATGTTTTGGAATTAAATACCGATGCCTTTACAAAAGCCTCTGATGAAATCAATACCAACTATCTTTCTATTGTAAGACTTACAGAAAAATTGCTACCGATACTGAACTCACAAAAAGAAGCCGCTATCGTAAACGTATCTTCTATTGTGGCTCTGGTTCCAAGTAAAACACTCATTACCTATTCTGCCAGCAAAGCCGCCTTGCATTCGTATACCCAATCTTTACGAATTGCTTTGGAAAGAAGTCCATACGCAACTCAGGTCTATGAAATAATGCCACCTTTGGTAAATACTGAATTTTCAAAAGAAATAGGCGGTGAAAACGGAATCAGTCCGGAAATAGTGGCACAGGAATTATTGAGCGCTTTCAAAGAAAACCAATATGAAATTCATGTGGGACAGACATCTTATATTTATGAACTATCGCTCTCGTCACCTAAAGATGCATTACTGACAATGAATCCTCAATCTTAAAAAGAAAACGATGAATAACGATGCTTTTATTTTTTTAAAACAGCATATCGGTAAAGAAGTGACACAATCACCTTCTCCGTTTATGAATTGGCTAAAACCAACAATGCTTGACGTTACGGAAGGAAGCCTTTCATTTGAATATATGGTCCGGAAAGAAATGACCAATCCTTTCGGAACTATGCATGGCGGTGTCATAGGTGCTATTATTGATGACGCCATAGGTGCCACACTAATTTCTTATGGCGAACCCCATTTTTATGTCACTATCAACAATGTGATAGATTATTTTGCTTCGGCCAGAGAAAACGACATTATTATCGCCACAACTGCCATCAATAAAAAAGGCAAAACCATCGTGAATGCACAATGCGAAATCTGGAACAGCGATAAAACAAAATTGCTGGCAAAAGGCTATACCAACCTGCTAAAAACAGAAATAAAATGAAACGAGTAGCAATAACAGGCTTAGGAGCCATAACCCCATTAGGAAATTCTGTTGATGAATTCTGGAATAACATCGTTGCCGGAAAAAGTGGCGCGGGATTGTTAACCAAGTTTGATACCTCGAAATTCAAAACCCAATTTGGATGTGAAGTGAAAAATTTCAATCCCGAAGAATATATGGATCGGAAAGAAAGCAGAAAATACGATCTGTTTACGCAATATGCTGTGGCTGCTTCTGATCAGGCCATCAAAGATTCCGGACTAGGCTTTGCATCTATGTCGCAAAAAGAACGCTCAGAAATTGGTGTGATTTGGGCATCCGGAAATGGAGGTATTTCGACTTTTGAAGAACAGTTAAAAGAATTCTTTACAGGTGATGGAACACCTCATTTTAATCCGTTCTTTATCCCGAAAATGATTGTAGATATTGCGGCCGGTGTGATTTCAATCCGACACAAACTGCATGGACCTAATTATGCAACCGTTTCGGCTTGTGCCTCCAGCAATACGGCATTGATTAATGCTTTTGACACTATCCGTTTAGGCAAAGCCAAAATTATGATTGCGGGCGGATCAGAAGCAGCTATTACCGCGGCTTCGGTTGGTGGTTTTAATGCATCGCAGGCTCTATCAAAAAGAAATGACGAACCACAAAAGGCATCACGTCCTTTTGACCAGAATCGGGATGGGTTTGTTATTGGCGAAGGTGCCGGAGCGTTGATTCTTGAAGATTGGGATTATGCAATTGCCAGAGGCGCCACAATATATGCCGAAATGGTGGGTGGCGGTATGGCGGCCGATGCCTACCATCTGACAGGAACTCCAGAAAATGGATTTGGTGCCGTTTTAGGTATGCAAAAGGCTTTGGATGATGCTGGCATAACGGCAGCAGAAGTAGACTATGTTAATGCTCATGCTACCTCAACGCCTCAAGGCGATAGCAGCGAACTCAATGCCATCCGTGAAGTTTTTGGAAATCATGCAGTAGCCATCAGCGCAACCAAGTCAATGACCGGGCATTTGTTAGGAGCTGCAGGAGCCGTTGAAAGCATCATTACGGTTTTGGCCTTAAAAAATGACATCATCCCACCTACTATTAACACAACAAATATTGATGAAACCATGGCAGACCTAAATATTGTTTTGGGTAATTCTGTACGCAAAAAAGTAAATTACGCCCTAAACAATACTTTTGGTTTTGGTGGGCATACTGCCAGCACTGTTTTTAAGAAATACTAGATAAGACTATTGCCTACTAAGGCGTTTTTCTAAAAACAGGTCAATTTCATCATCAACAGGAGAAACTTCAAGTTTTTCCTGTTCTTTCATTCTGTCAGTAAAAAGGATTCCTTTAAGATGGTCGGTTTCGTGTTGGAAAACAACAGCGGTAAAACCTTCAATGACTTCTTCATGATGTTTTCCTGTTTTATCCTGATAGGTCAGTTTTATGGTATAATTTCTAAAGACATTACCACTGATATCCGGAATGGAAAGACAACCTTCCATTCCTTTTCGCAACATTGAGGATCTCCATACGATTTTTGGATTCAGATACAGTTCAAAAGGCTCACCTTCTTTGTCAAAACGCTGTACCCATATCACATTTCTGTTAATTCCTACCTGTGGTGCTGCAATTCCTATTCCGGGATTGGCAGGATCACGCATTGATAAATACATTCTTTCTGCCAATAACGGAAGTAACTTGTCTTTAGGATCAATATCGGCAGAAACCGATTTGAGTATTTTTAATTCCTTTTCATCCGTAATCTGGATTACCTTGAGCATTGCTTTTGTATCTCCGGACTGGATCAGGTCTTTTTCCGACTTTGTAAAGTTCTGAGCTGAAACGCCAATCGCCAGAAACAAAAACACATATAACAAGATTCTCTTTTTCATCATAAAAGGTATTAATTTAACTAATTTCCTAAATTATGTCAGAGCTGCCAAAAGAACAACAAAGGCTAAAAATATAACGAATAAAGAGCCTAAGGACAATCCTATTATAGCGCAAACCCTTCCGGCACTTAAATTGGGATAACCGTCATATTCACCTGGATTTTCACGATGCAATCGCATATCATTTTTAGCAATGACAAGTGCAATAATTCCCAGCACAATTCCAAAAAAACCATAACAAAATGATGCTACTATTGACATGATTCCTAAAATAAGCACAGTCACTGCGTTAGGAAGTTGTTTTCTGTAATAAAGCTGCCTATAGGGTTCTGGTCTAAGCGGTTCTGGTCTGGGTGGTTCCGACCTATATGATTCTGGTCTAGTTGGTTCCGGCCTGTGCGATTCAGACCCATAATTTCCCTGATGTTGATCTTCCATTGCCTATATTCCTGCTATTATTCTAATTTCATCTATAATTCTCAAAGCTAAAGCATCGGCTTCTGCCTGACTTTGTGCTTCAGTATAAATTCTTATAATTGGTTCCGTGTTTGATTTTCTTAAATGCACCCAGTTTTGAGGGAAGTCGATTTTTACCCCATCAACCGTTGAAATGTTCTCCGATTTATATTTATCAGTCATAGCCGCCAAAATAGCATCAACATCAATTTGAGGTGTCAATTCGATTTTGTTTTTGCTCATGAAATATTCCGGATAAGAAGCTCTCAATTCAGAAACCTTGATCTTTTTATTGGCCAAATGTGTCAGAAACAGAGCGATTCCTACAATAGAATCACGTCCGTAATGCAATTCAGGATAAATAATACCTCCATTTCCTTCTCCCCCAATCACTGCATTGTTTTTCTTCATCAGTTCCACTACGTTGACTTCACCAACAGCACTTGCTTCATAGTTTCCACCATGATTGTTGGTCACATCGCTCAAAGCGCGGGAAGAAGACATATTGGATACTGTGTTTCCTGGCGTCTTGCTTAGGACATAATCAGCTACGGCAACCAAAGTATACTCTTCACCAAACATTTCTCCATCTTCAGAAATAAAGGCCAAACGGTCTACATCCGGATCGACTACAATTCCGAAATCTGCTTTTTCGCTTACAACCAGCTGGGAAATATCTGTTAAATGCTCTTTTAAAGGTTCCGGATTGTGCGGGAAATGTCCGTTTGGTTCGCAATACAATTTCACAACCTCAACGCCCATCAACTCCAGCAATTTAGGAACAATTATTCCTCCTGAAGAATTCACACCATCAACCACAACTTTAAATTTGGCCTGTTTCACGGCTTCAACATCAACCAAAGGAAGTTCCAATACTTCATCAATATGAATATCCATGTAAGCATCATTAGGAATAATTTCTCCAAGACTATCAACATCAGAAAAATCAAATGCTTCTTTTTCTGCAATATCTAAAATTTTAGCACCTTCGGCACCGCTTAAGAATTCTCCTTTTTCGTTAAGTAGTTTCAATGCGTTCCATTGCTTTGGATTATGACTGGCTGTCAGAATGATTCCCCCGTCAGCTTTTTCCAACGGAACAGCCACCTCAACAGTTGGTGTTGTTGATAATCCCAAATCAATAACATCAATTCCCAATCCGATAAGCGTATTCACCACCAGATTATGAATCATTGGCCCTGATATTCTGGCATCGCGGCCTATTACTACAGTCAGCTTTTCTTTCTGGGAGTAACTTTTCAGCCAGGTTCCATAAGCCGATGCAAATTTCACAGCGTCGACCGGAGTCAGGTTATTTCCTACTTTACCTCCGATAGTGCCTCGGATTCCTGATATTGATTTGATTAAAGTCATATTTGAGGTTTGATTTTTTATTTAAAATTTAAATTGTTAGCAAATATATGAATTGCACTTTAAGTAATATAAAATTCATAAATTAGGCGAATGAATTTTCTAGCCCACATTTACCTCTCAGGCAATAATGATTTCATGAAAATAGGCGGTTTCATGGCTGACGGCGTGCGCGGGAAAGATTACGAACATTTCCCGGACGATATCCGAAAAGGAATTATTCTGCACCGAGCCATTGATACCTTTACCGATGCCCATTCTGTTTTCCGAATCAGCAAACATAGGCTTCATGAGCGCTATGGTCATTATTCAGGCGTAATTATTGATGTTTTTTACGATCACTTTTTAGCCAAAAACTGGCACGTATATTCGGATGAAAAGCTGGATGTTTTTGTACAAAATTTTTACCAATCCTTAGAAAACAACTTTGATGTCCTCACTCCTAAAGTCCAAAATATGCTGCCACACATGGAACGAGGCAATTGGCTATGGAATTACCAGTTTGTTGATGGTATAGGAACCATTTTATCGCAAATGGACCGCCGTACCAAAGGCACTTCTAAAATGGGCGAATCTGTAAAAGAATTAGAAGAATACTATATCCAATTCGAGCAGGAGTTTACCTTATTTTTTAAAGAGCTTCGGGAGTTTGTAACTGAAAAAATTAAAACTTTATAGTAGTTTTATCAGTAAGATTTTAACAAAAGGCTTATTTTAGCGATTCTTAATCGTAATTTTTCCAAAAGAAAAAATGTCAGCCAAAAAAGCACCCAAAATAAAAGTATTTTTCAGAAACATCTTCCGACAAATTGAAACCCTGTTTTTTTTGTTTAAGAATTTTCTTTCTGAAAGACATTTTATTTATTTATCCTGCGTTATCGTAGGGATATCCTGTGCTTTTGCCGTAATTGTGCTGAAAGGTTTTGCGCACTCTGTTTTTGTATTTGCAACCTATGTCAATGGCTATTTAAAACTGCCTTACATCAACAGTATACTTCCCATCATAGGAATCCTGCTCACAGTTTTTGTTGTCAAGAATGTATTAGATGGAAGTTTAGAAAAGGGAAGTTCCAGAATATTGTATGCTGTTGCAAAAAAAGGAGGCATATTGCCCAAAAAGCAGATGTATGCTCAGATCATCACCAGTTCCTTAACCGTAGGCTTAGGCGGATCAGCAGGATTAGAGTCACCTATTACGATTACCGGAGCTGCTTTTGGTTCTAACTTTGCCCAAAAGTACCGACTATCACAAAAAGACAGAATACTATTGCTTGCTTGTGGCGTAGCTTCGGGTATTGCAGCGGCCTTTAATGCTCCTATTGCCGGTGTATTATTTGCTATTGAAGTCGTATTGACTGATGTAGCCATTACCGCTTTTATTCCGATTATGATTTCTGCTGCAACAGGAGCTCTGGTTTCGACAATTGTTTTAAACGAAGACGTGCTTTTATCCTTCAAACAGCAGCAAACGTTTGACTATCACAATATTCCTTTTTATGTCCTTCTGGGAATTTTGGCAGGATTAGTTTCTGTCTATCACGCCAGAAAGTTTCAAAAAATAGAAGGTTTTTTTAAAAAATTTAAAAACGGTGCTTATAAAAAGGCGTTGTTTGGAGCTTCCATATTGGCAGTACTTATTTTCTTCTTCCCGACGCTTTTTGGTGAAGGTTATGAAAGCATCAAAACCTTATCTAACGCAAATCCCCAGATGCTTTTAGAAAATACCTTACTTGATGAATACAAGAGTAATGAATGGATTTTATTGTTATTTGTGGGAATCACAATGTTACTGAAAGTGTATGCGACAGGACTTACGCTAGGCAGTGGCGGTAACGGAGGCAACTTTGCTCCTTCCCTTTTTGTGGGTTCTTATCTGGGATTTTTTGTTGCCAAGTTTTTCAATATTCTGGGCATTGGAAAAGAACTTCCGGTTGGAAACTTCACCATTGTAGGAATGGCAGGAATATTGAGCGGCTTGTTTCATGCGCCTTTGACAGCCATCTTCCTTATTGGTGAAATCACAGGAGGCTATAATCTAATGGTACCTCTGATGATTGTATCCTCTATAAGTTTTGCCGTTTCCAAAAGATTCGAAACGCATTCTATGGATGTCAAACATTTGGCGGACAAAGGCGACGTGTTTACCAGCGACAAAGACAAAAATATTCTTTCCAACATTGATATTTTAAGCCATATCAATTCAGAATACAAAACTGTTAGTCCGGAAGACAAGCTGGAAAGCCTTGTCGAATACCTTACCAATTCCAGACAGGAAGTTTTTCCGGTTGTTAATGCCAAAAACGAACTGATTGGAATTATTGACTTTGAAGACCTAAAACCTATTGTATTCAATGCTTTCCGATTAAAATACACAACCATTCCTGAAGTCATGAAACCGCCTTTGGATGTGATTTCTTATGAAGACGGAATGGAAGTTGTCATGGAAAAATTTGAAAATGCCCATTTGGAACAACTCCCCGTTACCAAAAACGGCAAGTATTTTGGCTTTATCTCTAAGGTTCATGTACTTGAAACCTACAGGAAGAAATTAAAAGAAATGGTTATCGAATAAAACCAGGCAGCGAAACTGTTTAAAGGCATACAGTTCTCCATAATCTAAAAACTTTAAACCAAAAGCCTTACCGTTTTTCGAACTCATTTTGTTTTTAATAAATTTTAAGTTTTGGACATCAGTCTTTAACTAAAAATAAATTACAAAAACGTACCTTTGCGTTTTGCAAAAAAAGCTATGCTAGACACTGAAAATACGATTGAAGTTTTGGGCGCCCGCGTCCACAATCTGAAAAATATTGACGTTACGATTCCTCGTGAAAAACTGGTAGTAATTACCGGTCTTTCGGGTTCGGGAAAATCATCTTTAGCCTTCGATACGATTTATGCCGAAGGGCAACGCCGTTATATTGAAACATTTTCTGCTTACGCGAGGCAGTTTCTTGGCGGTTTGGAACGTCCGGATGTTGATAAAATCGATGGACTTTCGCCGGTAATCGCAATCGAACAAAAAACTACAAGCAAAAGCCCACGCTCAACGGTAGGAACCATTACTGAAATTTACGATTTCCTGCGTTTGCTATACGCCAGAGCCGGTGACGCCTATAGTTATGTGACCGGAGAAAAAATGGTTAGCTATAGCGATGATCAAATCAAAGAGCTTATCTTCGAACAGTTCAAAGGACGACGAATCAACATACTGGCTCCAATAATCCGTTCCAGAAAAGGACACTATCGTGAATTATTTGAGCAGATTACAAAACAAGGATTCCTGAAAGTCCGCATCAATGGCGAAATCAAAGATATTACTGCCGGAATGAAGCTAGACCGTTACAAGACGCATGATATTGAAACGGTTATCGACAGAATGCAAATTGAAAATACGCCAGAAAACGACAAGCGCCTGACAGAAAGCATCAAGACTGCCATGTATCATGGAGACGACATCTTGATGATTATCGATCAGGACAGCCAGGAAATACGCTATTTTAGCCGAAACCTGATGTGTCCTACCTCAGGTATCTCCTATCCAAATCCGGAACCGAATAATTTTTCGTTCAACTCGCCTAAAGGTGCTTGTGACCATTGCAACGGTTTAGGAACAGTGAACGAAATCAACATGAAAAAGATTGTTTCAAATCCGAAACTGTCTATCAAACAAGGCGGTTTTGCTCCTTTGGGCGAATATAAAAGCTCGTGGATTTTCAAGCAATTGGAAATTATCGGAGAAAAGTTCGGTTTTAAACTGACAGATCCTATTGAAAAAATCTCTGAAGAGGCCATGGAAGTTATCATGCATGGCGGCAAAGAGAAATTTGAGGTTTCCTCTAAAACATTAGGTGTTACAAAAGATTATAAGATTGACTTTGAAGGAATTTCAAACTTCATAAAAAATCAATTCGACGAAAGCGGTTCTACAACTATCAGACGTTGGGCAAAAGAGTTCATGGATGAAGTAAAATGTCCTGTTTGTGAAGGTTCCCGTTTGAAAAAAGAATCCTTATATTTCAAAGTAAACGGAAAAAATATTGCGGAACTGACTGATATGGATATTTCTGATCTGGCCGTTTGGTTTGAGCAGCTGGATAAAGACTTAACTGAGAAACAAAAGAAAATTGCTTCTGAAGTTGTCAAAGAAATCAAATCCAGATTGAGCTTTTTGGTCAATGTAGGATTAAATTACCTTGCCTTGAGCCGAAGCTCAAAATCGCTTTCCGGTGGAGAAGCCCAGCGAATTCGTTTGGCGACTCAAATCGGTTCGCAATTGGTTGGTGTTCTTTATATTTTGGACGAACCAAGTATCGGATTGCACCAAAGAGACAATGAAAAACTGATTCATTCGTTAGAACAGCTACGCGACATCGGAAATTCGGTTATTGTTGTCGAGCATGATAAAGACATGATTGAAAGAGCTGATTATGTCATTGACATTGGTCCTAAAGCAGGGCGATTTGGTGGACAGATTATCAGCAAAGGAACACCTAAGGAACTTCTGAAAGAACATACACTTACGGCTTCCTATATCAATGGCGAGATGGAAATTGCGGTTCCGAAAAAGCGCCGCGAAGGCAACGGAAAACTCCTTAAATTGACAGGAGCGACCGGAAATAACCTGAAAAATGTTTCTATTGAACTACCTTTGGGCAAACTGATATGCGTAACAGGAGTTTCCGGAAGTGGGAAATCAACGTTAATCAACGAAACGCTTTACCCAATTCTGAATGCCCATTTCTTTAATGGCGTTAAGAAACCTCAACCTTACAAAAAAATTGAAGGCTTAGAGAATATTGATAAGATTATTGATATTGATCAATCGCCAATTGGAAGAACGCCGCGTTCCAACCCGGCAACTTATACAGAAGTTTTCTCTGAAATCAGAAGTCTGTTTACACAAACACCGGAAGCAATGATACGTGGTTACAAACCGGGACGTTTCAGTTTTAATGTTTCGGGAGGAAGATGCGAAACCTGCGAAGGTTCCGGTGTACGTACTATTGAAATGAGCTTCCTGCCGGATGTTTATGTAGAATGCGAAACCTGTCAGGGAAAACGTTTCAACCGTGAAACCTTAGAGATACGATACAAAGGAAAATCCATTTCAGACGTATTGAATATGACGGTTGATGAAGGCGTGGAGTTTTTTGAAAATATACCGAAAATATACCGAAAAGTTAAGGCTTTGCAAGATGTTGGTTTAGGATATATTACACTTGGACAGCAAAGCACAACGCTTTCCGGAGGAGAAGCCCAACGAATTAAGCTGGCTGGCGAACTGTCTAAAAAAGATACCGGAAATACATTTTATATTCTGGATGAACCAACAACAGGTTTGCATTTTGAAGACATACGCGTTTTGATGGAAGTAATTGACAAGTTGGTCGACAAAGGAAATACCGTTCTGATTATTGAACACAATATGGACGTTATTAAATTAGCTGACTACATTATCGACATCGGACCTGAAGGAGGAAAAGGCGGCGGACAGCTGATTGCCAAAGGAACGCCGGAAGAAGTTGCCAAAAATAAAAACAGCTACACCGCACAATTCCTGAAAAAAGAATTACCTTAGCAGGCTGATTAATTTTTTAAGAAAGATGAAAAAAGAGACATTCGAAAACGAAGACGACAAAATACAAGAAGTATTTAAACAAAAAACCTGGAACGAAATACGAAGCAATGACTCTTGGGCAATTTTCAAAATCATGTCCGAGTTTGTTAACGGTTACGAAAATATGGGAAGGATTGGTCCTTGTGTATCCATTTTTGGATCGGCTAGAACCAAACCGGATGACAAATACTACCTGCTTGCTGAAAAAATTGCCTATAAAATAAGTAAAGCCGGATATGGCGTAATTACTGGTGGTGGTCCCGGAATCATGGAAGCCGGAAATAAAGGTGCCCACTTAGGTGGCGGAACTTCTGTAGGTTTGAATATTGAATTACCTTTTGAACAGCATTTCAATCCTTATATCGATAAAGACAAAAACCTGAACTTTGACTATTTCTTTGTTCGCAAGGTAATGTTCGTGAAATATTCGCAAGGCTTCGTGGTTATGCCGGGAGGTTTTGGAACTTTAGACGAACTTTTTGAAGCGATTACGCTTATCCAAACCAAAAAAATCGGAAAATTTCCTATCATTCTGGTAGGAAGAGATTTCTGGGCAGGACTTATTGAGTGGGTAAAGACGGTTCTGATTGAGAAGTACAGCAACGTGAGTCCCGGTGATATGGATCTTATCAAGATTGTAGACAATGAAGACGAAGTACTGGATGTACTGGACAACTTCTATAAAAAATACAATTTGAGTCCAAACTTTTAATCCAAGAATTAGCAATTATACAACAAAAAGCATCCTTAAACAGGGTGCTTTTTTGTTTTTAAATCTTTAAGCCAATCTTAAGCAACCTTTATTAGGAAATGTATCTAATTATAAGTAAACTTGCTATAATTAAAATTATCATTTGAAGACTTTCGCCAAAATTGCTATTGCTTGCCTGTCTTTATTTTTTTCCGCTAAAGGAAATGCCCAACATCATTCAAGGATGAATGTTGAAATCAACAGCGAAGAAAAGTCAGCCTATGTACAGCAAGAAATTACTTTTAACAACCAGACTGGCGATACACTGACTTCAATTGTTTTAAACGACTGGAATCAGGCATATTCTGATAAAAATACACCTTTAGCCAGACGATTTTCTGACGAATTTGTGCGAAGTTTCCATCTTGCTCCTGATGAGGACAGGGGGAAAACAGAAAACATAACCATTATTGATCAGGATAACCTTTTTTTAAAATGGCATCGTTTTGAAAAACACCCTGATGTTATTGAAATCAATCTTCGCGAAAGCCTCGCGCCAAATGAAAAAATAGTGCTAAAACTCACCTATCGCGTTAAATTTCCTAATGATCGTTTTACCAAATACGGCTGGAATGACAAAGGCGAGTTCAACCTAAAAAACTGGTCCCTTGCTCCTGCCCGTTATGAAAACCAACGCTTTATAATATACAGCAACAATAATCTCGATGATATTACCAATGCTGCTACAGATTTTGACGTAACCTTAAAACTGCCTATCGGATTTCTAGCAACGTCCGACCTGGACCAATCAAATCTGGTAACAGACACTACTTTTTCGACCTATGAGCTGACAGGGAAAAATCGTCTGGATTTTAATCTGTTTATTGAGCCAAAAATGACATTTTACAGCTACAAAAACAATAATGTTACTGTAGAAACCAATCTAAAAGAAAACAGGCTGAATGACATACAAAAGGCCATTGTTATCGATAGGATTGTAAATTTTGTCCACGAAAACATCGGAAGTTATCCTTTTGAAAAAATAACCGTTTCTCAAACCGATTATGAAAGGAATCCTTTTTACGGGCTTAACCAGCTCCCTTCTTTTATAAGTCCGTTTCCTGATGAATTTATGTTTGAGATAAAATTCTTAAAGACCTACCTGAACAATTTTCTAAAAACCAGCCTGCATCTGAATGCCAGGGACGATAACTGGATTTATGATGGTATACAAATTTATACCATGATGAAATACATCGACGAAAACCATCCCAACAGTAAAATGATGGGCAACTTATCGCAATGGTGGCTTTTACGTGGCTATAACCTCACTACGATTGACTTTAATGAGCAGTACAGCTATTTCTATATGCTGATGGCCCGAAAAAATCTGGACCAGCCTATTGGCGATCCAAAAAATACTTTCATTAAGTTCAACGAACAAATTGCCAGCAAATACAGAGCGGGGCTCAGTCTTAAATATTTAGACAATTATCTTGGAAACGATGTGGTAGAAAATAGCATCCGGGAGTTCTATAACCTCAACGAGCAGCACATTACTTCAAGAACTGATTTTGAGAATATCCTAAAGTCGAATGCAAAACAAGACATTAGCTGGTTTTTTAAGACCATTATTGATTCCCGCGACATAGTAGATTATAGGTTTGGTACGGTTTCAAAAACAAAAGACAGCATAACATTTACGGTGCGAAATAAAGCAAATAGCGTTGTCCCAATTCCTGTTTATGGAATTAAAAAGAATGAAGTCGTCTTTAAAAAATGGCTCAACAATATCAAAACCGATAGTACTTTTACCCTTCCACGCAACGATGCTGACAAAATCGTATTGAATTACAAAAACGAAGTTCCTGAATACAATCTTCGTAACAATTGGAAGTCTTTAAAAGGATTCCTTTCACAGAACCGCCCTATCAAGTTCAATTTCATGAAAGACCTTGAAGATCCATATTACAACCAGATACTTTACATACCAACAATAAGTTACAACCTTTATGACGGGCTTTCGCCTGGTATTCGTTTTAACAATAAGACCATACTCGACAAGCCGTTTATTTACGAAATAAACCCGATTTACTCGCCTAATACGCAAACGCTGACAGGATCTTTTTCATTTTTGGTAAACCAACACAATCGCAATACCAATAGTCCTTTTAATGTCCGTTATCAGTTAAGCGGCTCCTATTTCCATTATGCACCCGATGCGGCTTATACGAAATTAACGCCAACGGTAACCCTGCTTTTCCGTGAAAACAATTTCAGAGACAACAGGAAACAGGGAATTCAATTTCGGGAAGTGCTTGTAAACAGAGATAAATCAGCTTATAGTGTAGAAAGAACTGAAAATTATTCCGTTTTTAACGCCAAATATTATAACATAAAAACAGAAGTAACCAATCATTTTAATTTCTTAACCGACGTTCAACTTTCAGGAAAATTTGGTAAAATTTCAACCGAAATCGAATATCGCAAACTGTTTGAAGACAATCGGCAGTTGAATCTTAGATTGTATGCGGGTTCCTTTCTCTATAATAAAACCAATACGGATTATTTCAGTTTTGCGCTCGACCGCCCAACCGACTATTTATTTGATTACAACTATTATGGACGTTCAGAAAGTACCGGATTTTTTAGCCAGCAATTGATACTAGCCGAAGGTGGTTTTAAATCCAAGCTCGACACTCCTTATGCCAACCAATGGATGGCAACCCTAAATGGTAGTTTTAATATCTGGCAAT
>CAZFGA010000010.1:0-115344 GCA_964518395.1 uncultured Flavobacterium sp.
TTATCATCATAATTATTTTTTTTATGATAATGGCCAAGTCAATATTAGTGCCTTTACTTGTTTCAGGCTATATAGCCATGCTTATGACTTCGTTCTGCAATCGTCTTGAAAGGTGGAAAATTCCAAGATCATTGAGTGCCTTTATTGCGTTACTTATTATTATACTGCTGGCTTCCGGTTTAATTTTCTTTATTGTTTCCCAATTGAAAAGCTTTACAAATGATGTGGAAACAAATATGGAAGAAAGCCTGAATAGTTTTGCAATAAAAATAAACACAGGTGTTGAAGATTTCATCGGTTATGATATGGGTATGGGAAATGGTTTCGAGATAAAAAAACTCATGGATTTTATTCAATCCGGAAACACAAACGTATCCGAACTGCTTTTCACAACAATTGGAACCTTGTCCAATATTATTCTTTTGCCTGTTTTTATCTTTTTCTTATTGATTTACAGAGACCATCTCGCGGTTTTTGTTACGAAAGTATTTGATAAGCAACGCAACAAAGTGCTCATGGAACATATGGTTTCCATGCGAAAAATTGTCCATGCTTATATTATAGGAGCGGGGAAAGTGATGATTATTTTGGGAATCGTGAATACGGCTGTCTTATTTGCTTTGGGCATCAAACATGCGATTTTTTTCGGAATGATTGCCGGACTATTGAACATTATTCCTTACGTTGGGCCTTTTATGGGTGCCCTAATGCCGTTTGCCTATGCTTTGATTACAAAAGACAGTTTATTTTATCCTTTTGCCGTTATAGTCGCTTTCACACTAATTCAGTTTATGGAAGGCAGTTTTCTCACGCCTAAAATTACCGGTGCTAATGTAAACCTAAATGCATTTGTCACTTTTTTGGGATTGCTGATTGGTGGTGCGATTTGGGGAGTTGTGGGAATGGTGCTGATTATACCTACAATTGCCATATTAAAGAAGCTGTTTGAACTGAATCCTGATACAGAACCGTATGCCTATTTGTTTGGAGAAGAAGATACGCAATGGTTTAAACGACGAAAGGCCTAAAACAAGTACTTGGCTAAGGCTTCCAAAACTTTCGTAATTTCTTCTCTGGAATTAAAACTGTGGAGGCAAAACCGGAGTCTCTCTTGATTTTCAGGTACGGTTGGTGAAAGGATAGCCTTGACATCAAATCCGTTTTCCCGCAATTTCATGGCAATCATTTTTACTTTTTCATTGCCTGGTAGTATTGCGGATTGTATGGCTGATTTGTTTCGGACAAAAATGGGCTTTAAACCTATACGCTGTTTCTCCTGATTAAAATATGCAATATTGTCCCGCAATTTTTCGATTTCGGTTTTTTGGGTTTCCAGGTTCTTATAAGCAATTAAAATCCCTGCTACAGAATGAGCCGGCAAAGCCGTTGTATAAATAAAACTTCTGGCGAAATTTACTAAGAAATCCTGGAGTTGTTTAGAGCCTAAAACTGCGGCACCATGCGCACCCAATCCTTTTCCAAAAGTCATGATTCTCGCAAAAACCTTATCCTGTACACCTAAATCCTGTACCAATCCATAACCGGCTTCTCCAAAAACACCTAAAGCATGGGCTTCATCAATAACCAAAAAACAGCCATTTTGTTCCGAAATACGGGTAAGCTTTTCCAAATCTGGCGAATCGCCATCCATTGAAAAAACAGATTCCGTAACGATATAAATCTCCGAATTTTCAGATGTGTATTTTAAAATCAAGTCTTCCAGTTCGTCGAGATTATTATGCTCGAATTTAAACGACCTGGCATTAGAAAGTCGAATGCCATCTCGTATTGAAGCGTGGCTAAATTCATCATACAGAATAAAATCTGCGCGTTGCGGAACAGAACTGAAAAACCCCAAATTAGCGTCATAGCCCGAGTTAAATACTAATGCCGCATCAGAATCATGGAAACGGGCAATATGTTCTTCTAACGCCTTATAAAGGGCATGATTGCCGGACAACAGTCTCGAACCTGTTGCTCCGTTTTGGATTATTCCGTTATCAAGAAGATATTGATGAGTCTTTTGGAAAATTATTTCAGATTTTGAAAATCCCAGATAGTCATTGGAAGCAAAATCAACCAGATTGTTTGGTTCAGGCAGGATCCTGAACGAGTTGCTCCGTTTTCGCAATTCAATTTTTTGCTGTAATGATTTTGGGAATCGTTTCATACCGGCAAATGTAAGCAACTTTTACACTGTTTGAAAGTTATGCCCTTTTTGTACATTTCTGACATAAAATAAAAAGCCCGGCAATTGCCGGGCTTTTATATTTATAATAAAATCAGACTATTCTACCAGAATATTGATTTTATTGTCATTCATTTCTAATGTTCCTGATTCGATCGATAAATGATATCTTTTATCGTTTCCTAAAAAGAACTTGCCTTCTGCTTCTTTTGGAAAATCAAAGCTGTCAGCAGCAATCTTGATATCTCCTTTTGTAAGGATTGAGATAATTGCAGCGTGATGGTTCAGCATTTGAAATTCTCCATCAATACCCGGAACTGTAACTGAAGTTACTGTTCCTGAAAATAATTTTGCTTCTGGCGATATAATTTCTAAATACATTTCTTTTTGCTTTAGGCTTTAAGCTTTAGACTTTAAGCAATTAAAATTAAGCTTCAGCTAACATTTTTTGTCCAGCTTCTATCACATCTTCGATAGTTCCTTTCAAGTTGAAAGATGCTTCCGGAAGGTGGTCTAATTCACCATCAATGATCATGTTAAATCCTTTGATAGTATCTTTGATATCAACCAAAACTCCTGGAATACCTGTAAACTGCTCTGCTACGTGGAAAGGCTGAGACAAGAAACGTTGAACACGACGAGCTCT
Source organism: uncultured Flavobacterium sp. (assembly GCA_964518395.1). Lineage (GTDB taxonomy): Bacteria > Bacteroidota > Bacteroidia > Flavobacteriales > Flavobacteriaceae > Flavobacterium. The sequence continues at coordinate 2,835 of CAZFGA010000010.1, forward strand.
TGATACTGCAAGCTTATCCTCTTCAGAAAGCTCTTCCATACCAAGAATCGCGATAATATCTTGCAATTGCTTGTATTTTTGAAGAATCTCTTTTACTCTTTGTGCACAGTTGTAGTGCTCATCACCTAAAATATGTGGCGTCAAGATTCTTGAAGTAGAATCCAACGGATCCACAGCCGGGTAGATACCTAGCTCGGCAATTTTACGAGACAATACTGTTGTTGCATCCAAGTGGGCAAACGTTGTTGCCGGAGCCGGATCCGTTAAGTCATCCGCAGGAACGTAAACCGCCTGTACAGATGTAATAGATCCTTTATTTGTAGAAGTGATACGCTCTTGCATCGCACCCATTTCTGTTGCCAATGTTGGTTGGTAACCTACCGCAGACGGCATACGCCCTAAAAGTGCTGATACCTCAGAACCTGCTTGTGTAAAACGGAAGATGTTATCAACGAAGAAAAGAACGTCTTTTCCTTGATCTGAACCAGCTCCGTCACGGAAGTACTCAGCGATTGAAAGACCAGAAAGTGCTACACGAGCACGAGCTCCTGGTGGCTCATTCATCTGACCGAAAACGAAAGTCGCTTTAGATTCTCTCATTCCTACTTTATCAACTTTAGACAAGTCCCATCCTCCATTTTCCATAGAGTGCATGAACTCCTCACCATACTTGATAATTCCTGACTCCAACATCTCACGAAGCAAGTCATTTCCTTCACGTGTTCTTTCACCTACTCCAGCGAATACCGAAAGTCCACCGTGACCTTTTGCAATATTGTTAATCAACTCCTGAATCAATACTGTTTTACCAACACCGGCACCACCAAACAATCCAATTTTACCTCCTTTTGCATAAGGCTCAATCAAATCGATTACTTTAATACCTGTGAATAAAACTTCAGAAGATGTAGATAAATCTTCAAATTTTGGTGCCTGACGGTGGATAGATAATCCATTATCGCCGTCTTTTGGCAAATCTCCCAAACCGTCGATCGCATCACCGATTACGTTGAACAAACGTCCGTAAACGTCTGGACCTACTGGCATTTTGATTGGGTTTCCTGTACCAACAACTTCATAGCCTCTGCTTAAACCATCTGTAGAGTCCATAGAGATTGTACGAACAGTGTTTTCTCCAATGTGAGACTGCACCTCAAGTACTAGTAGTGTACCGTCTTTTTTAGTGATTTCTAACGAATCATAAATTTTTGGAAGTTCAACATCCTTTCCGTTGAAAACTACGTCAACTACCGGACCAATGATTTGAGCAACTTTTCCTATTACTTTTGACATTACTTATGTATTTATTAAATAGCTATTTAGGTTTATGAAAAACACCTCTTTTTTCAGAGCGCAAAGATAGTTTTAAAAATGAAAATTTAATAATGTTTTTATAAAAAAATACGAAAAAAATACAGGATTGTCTGTTTCACGAATATTACAGCAAGAAGTATGCAGAGTTTAAAAACAAAAAAAGCCATTATGCTTTCGCACAATGGCTTTTAAATGCTGTAAATTTATTTTAGTTCAAGGTTTGAGGATATTGAATCTGATAATTCCCCGGATTAACTTCCGGTATCGAAGATCCATATGTCACTCCTATAGCCTTAAGAAACTGGTTTGCAATGTAAGCATAACCTCTTGCAGACGGATGGATTCCATCTAAAGAAAAAGTCCCCCCAGTAATATAACTTGCTGTCATATGATAGTTTCCAAAACGGATTCCGCCATTAAGCAGTTGTGTCATAATCGCTTTTGTATCTACAAGCGCCAAACCTTTAGCACTAGCTACGTTTTGGATTGTTGTGTTATATGCATCAGTAGCCGCCTTAACGTCTGCTACTTCAGCATTTGTCAATACAGCCCCATCCTGAAGCGGATACGTTACCCCTACCGTATTGAAAGGAGCCGGCACACCAGCCTGAGTTGTTCCTATAAGAGCTCTTGTTGGCAAAAGTATATAATCAACAAAAGGGGTTGGCGTCGTTACTTTTTTCGCATGACGTGCTCTTCCATACAGATTCCCAACGAAAGTTGCTGTCGGCGCTCCCAATACCGGAGTAAGTGCACTTGCTATTGGTGTAGCCAGATTTGGTAAAGTCTCATCAATAATAAGCAATGGGTTAGTTGCCTCAACAGTTGCCGGATTACCATCATCAGCAGTCAGAACGCTAAATCTGGCAGGCATACTGCCTGCTGCCGCAATCTGATTGATAGCTCCAAAAATCTGGTTTAGCTGCGCGGCACTAGCCGGTGGCAAAGCCGGAACCGGATTATAAGGAACTGTTGTGAAATAGGGAAGCGTATTGATATAAGGAAGGTTTGCCACCACTCCTTTTGCACCATTTGCAGTCAATGCATTTACCAAATTATTGTAAACACTTTCAAAAACCGCAGGATCCGTAATATCATTTGTGCCGTAAGTTGCAGGATTTGGATTTCCGGTTTGGTTAACTCCAACTCCTCCTGAACTTGCGTAGCTTAATACGTCATTTCCTCCAATCCATAAAGAGAAGAAAGTTGGACTTTGCGCAACCGCATCAGCAATAACCGATGTTGCCGGCGTAGATGCAAATCTCACAAAATACGGATTTGAAGTAGGCGGGCTCGTCGCCAAGCCACCAGGATTTCCATAACCAGGAGTTAGCAGATGAAAACTTTTTGCCCCAGGAATCCCCATATTATTATACGTCCCTGTCAAATGAGAAAAAACCTCTGTTGTTGGAGGCCCCGTTACCGGCTGAATATTTGGCGTAGAAGCATTTAAAAATCCTCTAAGGTAAATCCTTGGCCCAAAAGAAGGATTTGGAGTTCCTCCAAATAGCAATCCGCCAATATTATCATTCATATAAGGAACCGCAAATGCACCTCCGCCCACTAATTGAAATTGCTGTGCCAATATAGTAGTATATGCATTTTCCTGACCTTTTTTAAACAGTGCGTTATCACTATATCCAGCCGCAAACGAATCTCCTAAAGCGATATATTTTGAAAAATCGGCTGATCCCGGCGAAACAGGAACTTCCCCTCCTGTAGAATCCGAGTCGTCATCTGAGCAGGCAATGCTTAAGCTTAACGAAGCTAAGAGCAGCCATTTGAAATTTTTTATCATAATTATATTTTTATAACGTTAGCCTTGATTTTTTAAGGATTGATAATCCAAGAAACTAAATACTGCTGTCCTATTCGTCCAGCTCCAATTACCTGAAGGTAGTCATTTCCGAAAAGGTTCGATGCACTTACTTTAAATACCGATTTCATAGATGGAACGGCATAATTTATCTGAGCATCAAAAACTGTTACTGACGGAATCATACCGTCAGCAAAAGAAGACTGCCATAAGTATTCATCACTCCATCTAGCATTAAGATTGAATCCAAAATTCTTGAATAGGTTCTGGTTTCCAAGAGAAGCCTTCACCCTATGTCTAGGCGTGTTGAAACCTGCTATAAAAGAAGGATCTTTTGCCTGGTCAAAATCAAATTGAGCATGGTTGTAATTGATTCCAAATTCAAAATCTTTGTAGATTTTTTTAGATAATCCTACACCAAAACCAAATGAAGTTACATTTTCTGTAGTGTTAGTGTATACCTGATATACTCTACGGTCTCCATTAGACAATGCTTGCAAACCAAGAAGAACATTTTGATCAGACAAATCGGCACCAACTGCTCCATAATAAGGACGGATAACACGAGAGGTACTCATGAAATCATTATAAATATTATAGTAAGCATTCAAATCGACAGCAATACCATCATTTGTAACTGACTTATATCCTACTTCAAATGCTTTTACCTGCTCTGGCTTTACAAGTTTCACATTTACAATCTCCAAATCTGCAGGGTTTTGCGACAATGCAAATGCCTGAACAGAAGGCACTGAGTATACATTTGAGTTATAAGCATCTCTACCTGAAAGAGTAACGGTAGCAGGAGCTCCCAAAGCCTGGCCAGCAGCACTTACGTTCATAGTTTCTACATAACGGTCTAGGTTATCTTCAGCAGAACCTACCAATGCAAATGGTCCTAAATCCAATCCGATATACTGGTCCTGGGTTGTAGGGTTTCTGAAACCTGTCTGGAATGATACTCTGAAATTGTGATTTTTTCTCTCTCCTGCAGAATATACGAAGGAGATTCTTGGAGAATACTGCCCCTCGAAATTTTGAGACTTGTCATAACGAATCGAACCTGTAAATTTCAAACGATCGTCCATAAATTTCTTCTGAACCTGAGTATAGATACCATATTCATCATATCTGATTGGCCCATCAAAATCTGTAAAGATTGTTCCTTGGGAATCTAATTTATAGCTTCTGAACGAACCTCCTAATTGAATTTCTGCAAACTGTATGATTTCTTTGAAGTTGTAGTTCCCATCTACATGGTACAATTGCGACTGGTCGATAAATTTCGCTCCTTTAGTAAGATCCGGATTTTGTATTACCGTTGCCAATGCATTATTAAATTCTGCCGACCCTGGCATGTATCTTGGTCCGCCTGTTGGTTGTGTTGCAAATTGTGGCAGCCCGACTAAAGCAGAAGGCAATTGGTTATAATCAGCATATTGTCTTGCAATTCCCGCAGCTTGTGTTGTATTTGCACCCATAACTGCACTTGACAATTGGTAAGCCGTTGCATAATTAGTAAACCACTCCTGATCCGTCTTCCATGCTCTGTTAACGTTCCACGCCGCAAAACGCATATCGTAAGAATTACCGGCATCTTCGGTAGTCATATAAGCTCTAACAAAAAAGTTTCTGTTTTTAACTTCCAGCTTACTTTGCTGCATGATAAAATCTTCCAGCCTATATCTGTTAGCCCCTTGATAAATGGTACTTCCAATACCTACTTTATGCTGGAGGATTATCTCGAAATCATCTTTCATTGGTTTAAAGTGCAATGAAAAATCCGCTTTTACGCTCTCGATTGAGTTGTCATTGATATCTTCTTCATAATAACCTGTTCTGCTCACTTGTCCTACATTTGGAATAAATGTAGTTACCTCATCACCATAAATATTCAAACCGTCATAGTTTTGGTTGACACCGTGACCAAGACCTCCATTTGTCATACTCCTTTCATCACCTGCAATCCACTCTGTAGCTTTCAGGTAAGTGAAATTTGCCTTGGCTGCAAAATAATCAGAGAATTTGTGAGCCGCGCGAATACCAAAGTCATAGTAATCATTTGTTCCGGCTAACTTTTGATTCGTTTTACCATATCTTGCATAAACACTTATCCCCTCGTAATCAAAAGGGCTTTTACTGTTCATGAACAAGATTCCGTTAAATGCATTCGCCCCATATAATGCTGAAGATGCTCCTGGAAGCAATTCAACGCTTTGCACATCAAGTTCAGAAAGACCAATCAGGTTTCCTAATACAAAGTTTAAAGCCGGCGAAGAATTATCCATTCCATCAACCAATTGCATGAAACGGGTATTGGCAACTGTAGCAAATCCTCTGGTGTTGATCGACTTGAACGACAAGCTGCTGGTGTTGAAATGAACCTCTTTCAGGTTTTCCAAACCATCGTAGAAAGTTGCCGAAGAGGTGTTTTTGACATCCTTGATTCCCATTCTTTCAATGGTTACCGGGGATTCTAAAATCCTTTCGGGTGTTCTAGAAGCCGACACTACTATTTCATCAAGATTAATATCCTGATTCATAAGTTGGACTTCTAATTTTTGTCCTGAAGTTTTGACTTCGATTGCCTGCGTAGCATAACCAACGCTCGAAATCTCGACCATGTACGGGGGTTGTTTTGTTGGTTTGAGAAGAAACTTACCTTCAATATCCGTCACTGTGGATATCGATTCTCCAACTACCTTAACGCTTACTCCGGGAAGCGGCTGACTGGTCTCATCAGTAACGACTCCTGAAATCGAATTCTGGGCAAAGGCTGCTCCACAGAAAAGCAATGACAAAATAATAAGATACACTCTCATGGTTTGAATTTGTTAGTTTATATAGCCAAATTACAAATAAATTTAATATGCATGCATGGTATCAATAAAAAAAGCGAGAAATTTTCTCGCTTTTGATAATATTTTATATAAAAATTTGACTATTCTACAGTTACCGATTTCGCTAAGTTTCGGGGCTGGTCCACATTACAGCCTCTCATTACCGCAATATGGTAAGACAATAACTGTAAAGGAATTGTTGTCAACAATGGAGTTAATGCCTCTGCAGTATCCGGAATTTCGATAACATGATCTGCCAATTCCCTTACCTGAGTATCTCCTTTTGTAACTATCGCAATAATTTTTCCGCTTCGCGATTTGATTTCCTGAATATTACTAACTACTTTATCATAATGTCCTTGTTTTGGAGCTATGACAACAACCGGCATTTTTTCATCAATCAATGCAATTGGACCGTGCTTCATTTCCGCAGCAGGATATCCTTCTGCGTGGATATAAGATATTTCTTTTAGTTTCAAAGCTCCTTCTAATGCTACAGGAAAATTATAACCTCTTCCCAGGTATAGACAATTCGGAGCATCTTTATAAATAGAAGCTATCGTTTTTGCAATATCGTTTGTAGTCAATGCTTCTGCTACTTTTTCAGGAATAGCTTCCAATTCTTGAAGATATCTATGGAAATCTGAATTAGACATCGTTCCTTTAGCTTTAGCAAGACGAAGCGATATCAATGTCAGGATCGTAATTTGGGTTGTAAATGCTTTCGTAGAAGCCACTCCAATTTCAGGACCGGCATGGGTATAGGCACCAGCATTTGTTTCGCGAGAAATAGATGAACCTACTACATTACAAACTCCAAAAACAAAAGCTCCTTTTTCTTTTGCCAATTTGATTGCCGCAAGTGTATCTGCCGTTTCACCAGATTGAGAAATTGCAATAACTACATCTTTCGGATTGATAATTGGGTTTCTATATCTGAATTCAGACGCATATTCCACTTCAACCGGGATCCTTGCAAATTCTTCAAAAATATATTCAGCAACCAATCCGGCATGCCATGAAGTGCCACAAGCCACGATAATGATTCGTTCCGCATTAAGGAATTTTTCAATATTATCCTCAACACCAGCCATTTGAACAATTCCTTTGTTTGCCAAAAGCCTTCCCCTGTAGGTATCCTTGATCACATTCGGTTGTTCATAGATTTCCTTCAGCATAAAATGCTCGTAGCCTCCTTTTTCAATCTGTTCAAGGTTCATCTGCAATTCCTGAACATACGGATCTACTAATGAGTCATCTTTAATTTTTCGTACCTTGATTGATTTGTTTTTTCTGACAATGGCCATTTCTTCGTCTTCCAAATAAATGGCATTGGATGTATACTCTATAAATGGAGAAGCATCAGAGGCAATGAAATATTCGTCTTCACCAATTCCTATTGCCAAAGGACTTCCTAAACGGGCAACAACAATTTCGTCGGGTTTCTTTACATCAAAGACAGCAATAGCGTAGGCTCCTACTACCTGATTCAAGGCAATCTGAACCGCTTTCCCTAATTTCAGATTATCTTTTTTCTGCACGTCTTCAATAAGGTTTACCAATACTTCCGTATCTGTATCCGATTTAAAAGTATACCCTCTGTTAATTAGTTCTTTTTTTAACGGTTCATAATTTTCTATGATCCCATTGTGGATGATAACCAAATCTCCCGAATTTGAAAGATGCGGATGCGAGTTCACATCATTTGGAACTCCATGGGTAGCCCAACGCGTGTGCCCTATTCCTATATTTCCGCTTCTTGAAATTTCTTTTGCTTTTTCTTCAAGATCAGAAACCTTGCCTTTTGTTTTAGCTACTTTCATGGATTCGCCATCATAAAGCATGACTCCCGCACTATCGTAACCTCTATATTCTAACCTTTTTAGTCCTTTAATAATTATAGGATAGGCTTCCCTATGACCTATATATCCAACAATTCCACACATAATTCTATCGTATTAGTTAGGCTTAGTATAATAAATTTCAAGCTTCAATCGCTTGTTTTCGTTTGCCGGCACCGGAGCTGTTCCATAAAGCACAGTCCCCAGCGGATTCATCACAGAAGAAAGTGGCACTTTAGCAAACGCTGTTTGCGGTGTTCTTAGTGACATGCTAGTCGATTTTGATATATCTTCTGTAACTGCAACACCAAGTCGTACATTCGTAGAATCCTTAAATAAGACGTTTTTGATATGTTCCGTAATTCTCACTTTATATTGAATTGTCCTTCTATCATTATCTCCTACTTTACCCGTTAGTTTTGCAATTCCATCAAAAATTCTTTTTGCATATTTCGGTTTCGCCCCATTTACTGTAACATCAAAAAGATAATCTGTTAATGGACGGTTATCCTTTGCATTATATACGTAAATTCTATTTGGTTCATAATTATTTATCATAACCGGGCGATCAACATAAAACACCAAATTAGCTTCATTAATAAGCCAATTTCCAGAAATTGCCTGTGCACGTAAATCTTCCAATTCCTGAGAATTCCCTCCGCCAAACAAATCAATCATTGCCACAGAACCATTGCCTCCTTTCAGATAAAGCTTTTGATCGCCTCCAATAGGATCTGCCACTACATTGTCATAAGATTGACTTGCAGCAGTTGAAGTATAATCTATCAAACTTACTGTATTTCCTTTTAAATTAAGAACGATTGTCTTTTCTTGAACACCATCATCTACTTCTTCACCATTTACAATTTTTACTTTCTTATCTTCGTAAGTCATGGTAATGGTTCCCTTAGAAAAGTCCAACATTGCCATCGTATTCCCATTAATCTCTTCCACTTGGAAATAAAGCCCTTTAAAATAATTTTTAAAGACGTTATTATTAACGAGGTTACTACTTCCACCAATAAGTTTATTGTAAAAAAACTGCTTGTTCAGATCAAGTTTCATACTAGGCACTTCTCTTAAAACTTTCCCACCCTCTTGCTGAGTTACATGCTCCAATGGACTGAAGGCAAAAAAGTCGTTCTGTTCATTGAGATCAGAATCATTCAACTGCTGCCCCTTAACACTATTAAATACAGCATTTTGATCGGAATAGAATTTCTGAGCATTAACAAAACCACCGTTAGGATCCAAATCCCTCAAGTAGTAGCCATTCTCATAAACCCTGAGCTTTAATTTATTCTCAAAGTTTCCATATATTGAATCCAGTTCATATTTATTACTCCCGTCAGTTCCGGTTTCCAGATAAGTAGCATAATAAGGAATATTTAAAACAACAGATTTTATCTTATCTACTGTAGGCACTTCCCTAAAAGTTGGATTTTCACTTTTTAATTCCACCTGCGTAACAAAATTGGCCGTAGTTTTCCCAAAAAGACCATTATTAAACACCCCTAATGGATTTACAGGAAGGTTATTTGATTGCACAGCACCTGTTTTCTGGTTAAAAGCCACAATAGACGCCCCATCGTTTTTTATAAATCCAAAATGATCGTTGTCGTCTACAATGTCAGCACCTATAGAATTGTATTCGCTATCACACGAAATCAGAAACCCGGTACCCACGATAAGAAAAAGAAGCTTCTTAAAAGTCGAATTATTAAGCATATTTTTTTTGAATGTTTTTTATAAAACTTGATTTCTATAGAAATTAGTATAAGCTTCTGCAAATTTATCTTTCGTGGCGAAAGGTAAAAAAGGTTTTCCCGATGATTCTATAAATTTTGTTAAACTTGAAGAAAGGTCATCTGAAGCTATTATGACTGCATCTGAGTGCATTACGGAGGCTTTAATTACGTTTTCATAGTTAGGTTCTGCAAGATATTCTATAGACTCATTTGGGATACCATCAAAGGCTACCTTTTTCATCATTTCCATATCAAGATTCCCTTCAAAACCCTGACTGTAGACAGAGGTTACTATTTTTGTTTCAGAGAACAAGGCTTCATCTTTATAATAATGCTTCATATAGATCGGAAGCATTCCAGCCAGCCAGCCGTGTACATGGATGATATCGGGCACCCAATTCAGTTTTTTTACTGTTTCCACAACTCCTTTTGCAAAAAAGATGGCCCTTTCATCATTATCAGGATATAAAACGCCTTCTTCATCTGTAAAAGTTGCCTTGCGTTTAAAGTATTCATCATTATCGATGAAATAAACCTGAATTCTTTCTTTTGGTATAGAGGCTACCTTAATAATAAGCGGCATGTCCAAATCATTTACCACCAAATTCATCCCCGAAAGCCGTATAACTTCGTGTAGCTGATGTCTCCTTTCGTTGATGTTTCCATAACGTGGCATAAAGATCCTAATCTGCCCTCCCTGATCATTGATCATTTTCGGAACGTCATACGACATTATAGACACTTCATTTTCAGCCAAATAAGGCACTACCTCAGATGATACATACAATATCCTCTTATCCTCCATATTGTTTTGAACTTTTATTTATTGCATATAAAAACATGCAAAATTACAAAAATTTATGCAGTTATTAACAAAAATGGTAAGTTTGCATTCAATTTAATCTTAAGCTGATGCTCATTTTCAACAGACAGGAAGACCTTAAAAACCATTTAATGTCGGTTACACCAGAAAACACGACTATTGGGTTTGTCCCTACAATGGGTGCGCTACACCAAGGACACTTGTCTCTGATTGAAAAATCGCTTAACGAAAATCAGGTTACGGTAGTCAGTATTTTTGTAAATCCGACACAGTTTAACAATCCTGAAGATCTTGAAAAATATCCCCGAACTTTGGAGAAAGACACTCAAAAAATTGAGACAATCAGTAAAGATGTTATCATTTTTGCTCCAAGCGTAGAGGATATCTATGAGGGAAAAACTATTGCAAAAGCTTTTGATTTTGATGGACTCGAAAATCAGATGGAAGGAAAACACAGACCCGGACATTTTGACGGTGTAGGCACAATTGTCAAGAGACTTTTTGAAATCGTAACTCCTACCAATGCCTATTTTGGGGAAAAAGATTTTCAACAGTTGCAGATCGTAAAAAAAATGGTTGAGAAGCATCAACTGCCAGTAAACGTTATAGGTTGCCCGATATACCGAGAACTTAACGGACTTGCCATGAGTTCCCGAAATGAAAGACTTACCCCACAGCAAAAAGAAGATGCTTCCCTGATATACAAAACATTAAAAACTGCCAAAGAAAAGTTTGGCACAGAAAGTGCAAAAGAAATTGCTGACTGGATAGAAAGCGTTTTTGAAAAAAATCCCGAATTCAAGCTGGAATATTTCCAAATTGCCGACGAGGATCAGTTATTGCCTATAGATAAAAAAGACAATACTAAAAAATACCGCGCTTTTATTGCTGTTTTCATTAACGACATCCGACTGATAGATAATATTTCATTGAATTAAAAAATAATTACCTTTGCATCATGCAAATTCAAGTTGTTAAGTCCAAGATTCACCGTGTTATGGTGACTGGAGCAGATTTAAACTACATCGGAAGCATTACCATCGACGAAGCGTTGATGGAAGCTTCAAATATTATTGAAGGAGAAAAAGTCTCTATTGTCAACATTAATAATGGCGCGCGATTAGAAACTTATGCTATTAAAGGAAACCGAAACAGTGGCGAAATTACACTAAATGGCCCTGCTGCGAGAATGGTACAAAAAGGCGACATCATCATCATTATTTCTTATGGAATTTTAGATTTTGAAGAAGCAAAGACTTTTAAGCCTACTCTTGTTTTTCCTAACGAAAAGGACAACTCCTTAACTTAGAAATCTTTTGAAAAAAAAAATCAGTAAGACTTTATCCATACTCCTCCCAATTTTATTGGGAGTTTTTTTGACTATATATACCTACAATTCATTTACTCCTGAACAGCTGGAAGAAATGAAAAGCTATTTCCGAAATGCTGACTATACTTATATATTTATAGCCTTGATTTTTGGATTTATAAGCCATGCGGCAAGAGCCTATCGATGGAGATTCATGCTGGAGCACATGGGTTATCATTCTCCTTTTAAAAATAATTTCATGGCCGTTTGGATTGCTTATTTTATGAATATGACAATTCCGCGATCTGGAGAAGTTTCAAGGGCTTTGGTATTAAAAAAATACGAAGACATCCCTTTCGACAAGGCTTTCGGAAGTATTATTGCCGAAAGAGTTGTTGATTTTATAATTCTTCTATTATTCATCGCAACTGCTGTCTTATTGCAGTTTGACGTTTTAAAAACCTTTCTCCTAAACACCATTCCGATAGAGAAATTATTAGTGTACGGCATTGTCGCTTTCGTAATTTTCCTTTCTGCTATTCTTCTTTTTATCTACTCGAAATCAAAATGGATCCTGATGATCAAAGGAAAAATTTCCGGATTGACCGAAGGGCTTCTCAGTGTTTGGAGAATGGAAAAAAAATGGCCTTTTCTGTTTTACACAGCTATCATATGGCTTGCCTATGTCCTGACTTTCTACACTGCTATTTTTGTATTGGAAGAAACCAGCAACATTAGTTTTGGTGTTATCGTAACTGCATTTGTAATTGGCAGTCTGGCAATTTCTTTTTCCAATGGAGGATTTGGTGTTTTCCCGGTGGTTATTGCCGGAATTTTAGCCTTATACGGAATCCCAAAAGAAGCCGGAACTGCTTTTGGCTGGATTATCTGGACATCCCAAACCGTTCAGATAATTATTTTAGGAGGGCTATCCTTTTTGCTTTTGCCCATCCTAAATAGGAAAAAATAAATTACTATCTTGCTTTCCTATTAGAGGCCCTTCCGTCTCAGCTAACGAAACCCTAAAACTCTAACGAATGAAGAATTTCATTACTGCTGCTTTTTGTATTTTTTCTTTTAGCTTGTTTGCCCAAAAAAGCATTGAAGAAGTAAAGTCAGAAAAACTAAACGGCACTCGCCAGATTACAATTTCCCTTCCTCCTGCCTATGAAAAAGAACCGGATAGAAAATTTCCGCTTATAATTCTTTTGGATGGCGAATATCTTTTTGATGCATTTTCCGGAACTTTATCCTACGCAAATTATTGGGACGACCTGCCACCGGTTATTGTGGTTGGTATCAGCCAGAATAGAAAAGGAGAACGATTTGTTGACAGTCAGTTTGACAAAGAAAGTGGACTCCCAGAAGAAGGCGGTTCCCGTTTCTATGAATTTATAGGTTCTGAACTGATTCCAGCATTAGAAAAAAAATACCGAATTGCTCCTTTCAGAGTAATTGCAGGACATGACACAACCGCTGGGTTTTTAAATTTTTACCTATATAAAGACCAGCCTTTGTTTAACGCCTATATTTCCCTTAGTCCAGAATTTGCTCCAGAAATGGAAACCCGAATTGCCGAAAGACTGGCTATTCTAAAACAGCCTATTTTCTATTATCAGGCTACTGCTGATGGCGATTTGAAAAAAATGCAGAAAAGAATCAAAGATTTGGATGAGAATATAAAAAAAGTCAGCAATCCAAATCTAAATTATCGTTTTGACGAGTTTAAAAATGCAACCCACTACTCTTTAGTGCCACATGCAATTCCAAATGCACTGTACCAGATTTTCTCTGCATACCAGCCTATTTCCACAATAGAGTTTCAAGAAAAAATTGCAACACTTCCAAGTGGATACGCAGATTATCTGGCAAACAAATATGAAATAATTGAAAAATCGTTAGGAATAAAAATGCCCATCCGTGTTAATGATTTCAAGGCAATCGAAGCAGCCATCTTAAAAAACAAGGCATACGCTGAGTTTGAAAAATTATCAGGAATGGCTAAAAAAAGCTATCCAAAAGCGATGCTGGCAGATTATGAATTGGGCATGATGTATGAACACACAGGTGAATACAAAAAGGCTTTCAAATCCTACCAAAATGCCTACACCAAAAACGAAATTGGCGACCTCACCAAAGATATGATGCTTGAAAAAGCGGATGAAATGAAGAGCAAATAATTTTATGTCAAAAACAAAAACGACTTTTTTCTGCCAAAACTGCGGTGCCCAATATTCAAAATGGCAGGGCCAATGTAATTCCTGCAAGGAATGGAATACTATTGCCGAAGAAATAATCCAGAAAGAAGACAAAAAGGATTGGAGAAGTGCCGTTTCACCAGATTCAAAAAGAGTTTCAAAACCTTTACGAATCCATGAAATTGACAGTGCGGAAGAAATCCGACTTGATACCAGAGACGGCGAACTAAACCGTGTGTTGGGCGGTGGCATCGTTCCCGGATCACTGATTCTTTTGGGCGGCGAACCCGGAATTGGAAAAAGTACGCTTTTGTTGCAAATTTCTTTAAAACTACCGTACCGTACTTTATATGTTTCCGGAGAAGAAAGCCAGAAACAGATAAAAATGAGGGCAGAAAGAATCAATCCCTTAAATGACAACTGTTATATTCTGACCGAAACAAAAACACAGAATATCTTCAAGCAAATTGAAGCCATCGATCCGGAAATCGTAATCATAGATTCCATACAAACGCTTCATACAGATTATATTGAATCTTCAGCCGGAAGTATCTCTCAAATCAGGGAAACTACGGCAGAACTGATAAAATTTGCCAAAGAAACAAATGTCCCTGTAATTCTGATTGGACATATTACCAAAGATGGAAATATTGCCGGACCAAAAATACTGGAGCATATGGTGGATACGGTATTACAGTTTGAAGGCGACAGGAATCACATTTACAGAATATTACGCTCACTAAAAAACCGCTTTGGATCAACCGCAGAATTAGGAATTTATGAAATGCAGGGATCAGGATTGAGAGAAGTTTCAAATCCTTCCGAAATTTTGATTTCCCATAAAGAAGAAGAGCTTTCCGGAACCGCAATAGCAACTACTCTGGAAGGAATGCGTCCTTTAATGATTGAAATACAGGCGCTGGTAAGTACTGCCGTTTATGGGACTCCCCAGCGCAGTACCACAGGATATAATGCCAAGCGACTCAATATGATTTTGGCCGTATTGGAAAAAAGGGCAGGTTTCCGTCTTGGTGCTAAAGATGTTTTTTTGAATGTCACAGGTGGTATTTCTGTAGACGACCCTGCTATTGACTTAGCTGTTGTCGCTTCCATACTTTCGTCTAACGAAGACATTCCAGTTGGAAAAGATTTTTGTTTTGCGGGTGAAGTTGGTCTTTCTGGCGAAATACGTCCTGTTAATCGTGTAGACCAGAGAATTCAAGAGGCTGAAAAACTAGGATTTTCAACCATTTTTGTTTCAAAATACAACAAGATTACCCTTAAAAATACTTTTATAAAAGTGCGTCTGGTTTCAAAAATTGAAGATGTTGTAAGCGAATTGTTTGGATAATAACAAACTGTTATCCTTTTTTATATATCTTTAAAATATATAATCTGAAACTTATGGCTGACAATCAAGATAGAATCAACCTGCTTCATCAGAAATTAGATTTCTTAATCCAAAGGCAAGACAGCTTTCAAAAAGAAATCTCAGACCTGAGAAAAGAAATAGAATCATTACAGCGGGAAACTTCTCCTGTTTCTAAAGTCGAAAGTGTTTCATTTACGCAGGAACAGCCAATTCCTGAAAAGCCAAGAGTATTTCAGCAAACCCGGGTTGCTCCAAAACCTATTGCCGCAAGGCCAGAACCAAAAATTAAGAAACCATCCAACTGGGAAAAATTTATTGGTGAAAATCTGATTAACAAAATCGGAGTTCTTGTCCTTATAATCGGGGTTGGAATTGGAGCCAAATATGCTATTGATAACGAATTAATAAGTCCGCTAACCCGAATCATTTTAGGGTATCTAATGGGACTCGGATTATTAGGCTTTGCTCTCAAATTAAAAAAGAAGTTTGAAAGTTTTAGCGCTGTTTTGCTTAGCGGTTCCATGGCAATTATGTATTTTATTACGTTTCTTGCCTACAGCTTATATGGCTTAATGCCCCAATCGCTGGCTTTTATAATCATGGTAATTTTTACCGTTTTCACAGTCTTTGCCGCATTGAAATACGACCAGCAGGTTATTGCCATCATTGGATTAGTAGGTGCTTATTCCGTACCATTTTTATTAAGTGACGGTTCAGGAAAGGTGCTGGTTCTGTTTTCGTATATGACACTAATCAATATCGGAATCCTGATTATAGCTTTCAAAAAATATTGGCGATTGCTCAACCTGACTTCGTTTTTTGCAACCTGGCTGATTTTTGCAAGTTGGTATTTTTCCAGCTTCAATGTCAGTTTACATTTCAATATAGGATTGACTTTCTTATTCATTTTCTTCGCCATTTTCTATACCGCATTTTTATCGTACAAGCTGATCAAGAAAGAAAACTACGAAGCCAAAGACATCTTTTCTGTTCTTTCAAACTCTTTTATCTTCTACGGAATCGGGATTGGCATTTTAAACGACCATACTGTTGCCACAAATTATTTAGGACTTTTCACATTATTGAATGCAATCATTCATTTTGGAGTAAGTACGCTTATCTATAAGAAAAAACTGGGCGACAAAAGTCTCTTTTATTTAATATTGGGTCTTGTCCTCACATTCATTACCATAGCAGTTCCAATTCAATTAAACGGACAGTGGGTTACTTTGGCTTGGGCATTCCAGGCTACTTTGCTCTTCTGGCTCGGACGAAGCAAAAAAGTACCGCTTTACGAAAAACTCTCTTATGTAGTAATGATTTTGGCTTTCTTTAGTCTGATCGAAGATTGGTGGAACTACAGCAATCCGACACCGGTTTTCAATCCGGACTTCTTGAACTCCCTATTATTTGTCGTTGCCTTTGGATTTATCTTTTACTTCCAAAGAAAATTCAGGGAAGAAGAAAATACCAAGACAAAGTTTGACGTATTGCTAATGAATTATTTTGTACCTGGCGTTTTCTTATTTGTCCTGTATAAGGGAATCCAAATGGAAATCAGCAATTACTGGAATATAGAATATTTGGCCTCAAAAGTAGACACAACAGGAAACGGCTATGCCGAAAGATATACTCTTTACAATGAGAAATTCATGGATTATAAGACCGTCTGGGTTCTAAATTTCACGCTTTTATATCTTTCAGCCCTCTTCTTTGTTATTGAAAAGAAAATCAAAAATACTGCTCTAGAAATCACAACATTAGTGATTTCAGGCCTTACATTGTTTCTATTTATTAGTACGGGACTATTCGCACAGGCCAGTCTGATACATAGTTATATGAATCCCACTAACTATGCGTCGACTAGATTTTTTGGCGTAATAGCACATTATATCTCGTTATTGGTTTTGGCAATTTTTGTCTATCGGATTTATATCTATTTCATTAGCCGACAAGAAAAAAACAGAATGTTATTTGACATCTTCATTTCGATTTTGGTCATCTGGATTCTAAGTGCTGAAATGCTGATTTGGCTAAATGCTTTCAATATTTATGAAAACAACAAACTGGGCTTAAGCATCTTGTGGGGATGTTATTCACTACTTCTTATTGGCTACGGAATTTGGAAAGGCAAAAAGCACCTTCGAATTTTGGCCATAGTTCTTTTTGGAATTACATTATTGAAATTGTTCTTCTACGATATCGTACATTTAAATACCATCCGAAAAACAATTGTTTTTGTATCACTTGGCATACTGCTTTTGGTAATCTCATTCTTATATAACAAATACAAACATCTGATTCTTGATGATGACAAAAAATAAAATAGGATTAGTCCTGATGCTCTTTTTATCCCTGAAATCTTTTTCGCAAACAGAAGATTTTCAATACAAAAGAAAGCTGGGAAATGTTTCGGAAACCTGGCATAAAATTATATTGCCGGAAGAATCTCTTGATAAATTCAATGCTGATTTTTCTGACCTGAGAATCTTCGGGAATAATAAGATTGAGACGCCTTATATTTTAAAAACATCGGCAAACCGGATTTCGGAAGTCGCTGTTCCTTTTAAAATGATTAATGCCTCCAACAAAAATGCTGAGTATTTCTATACGTTTGAATTGTCAGAGAATAAAGAAATCAATCAGATTAAGCTCTTTTTTGAACAGGAAAATTTTGATTGGAAATTGGATTTGGAAGCCAGCAACAATCAAACCGAGTGGTTTTTGATTCAAAAAGACTACCGTATCCTTTCCATAAAGAACAACCAAACCGATTATAAATTTACACAGGTTGATTTTTCAGATTCAAAATATAAATTCTATCGGATAAAAATCAAGGCTTCAGAACAGCCAAAACTAATAGAAGCAAAAATATGGGAACAGAAAAAAGATGAAGGCAGTTTTAAAATTGCCACTACTAAATCCCTGAAAAAATTTATAGACGAAAAGAAAAAAGTGTCTGTAATTGAAGTAGAGTTGGCTCATAAAGTTCCCGTCTCTTTCATTAGGATCGATATCGGGTCTGCTTTTGATTATTACCGACCGGTGACGGTTGAAATCTTACGCGACAGTGTAAAAATTGAGGACCGTTGGCATTACAATTATGACATTCTTACGCAAGAAACCTTAAGTTCATTAGAGAAAAAAGGCTTTTCTGTTGAAAACAACCTTGCAAAAAAATTAAGAATCACTATTGAAAACAATAACAACCAGCCTTTAGATATCAAAGGAATCGAAGTCAAAAATGCCACTTATTACCTGATAGCCCGTTTTACGGAAAAAGCAGATTACAGCCTGTTTTACGGAAATAAAAAGGCAGGAAAACCATCTTATGATATTGAAAATTTTGAAGAAAACATTCCAAAAAACGCTTCTGTAATTTCCATTTCAAAGGAAGAAACAAATCCGGAATTTAAAACAGAAACAAAATCGCCTCTATTTGAAAACAAAATATGGCTATGGGTATTAATGGGAATTATTATAGCCGTGCTGGCATTTTTCTCTTTTAAGATGCTCAAAGAATAATACATTCGCTCCAAATCTCACAATTGGATTGGGTTTAACTGTTAATTCGTCTTTATCTGACTTTCGGTTTTCTATTAATCCGTTATATTTGTTTTTTAAATAAACCAAGATATCTTAAATGAGATCCAGAAAACAAAAAGCAATACTTGCCGCAAAAATAGTCGGCGTGCTTTTTGTGCTTTTCATAGGCACATTCTTTATTTTCAGAAATTCCATATTGCAAAAGGCAATTGCTAAGGTTTCTGATAAGATGGAACATGAATACGACAGTAATTTTTCTATAAAAAAAGCTTCTTTCCAGGGCTTTTCAGGAGTTGCCTTAGAAAATGTACTGTTGGTTCCAAAACATGCTGACACACTTCTTAATGTGGAAAGCATCAAAACCAATATCAATTTTTGGAAATTGCTTACCGGCGATGTGCAATTAGGGACACTCCATGTAAAAAATGGCTTCGTACAGTTGGTGAAAGATGAAAATGGCCGCAACTTTGACGCATTTTTGAAAAGAAAATCCAACGAAGACACAACAAATATTGAGACAAATTATGCCAAAAGAGCCTATCGCTTGCTGAATCAGGCTTTAAATTTGATTCCGACCGATATGAATCTGGAAAACATTTCACTTCGAATGGACGATATGGGAAGGAAAGTAAATCTGGATCTGAAAAAACTCCGATTAGAAGACAAAGAACTCGAAACTTCAATTGGCGTTACGGCTGATAACTTTAAGCAGCACTGGAAAATCAAAGGATTTGCCGATCCAAGGCACAAAAAAACAGACCTGCGCTTTTTTAATCTCGATACCGGAAAAATCCGAATTCCTTATATCGATGAACGCTTTAACATGAAAGCGGGATTTGATTCCATCCGCCTGAATGTCTCTAATATTGAAATGGATGGTGGAGAGCTCCATATTGACGGCTTTACTTCCATTGTTAACTTTACCGTAAACCATCCAAAAATTGCAACTAAAGACGTAGTCATAAAAAAAGCAAAATTCGACTATAACCTGCTTTTTGGCGAAGACTTTATAGCTGTCGACAGTACCTCATCAGTTACGCTGAACAAAATGAAATTCTCTCCTTACGTTTTTTATCAAAAAACCAAAGAAGATAAAAATCAGATTTATGCGCTAAAAGTCAAGATTCCGAAAATGAAAGCTCAGGACTTTATTGTGTCACTTCCTGAAGGACTCTTTACTAATTTTGAAGGTATGGAGGCTGAAGGAAATTTTAGCTATGACCTCGATTTCCTGTATAATAAAAACAAGCCGAGCGAACTGGTTTTTGACAGCAAACTGAATAAAGAAAATCTAAAAATTACGAAATACGGAGAAGCCAACCTCAGCAAACTCAACAGCGATTTTGCGTATAGGGCCATCATAAACGGTGTCCGACAGCGACAAATAGAAGTTGGAATGTCCAATCCAAACTATACACCGTTGGATCAGATTTCGCCTTATATTAGAAAATCGGTACTGACCTCTGAAGACCCGTCTTTTTTCTCGCATCGCGGTTTCATCAACGAGGCTTTCAAGCAGTCAATCATCAAAAACATCAAGACAAAACGTTTTTCTCGCGGCGCCAGTACGATTAGCATGCAGTTGATCAAGAACGTTTTCCTGACAAGGGAAAAAACACTTTCGCGTAAGCTTGAAGAAATTCTTCTGGTTTATATCTTGGAAAACAACCGTATTGCCAGCAAGGAAAGAATGCTGGAAGTTTACTTCAACATTATAGAATGGGGACCTAATGTGTATGGAATTGGAGAAGCGGCTCATTTTTATTTTGGAAAACATCCATCACAGCTGAACCTGAACGAATCGTTGTTTTTGGCAAGTATTGTTCCAAGACCACGTGGTTTTATGTGGCAGTTTGACAATCAAGGAAAATTAAAATCTTTTGCCGAAAAACGAAATGAATACATGACCAATCTCATGATTCGTCGTGGACTGCTTACTCAGGATGACACACTACAAAAGCATTTTCCTGTAGAAATTACCGGCCCTGCCCGTTCTTTCTTGAGAATAAAAGCTCCGGATTCTACTGCGGTAGATACTATTGGAATTGATGAGGAGTTTGATTTTTAGAAAACAAATAACCCTGCCAGAGTTCAAAACTCTGGCAGGGTTACTAAGAAATCATTTAAATACTTTCAAAAACTCTTCTTTATAACTCGGAGAAATTTCTATTTCAGAACCGTCTGTCAACGTTACATAACCGCCTGCTCCTTTATGGTAGGATTTCACGGAATTGACATTGATGATGTGCGACTTATGGACACGAACAAACGGAAAGGGAAGGATTTCTGTAAAATGTTTTAAAAATCGGCAGACCATCTTTTTTTGCCCGTCAGCCAGATAAAGATCTGTAAAATTACCATTCCCCCGTAGCCTGACGATTTCTTCCATTTTTACGACTTCAAAGCCTTCTAAAGTAGGTAAGATTACTTGTTGTTTTTCCAATTTTGTTTCCCTGAAATTTTCAACAATGATTTTATTTCTATTAAAAATTTCGTGGTTCTGTATATGCTGTTGCACTTTATTTACAGCCGTAATGAGTTCTTCAATACTGATTGGTTTCAACAGATAATAAGACGCACTCTGATTCAATGCTTTTAGCGAATATTCTGAAAAAGCTGTTACAAAAATTGTCTCAAACCGCAAATCCTTACACGCCTCTAAAACATCAAAGGCATTACCGAAAGGCATTTCTACATCCAGAAAAACCAATTGCGGCTGCAATTCATGAAGCAGTGGAACAGCTTCCTTAAAATTCTGTGCTTCCCCTACAATTTCAATCTGTGGACAGTATTTCTGCACATAATTCTTCAGGACTTCGCGGGCAGCCGTTTCATCCTCAACTATAACACTTCGTATTTTTTGCAACATCATCATTAGATTCGGTCAATTAATGGAAAGTTAATCTCGACTTTTGTTCCGGTTTCAGGACTTTCTTTTTCTGAAATCTCAAGAGAAATATTCTTTTTATAAAGCTCGTTCAAAAGGCTTATCCTTTCACGCGTGTTGGTCATTCCCCGTGATTCATGTACCTTTTGGTTAGTGGTTTTTAATTCCTGGCTTTTGGTAAGTCCTATTCCATTGTCGTCAATGGTTACTTTTATCTGGTTGTTTTTGAGTTTGAAATCCAATTTCAAAAATCCTTTGCCTTCTTTATAACGGAGTCCGTGCCAGATTGCATTTTCAAGATGCGGCTGCAAAAGCATATTCGGAACAAAAACAGCATCGCCATCCAAAGCTTCATCTATAGTAATTTCATAATCGAATTTTTCATTGAAACGCAGATGTTCCAGGTCCAGATATTTTTTGAGTTGTTCTACTTCGTTATTCAGCGAAACGAAATCTTTATTGGAATTTTCCATCATGTTTCGCATCAGATTCGAATAAGAAGTCAGGTATTTATTGGCTTCCAGCTCTTTATTTTCCGAAATAAACTGGTTGACAGAATTCAGGCTATTAAAGATAAAATGCGGATTCATTTCTCTTCTCAACGACTGCAATGCAATTTTTTTATTCTTGGTTTTGATGGAATACAATGCCTTGACGATAAACACAAAAAGCAGCACCATCAACACTACAGAACCTAAAAGGAAATAATTGAATGTATTTTTTTTACTAATCAGCTCGTCTTTTAAGGCACGTTCTTTTTCCAAATGTTTGATCCTATCTTCCGTTACTTGAAAGGCTTTTGAATCAACCAGAGAATTGTCAGATTTGATTAGACTTTCAAAATTCTCAAAGAAATTTTCATACAGCTCTATACTTTTTTCGCCATTGCCCTTTGCATTATATTCTTTGATAAGCTGATCCAGGCTGTTTTTTGCCAAGATGGTCTTTCCATTTTGAATTGCCAGTTCATAGGCATTCTTCAAAACAGAGATTCCTTTTTCAGCTTCCTGCTGCTTAAAATAAATTGTTGCCAATTCCTGCATTTGTACAATCTGGGTTTCAGAATCGTTTTTCTCTTTTGCCTCGTTAATCAGCTTTTTGTTAATCTCAATGGCCTTGTCGAATTCATTTTCTGAAGCATAGACTTTCGCTATTTCATTTTTAATCTTAATAGCTTCCTCCGGTTTGTGTTTTACATTTTCTAATGCTTTTTTATAATTTTCAACGGCCGCTTTTGTATCATTTTTATCAATATTAGCCTTAGCCATTTGCTGATAGGCATCTGCCGCTTCTTCTTTTTCTCCTTCCTTTTCCAGAAGTAGAATATTAGAAGAAATATAATCCTTCTTTTGTTCCGGGGCGCTGTTTTTCAATCGCTCGGCATCATTATAATTGATTTTTTCCGCTACCTTATCCGTTGCAGTCTGGCTTGCCATTTCATAACTCACGATGGCATCTTGCGTTTTATTCTGTGATTCCTGTGCTTTGGCAATCCCACGATTCGTAATAGCGGCTTCTTTTTTCTTGTTACGCTTTGCATAGATATCACGGGCCTTCTTCAAATATTCTTCTGCTTTCGCATATTGTCCTTTTGCCGTAAGTTGTTTCGCCAGTGCTTCATATTTTTGGGCAGTCTGCAAATCACTTTCATCTTCCAACAATGATTTTTTCAGATCAGATGCAGCCTGATTTAAATTATACTCTTTTGGGCTCTGCTTACTTTTTTTCTTAATAGTATCCTGTGCCATAACGGATTTCATACCGAATAGCAAAAGAAAAAAGAAGAATGTCCACCTTGTTTTCATCATATAAATATCCTATTACAGAATCACTTACAGTCACTGTATGTTTTCTGCAATGTAAAGTAAAATAATTCTGGTCTCTTATCCTATTCCTTTCACCAATTGAAAAAGGCGTTTCACCATTTGTAGAAAATTCCAATCCTCACTAAAGATAATTTTACCCTAGAAATCAATTAAAACCTAATAATCATGAAAACAAGAATTATTTCCGCAGCAGTATTCCTTGCAGCATGTTACATATCTGTAGGAATCATAAACAATCGTTCTATACTGCAGGACAACGAGGTTTCAGAAGGAAAAGACTTAGCATCTTTACCTAAAGAAAAAATTGAAGAAGAAGAAAAGCCATGCGTATTTATGACGGTCATGGGTGAACAACCTTCTGAAGGATTTGCAGCAGCCAAAAGAGACGCTAAGATTGACGACAAAATTGTTCAGGGGGAACTCTGGCTCATCAAAGCTCAAAACAAAGATGGAGGATGGGGAGCCGGTTCACATGCGCATCAAAACGTCATGGACCCGCATGCCGTTAGTTCCGACCCGGCTACTACTGCAATGACAGCTATGGCCTTATACCGTTGTGGCTATAATTTGGAATCGGGAAAATACAGCGACGTCTTGAAAAAAAGCCTAAACTACCTTTTACTGGAAATCGAAAAGACAAAAAACAATCCGAATTTCATTACCGAAGTCCGTGGTACACAAATCCAACGCAAATTAGGCGAAAACATCGATGCAGTGCTAACGCTACAATTCCTGAATCAGGTCTATCCAATGCTGAAAGATGCATCCTTAAAAAGGAAAGTGCAGGAAGCGATACAGATCTGTGTCAACAAAATTGAGAAATCGTATGATGAAACCGGAAAAGTAAAAGGGGCCGGATGGGCCGGAGTACTACAATCTTCTTTTGCTAACTCAAGTTTAGAAATCGCTGCAAAAAACAAAGATGTCAAGGTCAATACTGAAAAGCTACAAAAATCACGAGAATATCAAAAAAACAACTACAACGCAGAAAGCGAAAGTGTAAAAACGGAAGACGGCGCCGGAATCGTATTATATGCCGTGAGCAGTTCTGTGCGTGGCAGTGCAAAAGAATCTCAGGAGGCAAAAGCTATTATCAATCAGGCAAAACGCGAGGGCAAACTAGACAAAAATGCTCCACTGAATAAAGAAAACCTAAAAAAAGCAGGCGTCTCTGAAGAACAGGCTGAAGTTTATGATGTTGCCGACAAAGTATATAATTCTGCAAAAGTAAAAGCCATGAATAAAGAAGTAATCAGTGGTTTTGGAAATAACGGTGGCGAAGAATTTTTAAGTTTTCTGCAAACAGGGGAATCGATGATTGTCAATGAAGATGACGAATGGAAAAAATGGTATGATGACGTAAGTGGCAGAATCATCAGCATCCAAAACAACGATGGAAGCTGGAACGGACACCATTGCATTACAAGTCCGGTGTTTTGCACAGCAACCTGCCTGATGATACTAACGATTGAAAACGATATTAAAAAACTACAATAATCTAAAAAAACACAAATCATGAAAACGAAAATCATTTTTGCTTCCTTACTATTGGGCACAACTTTTTGCTTTGGCAGCTGCGATTTCTTTAAAAAAGAACCGAAACAAAATCCTGCTCCGGAAAACAATTTAGGACCTGAACTTGCAATGGCCATTACTCCTGATGACGATAATACAAAAATTCAGGTAGCTCTGTTATTAGATACCTCCAACAGCATGGACGGACTGATCGATCAGGCAAAATCAAGACTTTGGAACATTGTAAATACTTTGACAACCTTGAAATACGAAGGAAAAAATCCAAAAATAGAAATTGCTCTTTACGAGTATGGAAATGATGGCTTGTCTGCTACCTCAAACTACATCCGCCAGGTAGCACCGCTAACAACCGACCTGGATTTGATTTCAGAAAAATTATTTTCACTTCGAACCAATGGAGGTTCAGAATATTGTGGTGCAGTAATCCAGGATGCTACAAAACAGCTTTCCTGGGGAAAAGGCAAAACGAATATGAAATTGCTATACATAGCCGGCAATGAGCCTTTCAACCAAGGAAGCATTAACTATAAAGAAGCCATAAGCGATGCTTTGAAAAGCGATATTTATGTCAATACCATCTTCTGTGGTGAATCAATAGAAGGAATCAATACCTTTTGGAAAGATGGGGCTGACAAGGGCCAAGGGAAATACTTCAACATCAATTCTGACGAAAAAGTACGTTATATCGTAACACCATATGATGAAAGAATCAGCAGATGCAATGAAAGACTGAATTCCACTTATATGGGTTACGGAACCCAAGGTTATGAGAAGAAAGCCATGCAGGCAGCACAGGACAAGAATGCAGAGTCTGTTTCTTCTTCTAACTATGCAGAACGCGCCGTGAGCAAATCAAAAGCCGTGTATAAGAACGAATCCTGGGATTTGGTTGACCGTGTAAAAGAAGACAAATCGGCTTTGCAAAAAATCAAAAAAGAAGAACTTCCGAAAGAACTGCAGAATAAATCTCCGCAGGAAATCAAGGCTATCGTAGACCAGAAAACACAGGAAAGAGAAACGATACAGAAAGAAATGGCAGAACTGGCAAAACAACGTCAGGATTATATCGATACTGAAAATAAAAAAGGCAAAAAGCAGGATGATCTAGGAAATGCTATTGCATCATCGATTCTAGGCTTTGCAAAAATAAAAGGCTATACTGCTGAAAAGTAAGCCTTAATTCAAAATATGCCTCATAAAAAACGTATGAGGCATATTTATTTTTTATTCATCCCAACCTTTTATGTCTTTTTGCACTCTTACTAAGAAAGACTAATCCTTAAAATTCAATTATGAAAAAGTTACTTATACTATTCTTGTTATTTCAGGCTACATTATATGCCCAAAAACCTGTTTTTACGACAGCAAAAGTAAAAGCGGCGACCGTTTATTTCAATGCCGCAGAAATTTCACAAACGGCCAGCGTGAACCTTCCTACGGGAACTCATGAAATTGTAGTGAAAAATGTAGCCAATTGGGTCAATGAAAATTCAATACAAATTGGAACATCGCCTACACTGACAGTACTATCTGTACAATTCACTGATAATTATATTTCTGAATATGAGATTGACACCAATTCTCTTTTGGTAAAAAAGGTAAAAGACAGCATTGTTATTGTCCAAAAAGAAATCGCAAAACTTGCCAATTCCAGAATTTCTGAAGGGAAGACTATCGAACTGTTGGATAAAAACCAACAGGTTTCCGGACAAAACTCAGGACTGAATGTAACCGAATTGATGAAAATGGTAGAGTACTACAAAACAAAAAGAGCAGAATTAAGCAACAACATAAACGCTTTGGCAGAAAAAGAACA
This sequence comes from uncultured Flavobacterium sp., assembly GCA_964518395.1. Classification (GTDB taxonomy): domain Bacteria; phylum Bacteroidota; class Bacteroidia; order Flavobacteriales; family Flavobacteriaceae; genus Flavobacterium. The sequence continues at coordinate 29,707 of CAZFGA010000010.1, forward strand.
AAAACTGAACGAAGTCCTAAAAAAGCTAAACGACAGACTAGAAGTCAACAATAAAAACGAAGAAAAAATTTCTTCTGGAAAATTAATACTGCAAGTAATGAATGAAGTTGCCGGAAATGTGCCTTTGGAAATTTCTTATCTCACCAATAGTGCGACCTGGGCGCCATTCTATGATTTGAGAGCCAACAGCATTGCATCGCCAATCGAAATGATGTATAAGGCTCAAGTCACACAAAGCACCGGAATTGACTGGAAAAATGTAAAACTGACCTTATCCTCCGGAGTTCCTAACCAAAACAATCAGGCTCCATTGCTACAGGCTTGGTTCTTACGATATGGATATGTGCCAAGCTATGCTCCAAATGATGATGCAAAAAGCAATGAATTGCAAGAAGTTGTGGTTCAAGGCTATAGTACTCTCAAAAAAGATAAAGTAATGATTAGAGGATCTGTTTCCAACTTTACCACTATTGCAGAAAACCAATTGAACATTTCATTTGATATTGATATTCCGTATGATATTTTGTCTAACGGCAAAAAGCACAGTGTTGCCTTAAAAGAAATAAAACTACCAGCAACCTATAAATATTATGCCGCACCAACAGCCGACAAGGAAGCGTTTCTTCTGGCAGAAATCAGCGACTATTCTAAATACAACCTGCTGAAAGGTGAAGCCAATATTATTTTTGAAGGGATGTATGTAGGCAAAACGTTTGTCGATCCGAACCAGACTTCGGATACGTTAAACCTAAGCATGGGAAGAGACAAGAAAATTTCTATCAAACGTGAAAAATTAGTAGACAAATCAGGTACAAAATTCCTGTCTGCCTACAAAGTACAGACATTTACATTTGAAACTACGGTAAGAAATAATAAAAAGGAGGCTGTTCAATTGATGCTTAAGGATCAATATCCACTAAGTACTGATAAAGAAATTGAAATCGAATTAAAGCAGAGCGACAATGCAAAAGTCAATGCCGAAACAGGAATCCTAACCTGGGACCTGAATCTGAAACCAAACGAAACCAAGAAAATACGCATCAGTTATACGGTCAAATATCCCAAAAATAAGATTATAGACAATCTTTAAAACAAGAGAGCCTCATTAGAACAATGAGGCTTTTTTATTAAAAAAATACTTATATTTCAAACATGTAAACATTTCATTATGAATAATTTCAAAATTTATTTTATAAATTTACTTCCTAACCTAATTGCTATAAAATGAAAACAACACTACGATTATTAGTACTACTATTCTCAACGTTTGCATTCTCGCAGACGATAGGAATAGTTCCTTTTGCAACGGGATTCAATAATCCTATTGAAATTGCCAACGCAGGTGACACAAGATTGTTCATTGTAGAACAAAGCGGAACCATCAAGGTTCTGAATTCCAACGGCACGACAAATGCCACACCTTTTCTCAACATCTCAAGCCTTGTAAGCTGTTGTGGTGAACGAGGACTTCTCGGTCTGGCGTTCCATCCTAATTATGCTACGAACGGCTTTTTTTATGTCAATTATACAAACACAGCCGGAAATACTGTAATTGCACGCTATTCTGTAAGTTCCAATCCTGATGTTGCCAATACAACCGGTACTATTCTAATGACAGTCAACCAGCCTTTTTCCAACCATAACGGAGGAACCATAAAATTTGGCCCTGACGGTTATCTGTATATTGGAATGGGCGATGGTGGAAGCGGTGGCGATCCAGGAAACAGAGCACAAAACATCAACGAGCTTTTGGGCAAGATGTTACGTATTGATGTTAATTCCGGCTCTCCTTATGGAATACCTCCAACCAATCCGTATGCTGGTGCTACAGCAGGAGCTGATGAAATCTGGGCTATCGGATTGCGAAACCCGTGGAAGTTTTCTTTTAACAGGCTTAATGGCGATTTATGGATTGCAGATGTAGGTCAGGATCAGATTGAAGAAATTAACAAGGTTAGCTCAACTACGGCCGGATTAAACTACGGCTGGAGGTGTTATGAAGGTAATGCTACTTACAACACTACAGGCTGTGCTCCTATGTCGACTATGACTTTCCCATTTGCACAGTATACGCATGCTTCAACAGGTGGCTGTTCTATTACGGGAGGCTATGTCTATACAGGTACTACCTATCCGGCCATGCAAAACAAATATTTCTTTGCTGATTATTGCGTCAATAGAATTGGAATGGTTGATACTTCAGGTAACATCACCTATTCTGCCAATTTCTCCGGTTCTAACTCCTTTACTTCTTTTGGGGAAAATTCCAGTGGCGAACTGTTCGTTACCGGAACTTCTCAAGATATTGTCTATAGAGTTATTGATACCGCATTGAGTAATGACGATTTTACAAAGAACGGATTCTCCATGTATCCAAATCCGGCAGATTCAGAACTTTTCCTTTCCAATTCTAACGGAACCGTTCTTCAAAAAATTTCTATTGTTGATTTATCCGGAAAACTCCTGATAGACCAAAGGTTGGAAAATACGCCAGTAAACACGATCAATATCAGTTCGTTGCAAACAGGAATTTATGTTGTTACAATAGAAGATACTGCCGGTAACACATTTACATCAAAATTAGGTAAAAAATAAAGTACCGGATTATATAAAAAAGAAAGCCTGTTTTAAAACAGGCTTTCTTTTTATGGAGCGGGATTAGGACGTATGGCCTGAATTTCATCAATGGCTTTTAGCACATCTTCTGTAAGAACAGTTTCTCTCGAATTGATGTTTTCTTCCAACTGCTTCAGGTTGGTTGCCCCTATTATTGTTGCGGTCACAAACTGCTGCTGGCGGATAAATGCCAAGGCCATTTCTGTTAGCGTAAGCCCAAATCTGGTTGCGGTTTCCTGATATAGTGCTGTCGCTTCTTTGGTCTGTTGCGAATTGTATCTGGTAAAATTAGTGAACAGGTTCAATCGTGCATTGGGGTGGCTTTCTCCTGTTAGGAATTTTCCAGACAAAACGCCAAACGCCAATGGCGAATAGGCCAGCAAGCCAACATTTTCACGATAGGCTGTTTCTGAAAGTCCGACTTCAAAAGTGCGGTTTAGCAAAGAATATGGGTTTTGAATTGTAGATATCCTTGGTAAATTGTGCTTTTTGCTTTCTTCCAAAAAACGCATTACACCCCATGGTGTTTCATTAGAAACGCCTATAGCACGGATTTTTCCTTCCTGAATGAGTTCCTGGAATACTTCCAGAATATTTTTCATATTATCTTCCCAGGCATCTTGCTGAATTTTAAAACCTCGCTGCCCGAACATATTCGATTTTCGTTCCGGCCAATGCAATTGATACAAATCGATATAATCTGTTTGTAGCCGTTTCAGGCTTTTTTCTACAGATAGTTTTATGGTTTCTTTATTGAATGCCAGATCTTCCCTAAGATATTCCATCCCTCTGTTGGGTCCCGCAATCTTGGAGGCAAGGATAATGTCGTTTCTTTTTCCCGATTTATGAAGCCAGCTTCCTATAATTCTTTCTGTTTCTCCTGTTGTTTTCTCTCGTGCCGGAACAGGATACATTTCTGCCGTGTCGATAAAATTGATTCCTTTATCCAATGCAAAGTCAATTTGGGCATGTCCTTCAGCTTCGGTATTTTGCTGTCCGAAGGTCATGGTTCCGAGACAAATTTCGCTGACCTGTAGATTGGTGTTTGGAAGTGTATTGTATTTCATTTTTATTGAGGTACTAAGGCGCTAAGTTGCTAAGGTTTTTGAGGTGCAAAGGTAAGAGTTTTTTAAGTTTCTGAGGCACTAAGCTACTAAGATGCCAAGGTTTTGGGTAGTTATTCAAAAAAAGAGACCCAAGACAATTGAATGTCTTGGGTCCTTATATTATAAACAAAAAGCTTTGTCGCCTAGACGCCTAAACCTTAGTAACTTAGTACCTCATTAGCTTTATATCTTAGCAACTTAGCCTCTCCTACTACAATTCATTCAACATCTTCGAAATTTCATCCAATTTAGGAGTCAGGATAATTTCGATTCTTCTGTTTTTAGCTTTTCCTTCTGCTGTTTCGTTAGGTGCTAATGGCGCAAATTCTCCGCGTCCTGCTGCTGTAAGGTTCTTTTTGTCGATAGCTTTGTTTTCAGCAAGGATGTTTACGATAGCCGTAGCACGTTTTGTAGATAAATCCCAGTTGTCTGTGATTTGTCCGGTTCCGCCATAAGGCACGTTGTCTGTATGTCCTTCAATAAGTACAGAAATATCCGGATTAACACCCAAAACTTTACCTACTTCTACAACTGCTCTTCTTCCTTCTGTTCCAACTGACCAGCTACCTGAGCCGAAAAGTAATTTGTTTTCCATAGAAACATATACTTTCCCATTTTTTTGCTCCACAGTAAGTCCTTTTCCTTCAAAACTGTTTAGGGCTTTAGAAAGCGTTTCTTTCAGCTTTCTCATACTTTCTTCTTTTGCAGCAATCATTCCTTCCAATTCATCAACTCTTGAAGAACGTTCTTTTAATTCTGCCTGCAATTTGTTCAATCTTTCCTGCTCTGCTGCCAATGCTTTTTCTTTTGCTTCAAGCTGTGCTAACAGTTCGCGGTTTTTCTTCATATTAGTATCCAAAGCATCACCGCTGTTTTTTTCCAATGCAGCATATGATGACTTTAGCGTATTCAGGTTGGTACTTGCCGCTGCGTAATCTGCCGCAAGCTTGTCTCTTTCTGCTTTTAGCTTTTCCAATTGCGATTTCAAATCCTTGCTTTCAAGATCCAGCTGGTTTTTCGCTTTTGTCAAATTCTGGTTTTCATCGGAAAGATTTCTGTTTTCTTTTTTAAGATTGGCGTACTTGTCTTCAAGTTCTTTATACACTTTAGACGAAACACACGAAGTAGTCAATGCCAGGGCTAATACTCCAAGCGATACTTTTTTAATCATGATTTTTGAATTGGTTTTTATTTATTTCTTACTAGTTTTTAGCACATTTAATCGATTTCTACCAAAACCGGGCAGTGGTCAGAATGTTTGGCATCTGGCAATATTACTGCTCTTTTCAATCGGTTTTCGACAGGATGGCTTGCCAGGATATAATCAATCCTCCAACCTTTATTGTTGTTTCGGGCATTGGCCCTGTAACTCCACCAGGTATAATGATGCGGATCTTTATTAAAATGCCTGAAAGAATCAACAAAACCACTTTTCATGAAAAGATCGAGCCAGCTTCTTTCTTCCGGAAGGAATCCCGATACTTTGGCATTTCTAATCGGATCATGGATATCGATAGCTTCGTGGCAGATGTTATAGTCTCCGCAAATCAAAAGGTTTGGAATTTCTTTTTTGAGGTTGTTGATGTAATTCTGGAAATCGTCCATGTACATAAACTTATGGTCTAGTCTCAAAATATTAGTCCCGGAAGGAAGATAAAGACTCATAACCGAAAAATCATCATAATCAACCCGAAGGTTTCTTCCTTCTGCATCCATGTGCTCTATTCCGGTACCAAAAACTACATTATTAGGTTTTGTCTTGCATAGAATGGCCACTCCACTATACCCTTTCTTTTGGGCCGGAAACCAATAATTATAAGGATAGCCTGCTTTTTCAAATTCATCAAGCGGAATCTGGTCTGGTGTTGCTTTGATTTCCTGAAGACAGATAATATCCGGATTGGCTTGTTGTAACCATTCTAAGAAGCCTTTCGTAATGGCAGCTCTTATTCCATTGACATTGTAGGAGATAATTCTCATAGTTGCTCTATATTTTGACTTTTTCAAAAGTAAGTAAAAAAAGATTATTTCTGTAGGCAAAATCTCTAGGTTGATAGGGCGAAAAAAATGGATGTGTTAACTCAATTTTGCTATCTTTGTTTTTTCGCACAAAACAGATGATAGATGGGGTTAGTTACCGCTAAAGAAGTTGCAAAAGCAATAAACACAGATAAATACGGAGTTTTGGGAACTTTTTCAGGCTGGCTGTTAATGAAGATACTCAAGATTTCCACACTAAATAAAATCTACGACCGGAACAAGCATCTACAAAATGTCGAATTCCTCAATGCTATATTGGACGAATTCCAGATTAAATTTGAAATCCCGGAAGAAGATTTAAAACGCCTTCCAAAAGACGGCGCCTACATTACCATTTCAAACCATCCGCTAGGCGGAATTGACGGTATCCTGCTTTTAAAGCTTATGCTGGACAGGGAACCTAATTTCAAGATTATTGCTAATTTCCTTTTGCATAGGATTGATCCTATGAAACCGTATATCATGCCCGTAAATCCTTTTGAAAATCATAAGGATGCGAAATCGAGCGTAATAGGAATTAAAGAAACACTGCGCCATTTAAGCGATGGAAAGCCTTTGGGAATGTTCCCTGCTGGTGAAGTTTCCACCTATAAAGACGGAAAATTAGTAGTTGACAAGCCTTGGGAAGAAGGTGCCATCAAACTGATTAAAAAAGCCAAAGTTCCTGTAGTGCCTATTTATTTCCACGCTAAAAACAGCAAGCTTTTTTACTTCCTTTCCAAACTTGACGATACTTTAAGGACTGCAAAACTGCCATCAGAATTGCTGACACAAAAAGACCGCGTGATCAAAGTAAGGATAGGTAAGCCAATTTCTGTAAACGAACAGAACGAATACGATAAAATCGAAGAATACTCTGAATTTCTAAGAAAAAAGACTTACATGCTGGCCAATCCTTTTGAGAAGGAAACCAAGCTGATCGACACATCAAATCTAAAAATTCCGAGAAGTCCAAAACAGATTGCAATGCCTGCCAATCATGAGCAGATTGTTAATGAAGTTAATGCTTTGAGACAGACGGACTGCCGATTGCTACAGAGCAAAAACTACGAGGTGTTTTTTACAGAGGCGAATCATATTCCAAATATCCTGCATGAACTGGGACGACTTAGAGAAATCACGTTCCGGGAAGTGGGCGAAGGAACCAACCAATCACTGGATCTGGATCAATTCGACCAATATTATCACCATATGTTTTTATGGGATGATGACACCAAAGAAATTGCAGGTGCTTACCGAATGGGCTTGGGTTCAGAAATCTTCCCTAAGTACGGAATTGACGGATTTTATCTTCAGGAGCTTTTCCGATTTGAACCGGAATTATATGACATGATGAGCAAATCCATCGAAATGGGACGTGCTTTTATCACAAAAGAATACCAACAAAAACCAATGCCGTTGTTCCTGCTTTGGAAAGGAATCGTGCATACAACGCTACGCTATCCGGAACATAAATTCCTTATTGGCGGTGTTAGTATCAGCAATCAGTTTTCTGACTTTACGAAATCGCTGATGATTGAGTTCATGAAATCGCATTATTATGATCCTTATATTGCGCAATATGTGCATCCTAAAAAAGAATTCAAAGTAAAGTTGAAAGATGCGGATAAGGATTTTATATTTGATGAAGCCGAAGCCGATCTTGTCAAATTTGATAAGCTTATCGACGAGCTGGAACCAGGCAACTTGCGCCTTCCGGTATTGATTAAAAAATACATCAAACAGAACGCCAAAGTTGTGGCATTTAACGTGGATCCATTGTTTAACAATGCGGTTGACGGATTGATGTACATTAGAATTGCAGATATTCCTGAAAGCACCATGAAACCTGTAATGGAAGAATTCCAGGCAGAACTGGAAAGAAAACTGGCCGAAAAAGGAGAAAAATTATAAAATAAAAAAGCCTGAGAAATTCTCAGGCTTTTTTTATCTACATCCAGATAGACTGTCTTAAAATGTCATCAAAGGTATTTTCGCGGACGAAGTATACCAATCTTCCTAAATGGTATAGGATTAGAATTACGCCTAAGAAATAGGCTATTTTTTTGCTGTAAAAAACAGAATTGAAATATTCTTTTTGGTTTTTTAGCTCCAGTGTCAATACGATTATGACAACGATGCAGAAAACAAAAGCAAAAGGCCCAAAGAGATGATAGGATAAGCTTTTCTGCAAATCGCCTTCATACAAATAGACCAATGACTTGGTAATGCCACATCCCGGACAAGGAAATCCCGTCAGCATCTTAAACGGACACAAAGACTGGTCTGTTTCCAGATGATGATCGTGATTATGCAGCATTAAAAAAAATGGAATTATCAGGGTCAATAGCGCCCCGATAATTCCAAATATTTTCAATTGAACTTTTTTATTACTTATATAGCTTATTGATATCACCTTGAACAATCATTGCGGCTACCATTGGAAATAAGAAACCTAGAACTAACAATAATGTTGACTGGTCTTTTTCCCTTTCGCCAGTTCTTTCATAAACTTTAGGCAAACCTTCTTTTCCTGCTAAATAGTAGAAATATAAATTTACAGGCATACAGCATCCTGAAAAAATAGCAATAGGTTGAGAAATAACTTCTTTCCCTGCTACAGCATTAAGTACTTGTGCTACTTTAATGTTCCAATAAATCAAATACAGGCCGCAGGTAATAAATCCTAAAAGCAAAACTACTATCGGGTCTACCCTAAATTCAGGGATCATACCGTAGTTTTCTGGTCTTTCTAATTCCATTCTTATTTTTGTTTTTGATGTTTATAATTGCTAAAATTAACAAAAATATCGGATAGGCAATTGCTTTACGTTAATTTTATATTCTTATCATAAAAATACTTTATCAACAGGCTCCCATAATTCAATCTTATTTCCCTCAATATCAACAATCCAACCAAATTTACCATAATCATAGCTTTCCATTTCTCCGACTATTTGTACGCCTTCTCTCGTTAATTCCGCTAAAAGGTTTTCCAGGTTTTCTACTCTGAAATTCTGCATAAATTGTTTTTCTGAAGGGCTGAAATAATTGGTATCGCTTTTAAACGGCGACCATTGTGTAGCACAATCATATCCTTCCTTATCTTTCCACCAGAATGTACAGCCATAATCGTCCGTATTCAATCCTAGATGTTTCTTATACCAATCTCTCAATGCTTTCGGATCTTCCGATTTAAAGAAAAAACCGCCAACTCCCGTAACACGATTTGGTGTTTTTGCTTCTGCATTTTTACCTAAGTATAATTCCTTGATTTTATCAACAATGGTCTGTGCTAGTTTTTCATGACTTTCAAAAGTCCAGCCTGCAATATGTGGTGACAGTATCACTTTATCCGATTCCAAAAGATATTGGAAAGCTTCCGGAATTTTATCCTCTTCAAACAAGGTTTCAAAAGACAGTTTTTCATATTCCAATACATCAAGCCCGGCACCTAAAACCTTGCCGGCTTCAAGAGCGTGAATCAAATCGGAAGTCACTACATTTTTACCTCTTGACGTATTGATCAGCCAGAAAGGTTTTGCAAAAGCATCGATAAAATCTGTATTGACTAATTTGTCTGTTTCCGGAGTCCAGGGAATGTGCAGACTCAATACATCCGATTTTTCCTGAAGTTCTTCTAATGACACTTGTTTTGCATTGGCATCGCCTACATTATCAAGAATATCATAGCATAATACCTCAACATCAAATCCGCGTAATTTTTTGGCAAATGATTTTCCCATATTGCCATATCCAATAATGCCTACGGTTTTGCCATCCAGTTCATGTCCACGATTTTTTTCCCGGTTCCAATGTCCGGAACGGATTTCTCTGTCGGCTTGATTCAGCTTATTGAAAAGAGACAGTAACATTCCCAAAGCATGTTCTCCAACTGCGTTTCGGTTACCTTCCGGAGCAGCAATCAGGCTTATATTTTTAGCAAGCGCATAATCACAATCAATACTTTCAAGACCGGCTCCTACTCTGGCAATAAATTGCAGGTTGATTGCTTTATCTAGAAAAGTTTTGTCGATTTTAAAACGGCTGCGAATCACAATTCCGTTATAGTCCTGGATTTTGGCTTCTATTTCTTCTTTTGAAGATTTGAAATCTTCATGGTTTGTGAAGCCGGCTTCTTGCAATTGTCCCAACAATAGAGGATGATTGCTGTCAATGTGTAGTATTTTAATGTCTTTAGGCACCATTCTTCGATAGAATTTTTACGGTTAAATAATGCGCAATCCTATACCGAAGCGATTTTGCTTTAAAAGCCGAGGATAAGCTTTGCGATAGAAAAATAGATTAATATTCCGCAGATGTCGTTGCTGGTCGTGATAAAAGGTCCTGTTGCCAAAGCCGGGTCTATCCCAAACTTATTCAACAAAAGAGGAACAAATGTCCCGATAAGCGATGCTATGATTATTACCGAGATCAATGCACTGGTAACGATAACTCCAATTATGAATTCGACATTCAATAGGAAATGGCTTCCTAAAAATAATATCGAGGCCAAAATGACTCCATTCAAAAGGCTTAAGGAAATCTCTTTGATCAATCGTCGAAAAAGTGAACCGCTCAACGTATTGTTTGCAAGACCTTGTACGATAATCGCCGAAGATTGGACTCCTACGTTTCCTGCCATTGCAGCAATTAGCGGCGTAAAGAAAAACAAGTTTCCGTGATCTGCCATGGCTCCTTCAAAAAGCCCCAAAACACGTACCGATACAAAACCTCCTAAAAGTGCCAGAACAAGCCATGGCAAACGTGCTTTTGTGAGTTCCAAAATGCTGTCATCTGCCTCAACGTCCTGGGAGATACCCGCAGCTAACTGGTAATCTTTGTCGGCTTCATCTTTAATAACGTCTACAATATCGTCAATGGTAATCCTTCCTACCAGTCTTCCAAGTTCATCAACAACAGGAATGGCTTCCAAATCATACTTCTGCATGATACGGGCGACTTCTACATCTTCTGTATCAACACGTACGTAGTCTACTTTTGGGATATATACTTCACTGATCGGTGTTTTGGTAGAAGTTGTCAAAAGGTCTTTCAGCGAAAGTCTTCCTTTCAATCTATTTTCATCATCGACCACATAAATAGAATGTACTCTTGAAACATTTTCAGCCTGTATTCTCATTTCTTTCACACAGGTCAGTACGTTCCAGTTTTCGTTTACTTTTACGAGCTCTTTTCCCATAAGACCTCCGGCCGTATCTTCGTCATAGCGCAAAAGATCAACAATGTCTTTCGCGTGCTCAACGTCAATAAGCTCAGAGATTACCTCATTTTTGATGTCGGTAGAAAGTTCGGCAATAATGTCGGCCGCATCATCCGTATCCAGCTCGTCAAGTTCTTCAGCAATTTCTTTTGGCGAAAGTCTGCTTAGGATATTTTCACGAAGGTCGTCTTCCAGTTCAAGGAGAATCTCTGCTGTTTTTTCGCTATCAAGAATTTTGAAAATATAGGTTGCCTCGTCAAAATCCAATTCATCAAGGATTTCGGCAATATCAGCGTGGTGCATATCGTTAAGCAAGGCTTCCAGTTGCTGGTCATTTTTGCTTAAGATTAATTCTTCAATCTGAAGAATTAGCTCCTTACTGATTTTAAATTGCATCGGCTTCTATTTTTTGGGTTATTGCTATAAACTGCTGTACATTCAGCTGTTCCGGACGGAGGTCAAAGATAATATCTTCTCTTAAATTTTCCGAAAGATTTAAGGATTTTAAGCTGTTACGCAATGTTTTTCTTCGCTGCTGGAAACCGGTCTTTACCACTGTAAAAAACAGTTTTTCGCTACACGGAAGCGTAAAATTTTCTTTTCTTTTAAGTCGTAGTACCCCTGATTTTACTTTAGGCGGCGGATTGAATACATTTTCATGCACGGTAAAAAGATATTCCGCATCATAAAATGCCTGTACCAACACAGACAATATGCCGTATGTTTTACTGCCTTTTTTCTCGCAGATTCTTTCGGCTACTTCTTTCTGGAACATTCCTGAAAATTCTGCCACCTGGCTTCGCAATTCCAAAGCCCTGAAAACAATCTGTGAGGATATGTTATAAGGAAAGTTACCTATGATAGCAAACTGTTTTCCCTCAAATATTTCATTGATATTGTATTTCAAGAAATCTTGCGAAATGATATGATTATGAAGCTTTGGGTAATTAGCGTTCAGGTAATCTACCGATTCTGTATCGATTTCAATAACATAAGTGTTTACCGGTTTTTCAAGCAGGTATTTTGTCAATACGCCCATTCCCGGACCAATTTCCAAAACATTATCGTAGCCTTCAAAATGGAGCGTATCTGCGATTTTCTTTGCTATGTTTTCGTCCGTAAGGAAATGCTGTCCAAGATGTTTCTTGGCTTTTACTTTATCCATTTTGATTGATTTTGGAATTTAGGGTTTTCAGATTTGTGATTTGTGATTTTAGATTAGTGATTTTGGATTACCGAAATCGTCTCTCATCTATTATCTGATTTAAGATTTAGGAGTGTCCGCTAGACCGTTTTATGGTCGCTGATGAATTCCAGTTCTGTCCTGAAGGCAAGCATCTTGTCACCAAATAATCTATGTCCTTCTGCTCTAAATCCTGGTGCGTCTTCCTGATAATATCTTTCTAGATTTTCTCTGGAATCTGCCCAATATTGAACCGAATAGGTTGTACCGCCCATTTCTTCTTCAACCAGAACTTTTACAAGACGTGCCGAAGAGAATTTTCCAGTTGCCAGAATTTCCGGAATATGCTTGTGCTGCATCCAATGAAGCCATTCGTCATGTACCGATTCGTGAATATTTATGGTTACGTTGTATATTATCATTTTTTAAATTTTAGATTATTATCTAATAAAGTCGTTTTACTTGAAAATTCGTAATTCGTAATTCGTAATTCGTAATTCTATAATTATAAATTCGTATCGCCTCTTAGCTGCCTGAATTTCTTTCTTGCTTCAACAAAATAGATACTGTCTTCGTGGTTGAACAGGATCTGTTCATAGAGCGCTTTGGCCTTATCTGTATCTTTCAGTTGCTTATTGTAAATCTCTGCCGAAAAATAAAGTGCTTCATCGACATAGATTCCGTCTTTGTGGTTGTCAATGATTGCTTGATATTGTGTCAAAGCCGCATTAAAATCGCCTAGTTTTTCATAGGTTTCTCCAATTCGCAACAGGGTTTCATCCTCTATTTCCTGACCTTTGTATTCTTTGAGTATGGATTGGAATTGCTCCAAGGCTTCTTTGTTCTTATTCTGATATAGCAAGTAATCCCCTCTGGCAAATTTCTTTAATCCGACCTGGGTTGAGTCTGCTACCGTATTGTCATTGATTAAAAGAAATAGTTCTAAGGCATCATTTGCAATGAGTTGAGTCGAGGCTGCTTTTAATTCTTTAAATTGTTTGAGTGCCCATTCAAAATCAGTCTTGAAATAGCTTGTTCTTGCAGCTTTTAAACTGGCCTCATGTCCTACCGCATCATTTTTCAAATCTTCTTCAATTTGAGAGTAATAGATCAGCGCCTGGTTGAACTTTTCTTCATAAAGCAAAATATCGGCCAATTCCATCTTTACATCTGCCGTTTGATATTTATTCAAAGGTAATTCCAATGTGCGTTTTAATATGGCCTTTCCTTCTTCGGGATTTTTAAGATTGAAAGTGGCAAAGTGAGCTTGCAATATCTGTAGCGACAAAGTATATGGGCTTATTCCGTATTTTTTCACCAACAAATCCAGTTCACTTTTGATTGCCGCATATTCTTTTTCGGGTGCTTTTTTAATTTTCGCTTCCATTAAAAAATAATGCGCCCTGATTTGCAAATCCAAATCTTGGGTGTTTTCCAAAACAAACGCAAAAATCTCTCTCGCTGTTTCTTCTTCGTTTTCTTCCATAGCCAATTCAGCCAGGTTTACGATATTCGAAAAAGATTCCGGATCACGTCTGTAAATAGCTTTTTCCTGTATAAAGGCTTTGGCATAATCTTTTTGCTGTACAAAAAACCAACTTAGGAACTGGTTCCAAAATATATCCTGGTTTTTTTGGGCACGAATCAATAACGCCTTCCGTAATGCAGTATTGAATGTTTCCTCAGCTTCTTCTGTCATAAAACGCGAAAGCTGATTTTGGATCATGATGGTATTATTCTGGTTTGTATAGGCTTCTTCCAGAAAAGTGTCAATCATTAAGTCCATTTTACCTTGCTGTCCATAGATGACAGCCATTTGGTAATTAAACTTGAATTTAGGCTCCAGCTTTATCGCCAGCTGATAGGATTGTAAAGCGTAATCCAACAATACTTTTTTCTCAAAAGTATTTGCAATGGAATATACGTTAGACGGATTTTCATTGATCTTGTCTACGGCCTGATCGTAATATTTTTTTGCTTTTCCGGTCTCTTTCTGCAATTGGTAGTTGTATCCAATCTCAACCAAAAGCGATGGCTGCTTGTATTTTGCGAAACGTTCCTGAAGTCGCTTATCAGCCTGATCATATTGTTTCAACTGCTGATAGGATTCTATTATTTTCTGGAAGTAAAAACTATTGCCTTGCTGATTTTTCAACAATTCATCAAAACTGATGATGGCTTTTTCAAATTCTCCTTTGTCAAAATAATTAATAGCCAGCTGTTCGTTTTGCGCAAAAGCAAACAGCGACACAAACAAGCTTAAGAGTAGGAAAATTTTTCTCATTGTAGTTTAATGTAAAAAGGATATAGCAATGTACTAATATAACAATTTTAAGGCTGAATTAGTACATTGCTACATTAAACTATTGGTTAATTGCTCTTTAATTTATGATATCGAATCCGGTATATGGACGAAGCACTTCCGGAATCACGATACCTTCCGGTGTCTGATAGTTTTCCAGAATACCCGCCAATACTCTAGGCAATGCCAATGAGCTACCATTTAAGGTATGCGCCAATTGGTTTCTACCGTCTTTATCTTTATAGCGCAACTTCAATCGGTGAGACTGGAAAGTCTCGAAATTAGAAACTGAACTGATTTCCAACCAACGGTCCTGTGCTGTCGAGAACACCTCAAAATCATACGTCATAGCAGACGCAAAGCCCATATCCCCACCACAAAGACGAAGAATTCTGTATGGAAGTTTTAATTCGTTTAGTATGGTTCTTACATGTTCTACCATACCTTCCAAAGCTTCATATGATTTTTCGGGATGTTCGACCCTTACGATTTCTACCTTGTCAAATTGGTGCAAACGGTTCAAGCCACGCACGTGGGCTCCATAAGAACCTGCTTCTCTTCTAAAACATGGCGTATAAGCTGTAGCCAAAACTGGAAGTTCGTTTTCATGCAAAAGAACGTCACGGAACAAATTCGTTACCGGAACTTCGGCTGTAGGTATCAAATAAAGATTATCTGTCGCATCATGATACATCTGCCCTTCTTTGTCAGGAAGCTGTCCTGTTCCGTATGCCGATGCTTCGTTTACAAAATGTGGCACCTGAAATTCCTCGTAGCCTGCTGCTGTGTTTTTATCTAAAAAATAAGTAATTAGGGCACGTTGCAATTTGGCTCCTTTTCCTTTATAGACAGGAAATCCTGCACCTGTGATTTTATTTCCTAATTCAAAATCGATGATGTCATATTTTTTTACCAATTCCCAGTGAGGCAAAGCTTCTCCATGCAAATCCGGAATATCGCCTTCCTGCAAAACAGTCACGTTTTCTTCCGGGGTTTTCCCTTCCGGAACCATATCCGCTGGAAGATTTGGCAACAAATACAATTGTTCTGTCAGCTCATTTGTGTATACATCAAGCTTTTCAGCCAATTCCTTGCTTTTTTCCTTTAGCGAAACGGTTTTGGTTTTTAGCAATTCTGCCTTTGCCTTTTCGCCGTTTTTCATCAATTCGCCTATGTCTTTGGATAGCTTGTTCGATTCCGACAAAATACTGTCCATTTCAGCCTGTGTCGCTCTTCTTTTTTCATCGAGCTGCACGGCTAGTTCAACAATACTTTTGGCATCCATATTTCTTTTTGCCAAAGCTTTGAGGACTTTCTCCTGGTTTTCTCTAATAAATGCTATCTGTAACATTGCTTAATTTTTATAAGGAAGCAAATTTAAGGAAAAAAGGTTGACAGTTGCAAAGTTAACGACCAACATAGTGTAAAGTTTTAAATGCAGGCACCAGCGTAATAAATTAACATCTTGTGTGTTATTTATTAATTACATTTGGGAAATTTTTCCTCAATTATGAAAAAAATATACCTGCTATTCGCTTTAATCCTGTCTAGTGTTAGCTTTGCTCAAAATTCATCTTCCCCAAACTCTCAAATAGCTGAAGCAGAACGAAAATCAGCGGTAAAAAAAATCAACTTTAGGAATAACCCGAATACTGAAAATTACGATGTGACTTACCATAGACTCCGATTTGAAGTCAATCCAAGTAACTACTACATCAAAGGCAATGTGACTACTTATTACAGGGCAAAAGCAAATATGAGCACTGTAACTTTTGACCTTGCAGACGAATTAGAGGTCAGTTCTGTAAAACAAAGGAATACGTCACTTAATTTTACACAAAACGGAACTAACGAATTGGTTATCACTCTTCCTACCGTACAAAACACAAATGTGTTAGACTCGTTGACAATTGTATATGAAGGAGCTCCTCCCGCTAATAGTGACGGATTCAATACCTACACACACGCAGGAAATCCGGGACTTTACACACTTTCTGAACCTTTTGGAGCCAAAGATTGGTGGCCATGCAAACAGGATCTGAACGATAAAATTGAAAACCTTGATGTATTTATAAAAACCGGATCGCAGTATGTGAGCGTTGCCAACGGACTTCAAATTAGTTCTGTTAATAATGGTGATGGTACAAAAACCACACATTTCCGACATGGATACCCAATTCCGGCCTATCTTGTAGCTATTGCCGTAACCAATTATACTATCTACACACAACAGGCAGGAACTGCACCGCATACTTTTCCGATTGTAAATTATCTTTATCCGGAAAGTCAGGCCAATACTCAAAATGATCTGGCAGTAACCGTGCCTATCATGGATCTTTTTGAACAGCTGTTCGAGACCTATCCATTTGCTAACGAAAAATATGGGCATGCACAATGTTCGCTTGGTGGTGGAATGGAACATACTACGGTTTCTTTTATGGGTAGTTTTGGCCGAGATCTGATTGCCCATGAATTAGCCCATCAATGGTTTGGTGATAAAATTACTTGCGGCAGCTGGAATGACATTTGGCTAAACGAAGGTTTTGCAAGCTATCTGGCCGGCCTCGTCATTGAGAATATGGATGGAGCCTCCAATTTTAATTCCTGGAAAAGCAACTTGATTAATAATATTACTTCCCAATCTGGAGGTGCTCTTTATCTGACTGATACCGAAGCTTTAGATGCCGGGAGGATTTTCAGCAGCAGATTGACTTATGACAAAGGTGCTATGGTAGTACACATGCTTCGCTTCAAACTGGGCGACACTAACTTCTTTCAGGGCATTAAAAACTATCTTGCTGATCCGAATCTGGCGTATGGCTACGCTATAACCGAAAACCTGAAAACACATTTAGAAACCGCTTCGGGAATAGATTTGGATGAATTCTTTAATGATTGGGTATATGGGCAAGGCTATCCTAGATATACTATAACAGCGAGAAACTTTTCTCCTGGCGTAGCTCGTTTTAACGTAAGCCAGACACAATCTCATACATCAGTTTCCTTTTTTGAAATGCCTGTTCCGGTACGAGTGACGGGTGCAGGAGGCCAGTCATTGGACCTGATTTTGGACAACTCTACCAACAACCAGACTATCGACAAAAACGTTCCGTTTGCAATTACGGGCATTACCTTTAATCCAAAAAACGATATCATAGCCAGAAATAGTACCGCCACTTTAGGAAATGAAAGTTTTGTTTTGGATGAAAATGTTAAGCTTTATCCCAATCCAGCCTCACATTCCTTACAGTTGCAGCTTCCTGACAATATTGTGCTTGAAAAAGCCATATTCTACAATGCATTAGGGCAAATTATCAAAGAAACAACTTCTCAGACTTCATGGGATGTTTCTGCTTTGCCTGTGGGTGTAAACTTTGTAAAAATAGTTACAAATGCCGGTACAAAACAGATGAAATTCATCAAGGCATAATCTTAAAACATATACGAAAAGGGCTTCCAAATGGAAGCCCTTTTCGTTAAAAAACTCTTTATTGTATTGCTTTGATACGGCCTGCCATAAAAGCAATCAGCACTCCAAAGATTCCGATAAAGGCAAAAGAAAATTGCAGTCCGGCGGCTTCGGCAATAAAACCGATAACCGGCGGCCCCATAAGAAACCCCAAAAAGCTTACGCTTGAAACAATGGTCAATGCTTCACCCGGAGCGACTGTTGTATTCTTCCCTGCAATACTATACACCGTCGGCACTATGGTTGAAACACCCAAACCTACCAGCATAAATGCCAAAGTAGATGGAATAAGATACGGCAAAAAGACGGATGTAAACAATCCGATTGAAATTAGCATTCCGCTAATCTGCAATACTCTTTTTCTTCCGTATTTATGAATCAATCGGTCGCCTAAAAATCTTCCGCTGGCCATCATAACCATAAAAGAGGTATATCCTAAAATCACTAATGGGCCTGGTGCTTTCACAATTTCTTTAAAATAAACACCGCTCCAGTCAAACATAACGCCTTCGCTTG
This sequence comes from uncultured Flavobacterium sp., assembly GCA_964518395.1. Classification (GTDB taxonomy): domain Bacteria; phylum Bacteroidota; class Bacteroidia; order Flavobacteriales; family Flavobacteriaceae; genus Flavobacterium. The sequence continues at coordinate 48,142 of CAZFGA010000010.1, forward strand.
CCATACAGCAAAAACCGATAATACCCAACCAGATCAAAACGCCATCCGGTTTGGCAAAAAATTTCTTTTTCTTCTCTTCAGATTTTTTCTCTTTGGCTTTGATTAGGTATTTATAATTGGCTGCCATCAGTATAAAAACAATTATGGCAGCAATCACAAAATGCTCAAAAGGTGAAAGTTTTAAAGCCAGCATCGCTATTCCTATCAAAGCACCGGAAAAACCGGCCGTACTCCAGGCACCGTGAAACGAGGACATGATGGTTCTTTTAAAAAGCCCTTCGGTATAGACTCCCTGTGTGTTTACGGCAATATTGCTCAGGTTTCCAAAAATCCCAAACAGGAACAATCCTGCAGAAAGCTGCCATGGTTTTTCTGCAAGGCCAAGATTGGTAAGCGCAAGGGCATACAATGCCAATGAAAGAACCAGGATTCTATGGCTTCCGTATTTTGTGACCAGTTTTCCCGAAAAAGGCATGACCATAAGCTGTCCGAATGGCAATGCAAAAAGGATGGAACCCAAATCACTTTCACTTAAATGGAGTGAAGCCTTGATATCCGGAATACGGCTTGCCCATGTAGCAAAGCACAAGCCCATCGCAAAATAAAAAAGGGAAACTGCCCAACGAATTCGCTTTAAATAAGATTCTTTGGCGTGTTTATAGCCTTTGAGTTTTGGGCGGGTATTGAAGGTGTTGATAAATCTGAATTCCATCAATAATTAACAAGTTTGTTTGTTGTGAATAGTTTTATAATTGCCATGCACTAGCCTTGTCTAAAAAGCGAATAGCTTCTGTATCCAGATTTAGTTCCGGTGCCTGAATAATGCTTCCTAGCTGACTTTTGCTGGTAGCACTCACGATTGGAGCCGTAACTGATGGTCTTTGGATAAGCCACGCCAGCGACACCGCGGCTGGAGTCGCCTTATATTGTTTTGAAATTTCATCAAGAGCAGCGAGGATTTCAAGACCTCTTTCGTCAAAATATTTGTCCATATCTCCACCTCTCGGGCTTTTTCCCAAATCTTCTTTTGTCCTGTATTTTCCAGTCAGAAATCCACTTTCAAGCGAGAAATAGGTAATTACGCTCAGACCGTTCTCTAAAACCAATGATTCATATTCCGTTTCATATTTTTTACGGGCATACAGATTATAATGCGGCTGTAAGGTTTCATAACGCGGTAATCCTTTAGCGGTACTGGCTTGTAGAGAGGCAAGAATACGTTCCGGAGACATATTTGATGTTCCGATCCAGCGGATTTTACCGTCTTTTTGCAATTGTGCATAGGCTTCCAATGTTTCTTCTACCGGAGTTTCTACATCATCAAAGTGGGTTTGGTATAAATCCAGATAATCAGTCTTAAGCCGTTGCAGTGAATCTTCTATAGCTTTGAGTATGTATTGTTTTTTGAGTCCTTTTTTGCCATCGCCCATATCAGAACCTACTTTGGTTGTCAGGACAATATCGTGGCGGTTTTTCTTTTCTTTCATCCACTTGCCAATGATTCGTTCTGATTCGCCACCAACATTTCCGGGTGCCCAGCGTGAATATACATCCGCCGTATCGATAAAATTAAAACCGGCTCCAGTAAAGCCGTCTAAAATTTCAAAAGATTTCTTTTCGTCAAGAGTCCACCCAAAAACGTTTCCTCCAAACGCCACAGGATAAATATGCAGGTCTGTATTGCCTAATTGTCTTTTTTCCATGATTGTAAAAGTTTAGTATCGTTAGCAAGATGCCCGTAATGGCATGAGGCAGGAATAAAGCGAAATCAACACCGATTCCGTTTAAAAAGTAAAATTACTCTACATCGCCTAAACTAAAAATTCCGATTTCAAAGATTAACAAACATTTAAAATATTGAAAAATAAATAATCCCACCGTAAGTAAATAGAAAACACTATTTTTGTTCGCAATTATTGAATCTAAAATTAAAAAATGGAAATAGTTATTAAGCTCTCTCAGTTTTTGTTGAGTTTATCATTGCTGATTGTGCTACATGAGTTGGGGCACTTCATCCCGGCCAAATTATTTAAGACACGAGTTGAAAAATTCTATCTTTTCTTTGATGTAAAATTCTCACTGGTCAAGAAAAAAATCGGTGAAACGGTTTACGGAATCGGATGGCTGCCATTAGGCGGTTATGTGAAGATTGCAGGTATGATTGACGAAAGTATGGACAAGGAGCAGATGGCACTTCCACCTCAACCTTGGGAATTCCGTTCTAAGCCGGCTTGGCAGCGTCTTATCATTATGTTGGGCGGTGTTACGGTCAACTTTATCCTGGCAATCATTATCTACATAGGTATGGCCTATGTCTATGGCAACACCTATATCTCCAATTCTGAAGTAAAAGACGGTATTTGGGTATCGAGTCCGCTAGGAGAAAAAATCGGATTCAAGACCGGCGACAAGATCATTGCAGTTGACGGCAAAAAAGTAGAAAAATTTGCCGACGTACAATACAATGTAAATTTTGCTAAAACGGCTACTATTGAAAGAAATGGTACCGTACAGGAAATCAAGCTTCCAGTAGACCTATTGTCTAAAATCATGGAAGAAGAAAGAAGCTACCTGAAACTGCGTATTCCATTTACTGTAAGTGATATTCCTGAAGACTCGCCTAATGCAAAGAACCTTAAAAAAGGTGACGTAATCTTGAGTATTAATGGAAAAAAAATGTACGCGGATGAATTGCCTGCCTTTAACGAAGCGAACCCAGGAAAGACATTTGATGCCATTGTTTTCAGAGATGGAAAAGAAGAAAATATCAAGCTTACAATAAATAACGAAGGGAAACTGAATGTAATTCAAGGCGGTCTTAAAATCGAAAACCTTGAAAAATTAGGCTACTATAAAATTAGCCGTGAGACTTTCTCCTTTGCAGAATCATTTCCTGCCGGGATTCAAAGAAGCAAGGATGAACTGGGGCGTTACTTTACACAGCTAAAAGCCATCGTTAACCCAGATACAGGCGCTTACAAAAGCGTAGGAGGCTTCTATGCCATTTTTAATGTTTTTCCTGATGTTTGGAGCTGGGAATACTTTTGGACCATTACAGCTTTCCTATCGATCATGCTAGGTGTAATGAACCTTTTACCGATTCCGGCATTGGATGGTGGGCATGTTATGTTTTTATTGTTTGAAATCATCACAAGAAAGAAACCGAGCGAGAAATTCCTAGAACGCGCGCAAGTTGTTGGTTTCTTTATACTTATAGGACTGGTACTCTTTGCCAACGGCAATGACATTTATAAAGCCATCATGAAATAGAAAAAAAATTGAAAAATTTCTTCAATTTTATTTGCAAGAAATAAATTTCGCCTTATATTTGCACCGCTTTAAAAGGCAATACGCCTTCCTCCTTAGCTCAGTTGGTTAGAGCATCTGACTGTTAATCAGAGGGTCCTTGGTTCGAGCCCAAGAGGGGGAGCAAAAAAAAATCCTGATATTTCTATCAGGATTTTTTGTTTTTTATACTTTCCTGAAATTTTCTCTTATCTTATTAGAACATCTCCCCTAAAACCCCACTTAAGATTCGGTTATATCTTTCGTAAATACATCTTTTCGTTTTTAACCCAATTTTTCTTCTAAAGATGCTTTTGCATATCTTTATAACCAACCAACTTCAACAAACTACATTATGAAAAAAAACATCTTTTTTAGTTTTGCACTACTAACCTCATTTTTAGGGTTCGCTAGAAGCTCATTTGCAACAAATGCTAATACGGGCACTGAACCAAAAATCGAAGTCAGTCCTATTACCAAATCCAATTCTCCAGAATTGACCGTGATTTATTTAAGCGACTATACTACACTGGAAAGCGCCATAGATTTTTTAAATGCCTCCACTACCTTCCACACATTGGTTATAGACAAAAGCATAACAATGGTTAGCGACAAAACAGTTAGCGAAAAGAAAGCCCTTAAATTTCTGAAAGGAAATATAATAACGATCCCTAACTCAAAAACCCTTACCATTAATAGCTCAATTGATGCCGGAATTTATCAAATATTCAATTGTTTGGGAACAGGCAAAACAGATGGATTTCCTCAAATTGACCAAACCTATCCCCAATGGTGGCAGACTTATGATGAAAATCCACAGGCAGATTGGTCTGATTCAATTCAGAGAGCTGTAAATTTTTACCCAAAGGTTTATTTTCCTCCAAGAGTTCAAAATAGTACTATTTATGGTATTGGATATCCTGTCTATAAAACAATTTATATTGATCTGAATAAAAGAAATTTAAATCACGACAGGACCAGTTATCATCTTTATAGTGCTGGTGGGGTTTATTTTGAAACAGGAGGTGCTTCTCCAGAATTTACAGGCTTTGTATTTAAATGTATTAATATCCCTATAGCTGGTTTTGATAAAGGATTGATCTTTGAAAATCTTATTTTCTATTGTACAAACGGTATCGAAGTAGTTGGAGGATCAATTAATAATACTCCTCCTTACAATGCCGTTGATAATTTCGCAAACGAAGATTATCCAATAGCAAAAGTCAAAATAATAAACTGCAATTTTATTGGCAAATCAACTGCTGCCGGTGATAATAATACAAGAATTGCACTTTCCTTAAAAAAAGCTTTTGATTGTGAAATTGTCAACAACAAAATAGAGAATTTTAATATCGGAATTAAATTAGAAGGATCCGACCTAAACAACATCAGTAATAACCGATTTATTGGTTTTTGGAAATATGCTATCCTGGATTTAAGCAGGATATATGACCCACAAGGTTTGAATTACCAATTTGGTTCTCAAAATTCAATTATCCATAACGACATTTTAGATTACAAAGGTCCGGCCGGAAGTGGCGCCTTTATAAAAAGTAATTCATTGCATGTTATTATCAGGGATAATTTCCTTGAGAACAACCCTTTTACGGGACCAGACAATATACGAGCCTTTATCGATTGTACAAATGCAGACCTGACTAACTTAAATGTACCATTAGTTATGGACATTACCGGAAATCGTTTAAGTAAAGGAGGACAGTATTCTTACCTGATAAATGAAGATTTCAAAAGTTTAAACTTAACTGAAGCTCCATTAGCCATAGAGGCAAACGAGGTTCCAAAATCAAGTTTTGCCACTAATTCTAACACCTTCACTCCAACCCGTGACATTCCTATGTCATATGGTGGCAGACCTAAACATATCAACTTCAACAACGCATTCTCTTTTAGAGAATGGCAATCATTCAAATCATCCAATTTAATTGAAAATTCGTTTGATGGCTCCATGATTATAAATCCGTCCAATATTTCAGACTTAGCGGAAACTTTCAGCAATACAAGCAAATTTAATCCCAAAAGCATTAAATTAAAAGCAGGAACACCTAATTATAGTGTAATACAAATAAGCCAAAAAATTACTGGAGAATCCAATGACACCAATATATTACCAAAAAATCTAAAAATCAAAATTGTGACCCGCAACGGACATGCCTCTCATTTTGAAGATTTTTATTTTAAAATCCAAAAAGGCAGACATGCAAGCACTGAAGAATGGGCAGGAAGAGGTCAATATTTGAGTACTAATACATCAGACCCTAATTACAACAATTTCAATATTTATGAAATAATTCCGGATATTTCATTTGATTCAAGTTCAGATTATTATATGGCAATTGATGCAAAATATGATTCTGAAATAAAATCAATTATTATTGAACCTATAATTAACACTATCCAAATTCTTGATGCTTCTGTTGCAGAGGGCGGTATATTAGCGTTTCCTATTACTCTTAGTAATCCGTTGCCAAATGATGTGACACTTACATTTGCTTATACTAACATTTCCGCTTCTACAAACGATTATACCGTTCTGACAAGCAAAACAATAACTGCCGGCACAACATCAGAAGTTATTAAAATACAAACTATTCATGACACAGCCGTTGAAACGGATGAAACATTTAAATTGGGTATCGCATCAGCGACTAATTTTACAGGAAATATTAGCGACACAGCTATAGGAACAATATTAAACAATGACTTTTCTCTTAAAAGCACAGAAAATGATACCGTAAAAGACACCGTAAAAACTGAAGAGTTGTATAAAATTAATATTGACGGTGATATAAAAGTTTATCCAAATCCGGTTAAAGACATACTTAATTTCGAAATTAAAAAAACGGATTCATTAACGAACGTTGAAATATACGATGAAACAGGCAAATTCGTAGACGATTTAACCAAGAAAATAAATAACAATTCTGTCGACATATCTTCTCTTCCTCATGGCAGTTATATTGTAAAAATCATAACAGTAAGTAACCAATCTGAGATTATTATAAAGAAATAAATCTCTTGCAAGAGATTGCTTTTTTAGGAAATCCATTTAAAATTAAAAATCCTGATAGAAATATCAGGATTTTTTTATACAATATTTTCAAACCAAACAAAAACCTAGCTTTCATAAATATAAGCTATCTCAAAAACAGCCTTAGCTTCTAAAACCTTCTCATTTTTATCTTTTATCGTATCGGTCTGCACGACAAAATCTTGGTTTGTTTTAAGCCTGTTACCTTGCTTTAAAAAGTGCGAGTAACAATTGCCCAGCCAGCTATATCCTAAAAAGAAAAGTTCCTTTATCCAATCCCGACGTATGAAACTGCCAGTTGATTTTCAACACCTCATGCAAGGACTGTTTCAGCACTTCAAAATTATTTGGTTTTTTTATATAGATATTGGCCCCGCCCACAAAAGTCTTGTGAATATCACTTTCAGCATTTGAAGTAGAATAGATAGCAACAGAAAGATCCTTAAATTTAGAGTGCCTACGTATTTCGGAAAGACAATCGTCATACTTGCTACACAGCATATTCAAGTCCAAAAATAAAATATGCGGTAGCTTCTTATCATGTGAATCATGCAGATAATCCAGCAGTTCATCTCCTTTACTGAAAAGAGCCAGCTCTATATCTAATCCCAGCTCTTCGATAGCATCCCGAAACAGTTCACGATCTTCCAGATCATCGTCTGCAAGCGCGATATACATTTTTTCCGATTTTTTCATTGAGAACCCTATTTTTAGTTAGTCATGTGCGATTTTTTTACGTTCACTTATAATCTTCTTAAAGACCGAAGGCGAAAGTCCTGTTACTTTTTTAAATTGCCCCGAAAGATGAGCAACGCTACTGTAACTCAATAAATAAGAAACTTCTGTTAGCGATAATTCCTGGAGCAAAAGCTTTTTGGCTCGTTCTATTTTTTGCAATATGATATAATTTTCAATCGAGCTATGTGTATACTCCGAAAAAACAGCAGAAAGATAATTGTAGTTCATCTGTAATCTTTCTGCCAGATAACAAGAAATTTTAGAAGTTGGGAGCGTATCCCGACCTACCATTTCAATAATAGTATTTTTAATCCTTTGGATAAGCTGTCCCTTTTGGTCATTGAGCAAGTCAATACCATAACGCTGCAGGTTATTTCTTAACGTAAGAAAAAGAGGCGCAGGTACATTTTTCTGAAGTATCACCTCTCCCAAATCCTCTATCTCATAGGCAATACCCAATTCTTCCAGCTGTTCTTGCAGTATTGCCTGGCAGGCCCTATTCACATCATATTTGATGTAAGTCTTCTTCATAATTTTGTTTATTTATTATATTAAATATAGCAAATAAACTATCTACTGAATAGAATTTTAGCAATCCATTAGCAAAGGTTTACCGTTTTATAAGAATTTGAAAACAAAATACCATAAAAACCTCAAGAGTTTTAATAAATCATGTTTTGTTTTTTATTTTTGTGTCCTGGCCTCGTAGTTCAATGGATAGAATGGGAGTTTCCTAAACTTTTGATGCAGGTTCGATCCCCGCCGAGGCTACACTTACAACCCTAATCTGTATACGCAACAAATTAGGGTTTTTTATTTCGAAAAATGGCAAATAAAAAAAGGACTCTTTGTATATTTAGATTTCTATTCTCTGTTTATGAAGAAAATATTTTTCCTTTTCTATTCTGTTGGTTTTATCCTATGTATTTTCAGTTGTAAAAATCAACCGGCATACAGTCTTCATCAAGAATCGGAAAAGTATATAGAAGAAGTGATTTCATTGCTAAAAACAAATTCTGTAAACAAGAACAAAATTGATTGGAATACTTTCCAAAAAGAAATAGTACAATTCGCGCAAGGCAGCCAATCGGTTGAAGACACCTATCCGGCCATCAATTTTGCTATAAAGAAACTCGGAGACAATCACAGTTATTTTACCCCTGCAGTCGGAACAGAAAACCCAGACAATGAAAAACCCTTACCGGTTTTAACAGACGAAACGGTACCGGAAGATATTGGGTATATCCGATTTCCTTTTTGTATAGGAAATGAAGAACAAGCACAGCAATATATTAATTCAATCACCGAAAAATTTACGGCACAGAATACAAAAAATCGCAAAGGCTGGATTGTCGACCTAAGAAATAATTTTGGCGGAAACATGTGGCCTATGCTGGCTGCCGCCGGTCCGCTGTTAAACAACGGCGCACAAGGATATTTTATTACTGCTGACAATAAAACCAGCCAATGGAAATACGAAAATGGCAAAGCATTGTGCGATACAACTATGTTGGCTCAAAACCATCATGTAGTTTCACTCTCTACAAAAAATCCAAAAATAGCTGTCCTTATTGACAACAGGACTGCAAGCTCCGGCGAAGCCATGGGGGTTGTATTTAAAGGACTTCCAAATGTTAGATTTTTTGGAGAAAAGACTTATGGCGTTTCGACAGGATGTAATTCGTTTACGTTATCCGACGGTTCTCGTATCAATCTCGCAACCAGTGTTTTTGCCGACAGAAACAAAACCAAATACGGCGAAAGTATTCTGCCTGATCTGGCGTGTAGCAGTGAAGTCGCCTTAGATAAAGCTATTGAATGGATACAAAGGTAATCCATTGCAAAATTTTTAGTTTTTTCACATTCAACTTCTAACATAACTTATCACTAGACTTGTCTTTTCTCTGATTTAAGCGTATTATATTTCGCTCAAAAACCAGTTATTCCAATATACTACCAGTTATTCTTGAAATAGCACCACTTATTACTTTGTGATTGTCAAAATCCTAGTAAATCCACACCTTTGCTATTATAAAAATGTACGCTGCCTGCTTAAATACTAGACAGCATAAATTGATGACTCCATTTAAATAAAAGTGTCTCTCGCTTAGTTTTTTCATGTGATTAGGGGATAAGTAGGAGACAAGTCAGAGAGACACTTTTTATTTATCAGGAATTTTCATAAAGATTCTTTTATAAAAGAAGCAATAAGAAAGCGTGCTCTGCATAATTCATTGGTTATTTTGATTGGTAATAGTAATTAATATTGAATACAATAAGGAGCCGCTTTCTTTTTTATATAGGAACCCATTTGGATCTTGAAATTAGCAGAAGAAAAAAATATCAGAAAACCAAACAAAATCATTAAAATTTATATCATTAAAAATTTAATTAAAAAAATTTAGTCGACAAAGTGTATATTTTTATCGATAAAATACATTTTTTTTACTATTTTTGAAACCAATCCTGAGACAGGAAGAATGTAGGAATTCAAATTTGATAAAATTTAAACAGTATTAAATTTTAACAAGGAAGTGATTATTAAGACAAAAGGGAAACATAAATAGTTATTGATATACAATTTGGGGGAACTGTATAACTCAATATCATTGCTAAAGTATTGATAACTTTAAGGTTTGCCATGAAAATACATAATCAGCGTAAAAAACTCAGTTTGCTTTACTGCTTCCTATTAGGGTTGTGTTTTGTGGGCTCCGGCTATGCGCAGATTACTATCTCAACACCCTCAATAGCTTTTACGCAAGCCTGCGCATCGGCAAACTTCAACACCTACAACTTTTCATTTTCATTTTTTCCGGTGCAAAACCTTGGCCCCTCCAATCAGTTTATCGTAGAACTGTCAGACAGAAACGGAAGTTTTACAAATCCGGTCATCGTTAAAACGCTTACCAATACAACTTCCCCGGTTTCGAGCAATTTTAATCTGCCAACAAATACTTATGGCGAAGGCTACAGAATTCGTGTCAGAAGTACCAATCCTGTAAAAGTAAGTCCAAACAGTAACGCTTTTGCAGCCTATTATGCCGTACATAACCAAGCCTTTTCAATAAACGGAAACAACAGCACCGTAACGCTCTGTGGAGAAGAAGATTTCCTTTTGCAAATTGATAATGATGGAACTTCCGCATCACCGCTTTACTATCCGGGATTAAATTATAAATGGTATAAGAACTTTATTGAAATACCCGGAGAACGCGGCCCATCACTGCTTGTATCTCAACCGGGTTCTTATTATGTAATTGTAGATTACGGAACCTGCGTGCTGAACTCGTATTCTAATATTGTTCAGGTGCAAGTTCAGAGTCCTATCAGCCCTGTTATCCAAGTCGAAAACAATTCAACGGCAATTTGTCCTAATGATACCAGAACACTCACTAGCGTACTGCAAAATACCAGCTATACTTATAAATGGTATAAAAACAACAACCTTATTCCCGGTGCTACAAATCCAACCTATGAAGCTGCCGAAACCGGCATCTATCATCTGGAAATTACCGTAACAGGCTGTACTTTCGAATCAGACCCTGTAGCATTGGAAGTTATTGATTTTAACCTGTCGCTCAACACGCCTTCTCAGATAGTATTGATTCCTGGTGAAAACATTACCGTCAACGCTATAACCGACGCACAGAATCCGCAATACCAATGGCATAAAAGCAATACTGCCATACCAGGTGCTATACAGGCCACGTTGAATATCGCGCAAGCCGGAGATTATACCGTTTCTGTAACCGAAGCCCTTCCTTGCAACATAACAAAAGAAAGTTCTGTTTCAGTCGTCTATCCTTTAGGTTTCGATCTGCAAGTTCAGACCGGAGCAGGATACACTTCTTGCGTCAGCACAGCAACAACATTATCAATTGTCCAATTTGATGCTCTAACAGAAAACCGCTCCATAAGCCTTATGGGCAACACTTACAATTATGGCTACCAATGGTATAAAAACAATAATCCAATTCCAGGAGCAACAAACGTCTCGCTTCCGGTAAACAGCCCAACCGATAATGGAAACTATGTATTAAAAATTACAATCCCTGATTTTGGGGTTATTACTTCAAATAGCGTCGCCGTATATCTCGCACTTGAAAATATTGCTATAACTGCTAACGGTCCTTTATGCGAAAACGGAACCGTTTTGCTTTCATCAAACGTTACCAATCCAACCTATAACTATCAATGGTATAAAAACGACATCGCAATAACGGGAGCCGTTTCCAATACCTATACCGCTTCTGAAGAAGGAAACTATTATCTAATTGCTACAAGCGGCATCTGTACAAAACAATCAAATACGGTGGGATTGCAAATTCCAACCTTCACGATTACCACAACCACCTCCGCATTCGATATACTGATACCGGGAGAACAGAAAACATTATCAGTTTCTACAGATGCTATTGCCGCTCAATTCACCTGGTTCCGAAACAACAACCCGATTCCAGGAGCCAACCAAGGCAGTTATATCGCCACTCAAAATGGCACTTATAAAGTTGTAGTCGCCCAAAATCAAGGTTGCCTTATCCAAAAAGAAAAAATATTCGTGTTGGAATATCCAACCGGATTTGAAGTGACCATTGCTCCTGAAGCTGGCTACATAGCTTGTGGTAACGGACCTGCAAGACTGTCAATTACCCATTTTATTGCCAATACCTCACAAGGAATAATCGACCTGACCAACAGGGCAAATAGCTATACCTACCAATGGCATAAAAACACTTTTCCTGTAGCTGGAGCTACTACCACAAGCCATACCATAACAAGCGCAGCAGAAAATGGAAGTTATACGGCAAGCGTAACTTTACCCGATTTTGCACCCGTAATCTCTAATGCAATAGACGTAAAGCTTTCACCAGAAAACACAACAATCAGCAGTTCGGGAACACTTTGCGAAGGAAGCAGCGTTACGCTTTCTTCAAGTATTACGAACTCAGCCTACAACTACCAATGGTATAAAAACGACAACCCAATTCCGGGAGCAACTTCCAATAATTACATAGCGAATTCCGAAGGAAACTATTCTCTGATAATCAGCCATAGCGGATGTACCAGACAATCAAATGCTGTTAACTTGACAATACAAAGGATCAACGTAGCCAGCGCTTCGCCGGCAACAGACATTATTCTTCCGGGAGAAACCAAAACATTTTCCGTAACAACCGATGCAGCTACCCCACAATTTGCCTGGTTTAGAAACGACAATCCTATTCCGGGTGCCAATCAGAGCAGCTACTCGGCTACACAGAACGGGACTTACAAAGTCATAGTTACACAGACGCAAGGATGTAATGCCACTGCCGAAAAAATATTCGTTTTGGAATACCCAACCGGATTTGAAGTGACCATTGCTCCTCAGGCAGGGAATGAAGCATGCGGCAGCGGACCGGTACTATTGTCAATCACCCGTTTTATTGCCAATACCTCACAAGGAATAATCGACCTGACCAATAGGGCAAACACTTATGTTTATCAATGGTATAAAAACACTTCGCCTGTTGCAGGAGCCATAGGCACAAGCCATACCATAACTCGCGCAACAGAAAACGGAAACTATACGGTAAGTATATCTTTGCCGGATTTTGCCCCCATAATTTCTAATGCTATAGACGTAAAGCTATCACCAGAAAACACAACAATCAGCAGTTCGGGGGCACTTTGTCAAGGAAGTAACGTCACGCTTTCGTCAACTGTTACAAACCCGTCCTATAGCTATCAATGGTACAAAAATGACAATCCAATTCCGGGAGCAACATCTGACAATTACATAGCGGATTCGGAAGGGGATTATTATCTGATAATCAGCCATAGCGGATGTACCGGTCAGTCAAACATTGTTAACTTGACGATAGGACAAATCAATATTGCCAGTACTTCACCAGCAACGGACATCATTCTTCCGGGAGAAACCAAAACACTTTCGGTAACGACTGATGCGGCTGATCCACAATTTGTCTGGTTTAGAAACGACGACCCAATTCCGGGAGCTAACCAAAGTAGCTACCCGGCAATGCAGAATGGCACTTACAAAGTTGTGGTTACCCAAACGCAAGGCTGTAATGCTACTGCCGAAAAAACATTCGTATTGGAATATCCTACAGGATTTGAAGTGGAAATCGCTCCTCAAGCAGGATATACAGATTGCAGCAGCGAACCCGTAACATTATCCATCATCCGTTTTATTGCTAATACTTCACAAGGAATAATCGACCTGACCAACAGGGCAAACCCTTATGTTTATCAATGGCATAAAAACACTTCGCCTATTGCAGGAGCTACCGGCACAAACCATATCATAAACAATACAGCAGAAAATGGAAGTTATACGGTAAGTATAATGCTACCGGATTTTGTACCTGTAATTTCTAATATTATAGACATAAAACTTTCACCGGAAGACACCACAATTAGCAGTTCAGGAGCGCTTTGCGAAGGAAGCAATGTCACACTTTCATCAAACGTTACTAACCCGGCCTATAGTTACCAATGGTATAAAGATAATAATCCGATTCCGGGAGCAACTTCCAATAATTATATGGCAGATGCAGAAGGAAATTATTACCTGATAATCAGCCAAAGCGGATGTACAAAACAATCAAATGTGATTGTCTTGACAATAGGACAAATTAGCGTGTCCAGCACTTCCCCCGCTACAGACATTATCCTTCCGGGAGAAACCAAAATACTTTCCGTCACCACTGATGCAACTGCACCACAATTTGCATGGTTTAGAAACGGCGATCCAATTCCGGGCGCTAATCAGAGCAGCTATTCCGCTACTCAGAATGGCACTTACAAAGTTGTGGTTACCCAAACGCAAGGCTGTAATGCCACCGCCGAAAAAGTATTTGTACTAGAATATCCTACTGAATTTGAAAGTACTATCAGTACCAATCCGGATTATCAGCAATGTTCCAGCACATCTATCACATTAAGCCTATCCAGCCTTATTGCAATCATCCCGACTGGAAATATTTCTGTAACCAATACCTCCGGATATACTTTCCAATGGTTCAAGAATGGTGATCCTGTAGTTGGAGCCGTTGCTTCATCATTAACACTTAGCAATCCGTCAGAAAACGGCACCTATAAACTCCAAATTACAGTGCCGGATTTTGCCCCAATAGTTTCTAACGACATAGCAGTAACTCTTTTTTCAGGTCAGCCGTTGCTTATTTCAGCAGTCGGACAGCTGTGTCCTGAAAATCCACAAATAGAAATTAGCAGTAATTTTTCAAACAGTTCCTATACGTATACCTGGTTCAGGAATGGAAATGAAATTGGCACAGGAAACAATCCAGACTATATGGCAACAGAAGCCGGCACCTATAAACTTACAGTAAATACGGGAAGCTGCACTTTTGAATCAAACACTCTGGAAATACGAGAAAGCGATTTTAACCTTACGCCAAACAGCCCGTTAACTGATACCATTATTCCTGGTCAGATAAAAACCTTATCCATAACCACAGATGCCTTACAGCCTACAATCGACTGGTTCCGAAATGACATCCAGATAAGTAATTCCAGTAGCAGTTCTTTTGCCGTAAATCGTAATGGAAATTACAAAGTTGTGGTAAGGCAGACCCAAGGATGCGACATTACTAAGGAAGCCATCTTCAGCCTTAGTTATCCGGATGAGATGAATATCTCGATAGCCGTTAATAGTGGGTTCCAACAATGCGGTAGTACTACTGCTACTTTGAGTATTGCTTCGTTCAACGCTTTAGCCCCAAACGGATCAGTGAGTATTTTAAACAACAGCTACAATTACCAATACCAATGGCTCAAAAACGGACAGCCTGTACCGGGAGCTACTGCTACTTCATTAATGCTAAACAACCCTAATGAGATTGGCAGTTATACATTACAAGTCACGATTCCTGACTATACTGTTATCGTATCAAACGCCATTACTGTTAATTTGAGTTTTGCCAATGAGGTAGTGATTTCTACAAACGACATCCTTTGTTCTTCTGAAACTAGCGTTAGGATAAGTAGCAATGTCAATAATCCTGACTATACTTACAAGTGGTACAAACAAGGAAATGGGACTGTTATTGGATCTGAAAGTTCGCTTACCGTAAACAGCGCAGGAGATTATTTTTTGGTTGTAAGCTATCTCGATTGTACCGTTACCTCAAACACACTTGAAGTCGTTCCGTTTGACATGTCGCAGATAACGGTTGATTCTCCAAGAGATATTACACTCATATTGGGCACATCAATCACGATTACAGCAAGCGGTGCCCATAGCTACGAATGGTATTTTAATGATGCCGTAGTTTCCAACAGCCCATCCGTAACAATAGAAGAACCCGGAACTTACAAACTTATTGCTAAAGTGGGCGAATGTCAAGTAACCAAAGAATTTATAGTTACCGGAATGGAAAACAACATGATGGCTATCCCGAATGTCGTGACGCCAAATGCTGACGGAATCAACGATACCTGGAATCTGCCTACCAAATATGTCAACAATCAAAATGTTGAAGTGGTTATTTATGGTCCTGATGGTGCTATCGTTTTCAGGTCAACAAAATACTTAAACAATTGGCCGGAAAGTTCCTTTACCTATTCCCTAAAGAATCCAGTATACTATTATACCATTATGGAAGGCAATAAGATTACCGAAAGAGGTTCAATAACAATAGTAAAATAATTAAATGATAAAAAACTACTTCGCCTTATCTTTTATTATTTTCTGCATCGCCTTTACTACTGTAAACGCGCAGGATGCTCCTGTGCTTACATTTAACCTGCCATCACAGAATAACCTAAAATACAATCGCTTCCTGCAGAATCCAGCCTTCTCTTTCGTAGATGAGGACAATACCTATGTTTCGCTATACCACAGGAACCAGTGGATACAATTTAATGATTCACCAAAAGTATATATGCTTGCCTATACCGGAAAATTTTCGGAAAGATCCGGATTAGGTTTCGGACTCTACCAGCATAATCTGGGCGTAATCGTAAGCTTTGGCGGAATTGCAAACTATGCCTACAATGTGAAGTTAACCCAAAAGATGGATCTGACCTTTGGATTCAACTTCGCCTATTACAACAGTGGTATCGACCGCAACAGGACCGTAACCGAAGAACCGGACCCGATATTGCTGGCAATGCGAAACAACTCCCTGCTAAGCATTAAGCCAGGATTCAACCTCAGCTATGGCAAGCTAAATTTTGGTGTGTATGCTGAAAACTTCATCGATTATGATTTCAAATCCAGCAAACTGGCAAAAGATTATTCCGATAAGACTTTTTCAGCTCATCTTATGTATTCGCATGAAATGAGTTCCCTTACAGATATGTTTGAAGGAAGCAGTTTCAGGCTAATGGCTCGCGGAAAGGTAAATCAGGAAAGCGATTTAGGATTAAGCGGGTCTTTACTTGTAGACTTCCCAAAATTTGGTTGGTTCCAAACCGGAATAGATGATTTTTATGGCGTAGGCGTAGGATTGGGATTCCATTTCACAAAAAGACTTTCTCTAGGTTATACTTATGAAAGAACCATTAAGGAAGGACTTGTTAACCTGGGACCTACACATGAAATTACAATGGTTTTTTCTTTCCAGGACCGAATTCTAACCAAGAAAAAAACACCAACGGCAAAAGACACCCTCACTCAAATCGAAGCGATCGACAAAAAGATAGCCTCAAAGAAAGCAAAAACAGGCAAACCTGAATTTGACAAAGATCTGGAATTGGAAAAACTCCGCCTGCAAATGGACGACAGCAATATGCATCTTTTAGATATGCTTATGCAGGAAGACTCATTGGAAAATATCCGCAAGGCAGAATTTGAACAGAAGGTAAAAAACCTAATGGACTATGTTAAAAGAGAAAACGACACCAAAGAAGCCAACGCCAAACCAATCACACTACGCAAATCAAAAGCCGGAAAAAAGATAGTCCCAAAAACCATGGAGGACTTGAAAGATGCCGAAAACGGATATTATGTCGTATCGAAATCGGCTGATGGTAAGGATGTTATAGAACGATACGGGTCGCTACCGGATGCCTTAAAATCATATGAAAAGAAAAAAGCATCAGGCAAAGAAAAAGACCTCTACATCATTCATGTAGACAATCCCGAAGAAATCGGGCTAAACGAGAACCACAAGAACGTTGATATTAATTCCAAAAACAAAAACAATGAAACACCGGACAATCAGGACAGTTCCGTAGAACAATTCGTCAAAGACGAAAAAGCGCAAAGAGAGATAAGCGCCAAGACAGAAGAAGAAATCAAGGAATTCTATTCCAAGAAGACAACAAAACCTCGAGAAGCTCCTAAAAAAGGCAACAAACTATCGGTAGCAGGACTGGAAACAGGCTATTACATTATCGCCAACGTTTTTGCAGGACAGGAAAATGCCGAAAAGTTCATGGAGAAAATGAAAAATAGAGGTATTGAAACAAGCTATTTTATAAACCCTAAAAACAATTTCAGATATGTCTACTTGAAAAAGCATTCTTCCTGGAGAGAAGCCTTAATTTCTTATTATTCAAATGTGGACAACTCCTACTTCGATCCTATTTGGATAATGAGCATTAACACCAATTAAACAAAACAACAAATACCACTAAAAACAAAAACAATGCACCAGCTCCCAAATCATGTTCATAAGGCAATCGTTCTGCTCGGATGCCTTATTCTAGCCTGTTTTAGCGCTCAGGCACAAGTACCTGTTCCTTTTTCACCCAGACTTCAGAATGGAAGTATTAAAGTAAAAGGAGACATTATTTTCGTTGGAAACAACATTCTTAACAGGGCCGCAGCAAACAATGTTTCTGAAGCCAACACACCTTATAACGGAACAAGTGACAACAACTCCTTCAATATGGAATACATCGATATTGACGGAGATCCATCTACATTCAGTTCCAGTTCTGCCGATTTGGCTTTAGGCAGTAGCTGTTCTAAAGTAGTTTATGCCGGATTGTATTGGGCATCGACCTATCCTTACGAACGAAGCACAAATCAAAATTCTGAATGGCAGGGAACTCCACGATTTAATGACTGGAATCAGGTTAAATTCAAATTACCCGGAGGTGCTTATGTCAACCTTACGGCAGATAACAATGCTGATCCGGCCGGAGATGAAGATGCAATAATTTTTGACGGGTTCAATCCTTCAAATATTTCCAACTCTTTTAAAGACTCACCAATCATCTGTTATAAAAACGTAACGGGTTTGGTGAGAGGTCTTGCCAACCCGAACGGAACCTATACGCTTGCCAACTTGCGAGCTGCAAAAGGGAGAAGAGTCGGAGCAAGTTCAGCTGGTTGGGTAATGGTAGTCATTTATGAAAATCCAACTATGCCCGGAAAGTTTATTTCTACATTTGACGGATATGCAGGTGTGCAGGGCAATGTAACTGCCGATATTAATGTAAATGGTTTCGTTACGCTTCCGGCTCCTTTCCCGGTTCGTGCAAAGCTTGGTGTAGGTGCCTTAGAAGGCGACGTTGGAATTACGAATGATAGATTACGAATCAAAGCAAATACTGTAGCCACTTTTACAGACGTTTTCAATACGCTGAATCCGGCCAATAACTTTTTCAATTCTACCATTACCAACAATAATGCGCAAGTCCCAAACAGAAACCCGTACGGAACTAATACCTTGGGTCTGGATTTGGACATGCTTAATCTTTCCAACCCGCTCAACGGTGTAATTCCAAACAATGAAACCGGGGCAACCTTAAGATTACTGACATCAGGAGACGGATATGGTGCATTTCTTACCTCCTTTGCTGTAGAGGTTATTGAACCGGAAATAAAATTGGTCAAAACGGTAAGAGATATTAGTGGCAATAATATTGGCGGAGCAGATGTCACCCTTGGTCAGGTTTTAGACTATGTACTAACATTTCAGAATATCGGAAATGACGACGCACGAAATCTTACCATTAGAGATATCCTTCCTGAAAATACTTTTTTTAACTCTATTGATTTAAGCGGAGCCCCGGGTGTAACTTATGTTTATAACGCGGCAACAAGACAAGTGACCTTTACAGTGCCAAACAGTCTTGTTGAAATTGGCGACCCAACTTATACTATCAAGATTCGCGTTCAGGTAGTAAATACGTGTAGCGAACTGACAAATGCCTGCTCTAACATTATACAGAACCAGGCTTATACAACCTATCGTGGTAATTTGAACAACAATCTCATTTCAGATGACCCAAGCGTTGCCGGTTTGGACTCTTGTGGATTAGGAATCCCAGGTCCTGCGAACTTCCTTGTTGATATTGACGAATGTGCTTTCAGAAGAACCGAAATTCTTTGTGGTGCTTCAGTTGTCCTGACAGCCGGTTCCGGTTACGCCTCTTATCAATGGCATAACGCCAGTGGCGCTGTTATTGGAAATACTCAAAGTATTACAGTAACCACTCCAGGAGAGTATTATGTAATCAACACTCCAACTCCACCGTGTATCGGAATTACGGAATATATTACCGTTACCCGTTTCGGAACGAACCAAACCAATCCCGTGTTGCCTTTTGCAGACGAAATTGTAACCTGTCCAAATGACGGTGAAGAGCTTCCGAACATATTCTTATGCGGATTAAATGACAGCAGGTCCATTCAAACCAACATTACCAATGCCGTGAGCATTATTTGGGAGAAGCTAAACGAAGCCAGTTGTCCGGCTGTAGGCATCGATAATTGTCCTAATAAAAATCCTCTCTGTGTATGGACGCAAATGGGCACAGGAACAAATTTTAATGTGACACTTGCAGGACAATATCGCGTAGTCATCAATTACCAAAACGGATGTTTCAACAGGTATTACTTCAACGTATATGCTAACCTTTTGGACGCACATCATCTTGTGCAAGATATCACCTGTAATACAGCAGGAAAGATTACGGTAACTAATGTGCCTTCAACCTATGAATTCCAGTTGGTCAATCAAAACACGGGAGCTGTTTTGGTGCCGTATCAAAACAGTCCTATTTTCCCGATTGCTCAGGCTGGTTCTTATTTGGTGCAGATCAGGCAACAAGGAGTTACAGACGGTTGCGTATTCACTATTCCAGATATAGGTATAGCTAATCTGGACTTCCGGGTAAACGTAATTACAAAAAACACTTCTTGTAACGGATTTGGTAGTATTCGTCTGCAAGCCTTAAATGTAAGACCGCAATACTACTACTCCATTTCGGGTCCGAGCACTTTAAATGTAGGGCCTTTGGCAAACAATGACTATGTTTTCCAAAATTTGAATCCGGGAACATATACCGTTACTGTAAGAACTGACGACGGCTGTACTTTTACAAGCACAACAACTATTCTGGACAACAGCAATCTGAGCCTGAACGCAACGATTCTTCAGAATATTTCCTGTACACCAGGTAGTATCAAATTGACACCTTCAGGTGGTGAAGCGCCTTATGTATATGCTATCTACAGCATTAACGGAACCTTACAAAATCCAACCGCAGGCGATTATACAGATATTGACACTTTTGAAATTCCTATAGGCCAACCGGGTACTTATATATTCATTATGGTAGATAATAATAACTGTACGGCATTGTCAAATCCGGTTACCATCCAAAATCTTCCTGATGTTGTATTTACTACAAGCTTTGAAAATATCAAATGTAATGGGGCTAATGATGGAAGCATCAGATATACTGTAACAAACGCCAATGGTTTTTCTTATTCCTTTGAATTATTAGATGCTTCAGGAACTGTAATTCGTACCAACACATCCGGTATATTTAACGGACTCGCTCCAGGAAATTATAGCGTTAACTTCATACAGAACAATGCAACAGGAAGCTGTTCTTTCCCTGCCAATTTCACATTGACACAGCCAACACCTCTTACCGGAGCTGTAACCCAAACACAACCTTACAACTGTATCACTAATGGTGCAACTATAAGCATTACTGCGGGTAGCGTGACTGGTGGAACACCTCCTTATCAATACAGCATAGATGGTATCAATTTTGGCACAGCAACTTCATTTGGTGGATTAACAGCAGGAACATACACTGTTACTGTTAGAGATGCCAACAACTGTACATTCAGCACGAATGCAATTACAGTCAATCCGTTGTCGCCACCTACGAATATCCAATTTGCGGCAACAGCACCAACATGTCCTGCTTTAGCGTCTAACGTAACCCTTACTGTAACAGGTGGAACAGGACCATTTGTTTATGAAATCACAGCACCGGCTGCGGCAGTAGCCAACAACGGAAACAATGCTGTGTTTTCAGGACTGGCAGCTGGAACTTATACTTTTAAGGTAACGGATGCCAACGGATGTTCTTTCAATAGAAATTACACAATCAACCAAGTAACCCCAATTGCCGTAACAGGACAACCTGTAAGCAATGTAATTTGCTTTGGGGCTGCAAACGGTTCTGCAAGCTATACTGTAAGCGGATTCGGAACAACCTATAACTATATTATAAGAAACGGTTCAGGAACAACCATAGCGTCAGGAAACAACAGCACTACTGCTACCATTTCTGCAGGTAGCCTTCCTGCCGGAACGTATACGATTACAGTAACTGATACGGCTACAAACTGTACAGCTACAGCA
Organism: uncultured Flavobacterium sp.; assembly: GCA_964518395.1. Lineage (GTDB taxonomy): Bacteria > Bacteroidota > Bacteroidia > Flavobacteriales > Flavobacteriaceae > Flavobacterium. The sequence goes on from CAZFGA010000010.1 coordinate 69,805, forward strand.
AATGTTACCATCGACAGTCCGGCTATAGCATTAGACCTAACACCTGTCATAAATCCGATTACATGCCTAGGTGCAGGAAGCGTAAACGCTACCGCAATAGGCGGTTGGGGCAGTTACCAATACACCTTGACATTACCTAACGGAACTACGGTAGGACCTCAATCCAGTGCCGTTTTCAACAACCTGACATTATCCGGAACTTATAGTATTTCCGTAAGAGACGCTAATAATTGTACAGTAACAAAAACATTTACACTAAGCACTACAACCAGTCCGGTACTTTCTATAAATGGCTCTTCAGATTTGTGTTATGACACAACAAACAGCGCAACAATAACCGTAGCCGTAACCGGAGGATTAGCCCCATTTTCATATACTATAAACGGAGCCGGTAATCAGGCATCAGCTACGTTTGCCAACTTAACACCGGGAACCTATGTTATCGAAGTAACCGATACAAATGGTTGCACCGATTCTATTACCCAAATAATAGGACAGCAACTTACAGCCGTTTCAGTATTGGATAAAGGTCTGGATTGTACCGCCAGTCCAGATGCGGTAATAGACATTACAATTAACGGCGGACAAGCTCCTTATTCTTACCAGACATCAATTAACGGAGGTGCATACGGAACTTCAACCGCAGTTACCGGATCGGTAATAAACTATACTACTGCTACGCCGGGAACTTACCAATTCCAGATTACAGATAATATTGGATGTATAGTTCGAACAAATGTAATAACAGTAACACCGCGAACAAATCCATCGATACTTTCGGTAACACAAACACAAAACATTTTGTGTAATGGCGATAATAGCGGAGCAATTGCTATAGCGATAGACAATACCGTTGGAACCGCGCCAATAACTATTTCTGTAGTAAATACGACAACAGGTACGAACTTCGGAACACAAACCTCTGGCTTGCCGGCAGGAAATTATACGATTACTATTACCGATATCAATTCATGTACTGATACCGAAACAATTACCTTATCACAACCAAACCCTATTACTTATAATGTTGGAACCGTTGACATTACTTGTAATAATCCGGGTGGTACTTCTTATGGTGAAATTATTGTGCAAAATGTATTGGGAGGAACCGGACCTTATACTTATTATGTAAGCAATAACTTTGGCTATTCTGATACTTATGCCGCTGCAACCGGAGAAAACCATTCTTTCCAAATCTTAGCTTTTGGTATCTATCAGGTCGACGTAATCGATGCTAATGGCTGTTCTGTTGTAAGAAGAAATATTATCATTGCTTCACCGCCGGACGATTTAGTAATAGACGTTTCAGCTGTGACAGCAGACTGTTTGAACGGTGGAACCGCTAAAATTACGGTAACTTCAGCAGTAAGTAGTGGTAACTTCCAGTTCGCAATCTTAGAATACAACACTATTCCGTATTCTAACAATTATCAGCCTGCCGATCCCGGAACTCCGGAAACATCAACCTTCACAGGATTAACTCCCGGTGTAACCTATACTTTTGTGGTTTATGACGTAGTAACACAATGTTACTATTTCAAATCGGCAAACCTTCCAATCGACTCGCCTTCCAATCTGACAGCTACACTTGACGTTGTAAACAATGTTTCTTGTACAGGAAGCGGAAACGGAAACGTTTCGTTCACTTTCAGCAATTATGATACTGGAGCGACTCGGGTAGATTATGAAATTTTCAATGCACAATCCAATACCACAACAGGAATAACAGGAAGTTCTACCGGACTTCCGGGAGGGCCAGTTACGGTAACTAATTTTGGTACGCTTCCCCCAGGAAACTATTATATCTTATTTACAGAAGTAGGTGGTGCTTTTGCCGGATGTACGAATGCCTCTGCTATTTTTACCATAAGCCAGTCGACAAACTTATTGCAAGTATCAGCAACCGTAACCAAAAACGACAACTGTAATTCAAATGCAGGACAAATTACGGCAACAGGACAATACGGAACAGCTCCTTACCAATATCAATTAGTAGCTGCAGGAGATCCGGCACCTACAGTGACAACCTGGACAGGAACATCAGTAAATGTTTTCAATACAGAAGGAGGCACTTATACCGTATATATCAAAGACGCAAACAATTGTATACAATCGGCTCCAATCACATTGCCAACGGATACTACTCCTGTAATTACTGCTAATGTTACAAATCAATGTAGCACTGCAGAAGGTAGTTTTACAATCCAGGTAGACAGAACGGTAAACGGAATAGCTCCTTACACTTACAGTATAAATGGAGGAGCCTTCCAAAATCAGGCTGCAGCATCATTTACCTATGACAATCTTTCTTCAGGAAGCTATACCATCCAGATAAAGGATGCCAATGGTTGTGGAAATACAGTAACCCTACAAATTTTCGCCCCATTGAACCTTACTCCTGTAGCAGCATTACAACCTAGCTGTGCCAATAATGATGGAGAAATTACAGTGACCCCGTTTGGAGGATCGGGCAATTATGAGTATGAACTTCAGGACGGAACGGGTACGACTATAGTTGCCTCACAGACATTAGCCAATTTTACAGGCTTGGCAGCAGGAAATTATATTGTAGTCATTCACGATACAACCACAACTTGTAATGCGCAAGCATCAATTTCTCTGGAAGTTCCTACACCAGTAGTCTTTTCAACTGACTCTGAAAACGTAAACTGTAATGGTGGTTCTGATGGAACAATTACAATAACATTACCAACTTCAAATGACAATCCACCTTATAGCTATTCTGTTAATGATGGTGTCAATCCTGTCATAACACAAAACAGTCCGGTATTTAACGGCCTACCAGCAGGAACTTATACGGTTATAGTAACGTCGGGCAAAAATTGCTCAGATACTCAAACCGTAATCATCACGGAGCCCTCACTTTTAGACATTAGTGCTTCGGCGACAGCTTTTGCGTGTAATGCTTCCAATATAGTGGGTACTTCAACCATCACAGTAACTGTTGAAAATGACGGAACAGGAAATCCTTCCGGAACAACACCTTATTTCTATAGCATTGACGGAACTAATTTCCTACCGACCAACACATTTGATATTGTTGACAATGGAAGCGTGCAAAATATAACCGTAACGGTAAAAGACGGCAATAACTGTACACAAACCACAACAGTAATAATTAATCCGTTACCGGAAATAACAGCAGTTGCAGCAGTTCGTGGAACAGCGATTACCTGTACCAATGACGAAGCTGTCCAAATAACCGTAACAGGCGGTTCGGGAGATTTTACTTTTGATGTCTTGCCATTAGGGTCACAGCCTTCAATCACTCCTGGGCCTGGAAATAATACCGCTACATTGACACTGAATCAACTTGGAAGCTATACTTTCCAAATAACAGACAATGTAACGGGTTGTTATATGCTAACTGTTCCTTACGAAATTCTTCCATTTGACACGATAGAAGTAATAGCATCAAATCCTACTCCGGTAACTTGTTTTGGAGATTCTGACGGAACCCTTACAATTAACGTAACAGGATATACTGGTGCTTATTCATACGATGTCGTTAATGCTGCCGGAACAACCGTAGCCACAGGAAATGGAAATACTGCTGTAAATCCGTTTACAATAAACGGCTTGTCAGCTGGTAATCTTCATGTCGTAATTACGGCTACTGATACTCCTTTCTGTACAGACGACTCAAACACAGTAACTGTTACTTCTCCTGATAGTCCGTTACAATTGGCTGCAAACCAAACAGCCAATGTAACATGCGACAACAATCAGGGAGAAATCACAGCCTCAGCCACAGGCGGATGGGGAACTTATGAATATGAATTGGTAAATAATACAACATCTACTACTATTCAGGCTTATGCTGCTAATAGCACTTTCACGGGCTTGGCTGCAGGAAATTATACTGTTTCGGTAAGAGATTCCGGAGGATGTATTGTAAGTCAAACCGTTGTATTGATTCAGCCGGCGCTTATTTCCGCTACTATAAACGCATCCGTTACCCAAGTACTTTGTCATGGAGACAATACAGCCACGATTGAAGCCTTAAGTGTAACGGGAGGACAAGGAAGCTATCAATTTATCCTTAACCAATATGATGCTGCCGGAACAACGATAGTGTTAAGCTCCGGACCACAAACAAATCCACAGTTTACAGGACTTGGAGCTGGAATTTACAGCATCACGATTACAGACGGATGGAATTGTGACCTCACAACGCCAACGCTAACCATCACAGAACCGACTCCGGTGCAAGGATTCTTATCTGCAAACAGCAATATGACTTGCTTGACGCAGGCAGAAATCAACGTATCAGGTTCAGGCGGAACACCGCCCTACCAATTCAGTGCTGACGGAATATCGTATTCAAATACCTCTGTATACACTGTAGGTCCTGGCACGTACCAATATTATGTTAGAGACGCTAACGGATGCCAGGCTGTATTGACTAACCAGGTAACAATATTGCCGGTTCCTGCTTTACAGTTAAATCTTGATCTCAGCAGCGCTTCAATAAACTGTTCGGGAGAATCTACAGCTGCCATTACAGCCAATGCAACCGGAGGATTAGGCAGTTATATGTATGAATTGTTAGACGGATCATCCAATGTTTTGGCCGGACCGCAAGCAGCAAATAGTTTTACCGGACTTCCGGCAGGAAACTATTACGTTCGTGTGGTAAGTGTTGATTGTAGAGAAACATCATCCGTTATCAATATTACAGATCCAGCCCAATTAACAGTAAGCTATATCAAACAAGATGTTCTTTGCTTTGGAGATGCAAACGGAAGCATTGAAATTCAGACTACAGGAGGAACAGGAATTATTCAATATGCAATATCGCCTAACCTCAACCAATTTGTAACAGACAATCTATTTGATGCACTTCCTCCAGGAAGCTATGAAGTTATTGTTCAGGACCAGAAAGGTTGTTTCGAGTTGTTGAATATTGATATTTTAGAACCGGCTCCGCTTGTTGCCACAGTAGATGCCGTAAATCCGGAACTTTGTCTTAATGATGCTGACGGTTCAATCTCAATCAGCATTTCCGGAGGAACAGGAAATTACCAGGTAAGTCTTGACAATGTTACATTCGTACCTGTTGTAGGGAATCAGCACACCTTTACCAATTTGGTTGGAGATACCCTATACCTGATTTATGTAAGAGATTCTAACGGATGTAATGTAAACCCTCCATTAGAACAATATATGGACCCTGCAGTAGAAGTAATTCCAGCCGTATCGGTACAGTCAAATTGTACTAATAACGTACCTGGAAACATAGTAACCGTAACCGTAAATATTGAAGTTGTAAGTGACGTACAATATTCTTTAGACGGAATCAATTACGTTACTTCTAATACATTTACAAATCTTGCGCCTGGAAGCCATATCGCTTATGTACAACACTCAAATGGATGTACAAAACAGGTTCCTTTCACAATTGACAATTTGTTACCAATCACTGCAACTCCATATGTAACCGCTAATGTGTTATGTTTTGGAGATGCTACAGGAAGCATTGAAGTAACCGCTACCGGAGGAACAGGAACCATAGAATATGCAATATCGCCTGCCTTTGCCTACGGAACTTCCAACACGTTCAGCAACCTTGCAGCGGGAATCTATACCATCAAGGTAAGGGACAACATCGGATGCGAGGTCGAGCTGACAAACATCACCGTAACACAGCCTACGGCGGCGCTTTCTGCCACAGTCGGAGGAACACACGAGATCTGCTTGGGTGACAATAACGGGACGATAAACATAACGCCTGCCGGTGGAACGGCTCCTTACTACACAAGCCTGGATTCCAACAACCCGGCTGACTTTACTTCGACACTGAACTATACGAACCTGAACGGAGGACAGACCTACACAGTATATGTGAAAGACGCAAACGGATGCGAGATCACGCCTCAGACATTCACGATAAATGTTGGTGTGGACATACAGCCAACCGCATCGGTAGTAGCAAACTGTACCAGCAACGTACCTGGAAACACGGTGACCATAAACGTGAGTCCGGCTGTTGCATCACAGGTGCAGTACTCGCTGGACGGGGTAACGTATGTAACATCAAACACGTTTAACAACATTGCTCCCGGAACCCACACGGCCTACGTACAGCACACAAATTCCTGTGTCAAAACAGTTCCTTTCACGATCAACACGCTACAGCCAATCACGGCTTCGGCTAACGTGACTGCCAACGTATTGTGCTTCGGGCAGTCAACCGGAAGCATACAGGTAACCGCTACCGGAGGAACAGGAACCATAGAATATGCCATATCGCCTGCCTTTGCCTACGGAACTTCCAACACGTTCAGCAACCTTGCGGCGGGAACCTATACCGTAAAGGTAAAGGACAACATCGGATGCGAGGTCGAGCTGACAAACATTACCGTAACACAGCCTGCGGCGGCGCTTTCTGCCACAATCGCAGGAACACACGAGATCTGCTTGGGTGACAATAACGGGACGATAAACATAACGCCTGCCGGTGGAACGGCTCCTTACTACACAAGCCTGGATTCCAACAACCCGGCTGACTTTACTTCGACACTGAACTATACGAACCTGAACGGAGGACAGACCTACACAGTATATGTGAAAGACGCAAACGGATGCGAGATCACGCCTCAGACATTCACGATAAATGTTGGTGTGGACATACAGCCAACCGCATCGGTAGTAGCAAACTGTACCAGCAACGTACCTGGAAACACGGTGACCATAAACGTGAGTCCGGCTGTTGCATCACAGGTGCAGTACTCGCTGGACGGGGTAACGTATGTAACATCAAACACGTTTAACAACATTGCTCCCGGAACCCACACGGCCTACGTACAGCACACAAATTCCTGTGTCAAAACAGTTCCTTTCACGATCAACACGCTACAGCCAATCACGGCTTCGGCTAACGTGACTGCCAACGTATTGTGCTTCGGGCAGTCAACCGGAAGCATACAGGTAACCGCTACCGGAGGAACAGGAACCATAGAATATGCCATATCGCCTGCCTTTGCCTACGGAACTTCCAACACGTTCAGCAACCTTGCGGCGGGAACCTATACCGTAAAGGTAAAGGACAACATCGGATGTGAGGTCGAGCTTACAAACATCATCGTAACACAGCCTACGGCGGCGCTTTCTGCCACAGTCGGAGGAACACACGAAATCTGTTTGGGTGACAATAACGGGACGATAAACATTACGCCAGCCGGAGGAACTGCACCGTACTACACTAGCCTGGATTCCAACAATCCTGCCGACTTCGTACTGGGCCAGCTTTCCTACCCGAACCTGAACGGGGGACAGACCTACACCGTATATGTGAAAGACGCCAACGGATGTGAGATTACGCCTCAGACGTTCACAATAAACAGAGGTGTTGATATCCGACCAACGGCTACTGTGGCACCGAACTGTACCAATAACGTACCTGGAAATACCGTAACAATAAACGTGAATCCGGCTGTTGTATCTCAAGTGCAGTACTCGCTGGATGGTATCAATTATGTTGCTTCCAATACGTTTACTAACCTTGCGCCAGGAAGTCATACCGCGTATGTGAAACACCTAAACGGATGTGAAAAGACAGTAACTTTCACTATCAACACGCTAGTACCTGTTGCTGCAAATGCAAGTGTAACAACTAACGTATTGTGTTTCGGACAATCGACAGGACGTATACAAGTAACGGCTACCGGAGGAACAGGAGTATATCAATATGCGATTTCTCCTGCTTATAGTTATACTTCTTCAAATGCATTCAACAATCTTGCTGCCGGAACATATTCCGTAAAAGTTAAAGATCAGAATGGTTGCGAAATCACGCTTACAAATATTACGGTAACCCAACCTGCAACTGCTCTTACAGCAATTGTAAACGGAACACCAGAAACTTGTGACGGGTTAGACAATGGTACTATAACAATCATCCCTTCTGGAGGAACGGCACCATACTATACAAGCCTTAATTCAAACAACCCTGCCAACTTCACAACAACGTTGAATTATACCGGCCTGATTGGTGGAAGACTATATACCGTTTATGTAAAAGATGCCAACGGATGTCAGATTACTCCAGTAACCTTCCGTGTAAATGATGGCTTGAACCTACAACCTACTGCGGTTGTAGCCACAAATTGCAACGGGAATACGCCAGGAAATACAGTAACAGTTTCTGTAAATCCGGCTGTCGTAAACGACGTGCAGTATTCATCGGATGGAATTAATTACGTAAGCTCAAACGTTTTCAACAACTTGCCTGTAGGTCTGCACACCATTTATGTTAAACATATTAATGGATGTATTAAAACGACATCGGTTAGGATAAATGCGGTAACACCTATTACTGCAAGTGCAACTGCGGTCAATGCTACTTGTAACGGCTTGTCAAACGGACGAATTACCATAACAGCTTCAGGAGGTACCGGACAGTTGCAATATGGTATTTCACCAGATTTCAACCTTTCTTCAAGCAATATATTCCAAAACCTTACTGCTGGAAACTATATTGTTAGAGCTGTTGACTCTAAAGGCTGCTATAAAGAGGTAACTATTGCGGTAACAGAACCTAATGCTTTACAAGCAACTGCTATTGATGTTCTTCAGGAAATTTGTGTAGATGACGATAACGGTGCTATTGAGATTTCAGTAACCGGAGGAACGGCTCCTTATTCGACAAGTCTTTCAGAAAATGGTACGTATGTCCGAAATGAATTCTTATACGAGAATTTAGATGGAGGACAGACCTATACCATTTACGTAAAAGATGCGAAAGGCTGTACTACTTCTGTACAGGTAACCTTGGACGCTCCAGTTGATATCGATGCAGATGAAAATATAGTTTACAACTGTAATGGAAACACAGTTACTATATTGGTGAGTCCTGGCGTTGCCAATAATGTAATCTATTCTTTAGATGGTGGTACACCACAGATAGGAAATATATTTACGGATCTTACTAACGGACGTCATACGGTTGAAGTTCTTCATACTTCTGCCTGCACAGATACAGTTACATTCTTTATCAGCAATGCAGTGCCAGTAACTGTTACTCTGGCAGAAACAGGGCTTAACAAAATTACTGCAACGGCTTCAGGAGGAACAGGAAATTATACTTACTCTTTCAACGGTTATGATAATGGAAGAAATAACACCTATGTCTTCTATCAATCCGGCGCTTATGAAGTTGTCGTAACCGACAGTAATGGTTGTGAAGCACGAGCTACAATCAACGTGGTTTTCGTAGATATCACGATTCCAAACGTAACGACTCCTAATGATGATGGTGACAATGATACCTGGTCGCCTGGTAACACGCAAAACTATCCTAACATTACTACGGACATTTTCGACAGATATGGAAGGAAAGTTGCAACGCTGAGACAAGGACAATCATGGGATGGAAGATACAACGGTACTGAATTGCCTTCGGGAGATTACTGGTACCTAATCAAACTTGGAAATCCGAATGACAACCGAGAATTTGTCGGAAACTTCACTATTTACAGATAAATGAGAAAAACCGTTCCTATCGGAAAGGGTAGGAACGGTTTTAATTAAAGTGCCCCAAAAACAAATACAAAATGAAAAAAATATATCACCTTCTGTTGATTTTCTTGACAATACAGACATTGCATTCTCAAGAATTGTCGATACCTACTTTCACTCAATATCTGGCAGATAACCCATTTGTTATTTCGCCATCATATGCGGGAATAGGCGACAACGTGAAGATTCGAATGAACGGTCTGACACAATGGGTTGGAGTTAAAGATGCTCCGGATATGCAATCGTTGGCAGCCGACATGAGGATTGCGGACAATTCGGGAATCGGAATATTTCTTTATAATGATAAAAACGGGAATACGCGGCAATATGGAGGCAAGTTTTCTTTTGCACACCACCTTATTCTGGATAAATATTACGACCAATTCCTGTCTTTAGGTATTTCCTATAACCTAAACCAATTCCGACTTGAAATTGAAAATTTTAATGTCCCCGATATAGGCGTAAAAGATGACAGGGCTGTCATTAACCACAACTTTGATGTATCTGTATTATATCGTTTCCAGGATTTTTATTTTAGTTTCAATGCCAGTAACATCCTGAATAAAAATTTGGATAAATTCAACATTAACGAACCTGGGAAACTTCGAAATTATCAGTTTTATACCGGCTATGTCTTTAGAGAAAACAGAAACAGCGCTTTTGAAGTAGAGCCTTCTGCTTATGTTCAATATTTTGAAAATGACGGACGTTCCTCAACTGACTTGAACGTAAAACTGCGTTGGAAAAATAATAATAACGATTATTATTGGGCCGGTTTAAGCTATCGTTTCCTAAATGATCAGATGATGGAACCTATAAACATTGGTCCTATGGCTGGACTAAAAAAGTCTAACTTTTACTTTGCCTATTCCTATCAGCTCACCACCAATGAACTGTTGGCCTACAATAGCGGTACGCACATGATTACACTTGGCCTTGATATTTTTCAGGGAGTCAGCAATTGCCCTTGTACTTTTTAAGGAATATATAACGCTCTCAAAGATGCGGGTCAGTTGACCCGCATTTCTTTTTTAACTAATTTAGCTGTTCTCTTACCACGCTTATCTGCCCAACTTTCTCTTATAAAAGCCTTCAAAAACTAGCGTAGCAAATAGTTTTAGAATGGACATTTTCACAAAAGAGATGCGAAGCAAAATCATGCGGGCCATCAAAAGCAAAGACACCAAAGAAGAAAAACTTTTGGCAAAAGCTTTATGGCGTCGTGGACACCGATATAGAAAACATGACCGTACTATTTTTGGAACTCCGGATCTTTCGTTCAAAAAGTATAGGATAGCCATTTTTGTAGATGGTGAATTTTTTCACGGCAAAGATTGGGAAAGCATGCGGCAACGACTCGACTCTAATAAAGAATTCTGGATTGCCAAAATTGAAAGAAACAGGAATCGTGACAAAATCGTCAATGAATACCTGGCCTCAAAAGGATGGATTGTACTCCGATTTTGGAGCAACGATGTAAAAAGAAAACTATATACTACCGTCAGGACTATCGAAAAAGAAATTGAAAACGTCCATAAAAAAATATACTACAAAGATTCTCCTATCAAATAACCCTCATTAACAATTTCCCTATCTTTAAAGAAAAATACAGATGAAAAAAACAGTACTTCTCGTTTTCCTGATTGCAACCGCAACGGTCTATGGACAAAAGAAAAAAGCAGATAATGTCGAAAAAGAAAAAATCACAAAACTTCTGGATGAGTGGCATGCTGATGCTGCTGATGCCGATTTTGACAGCTATTTTGGCAAGCTGACCGAAAACTCTATTTTTATAGGAACCGATGCAACCGAAAACTGGAACAAAAAACAATTTGAAGCTTTTGCAAAACCTTATTTTGATAAAGGAAGCACTTGGAATTTTAAAGCCCTTGAAAGAAATATCTTTTTGAGCGATGACGGAAAACTGGCCTGGTTTGATGAACTTCTCGACACCCAAATGAAAATATGCAGAGGTTCTGGCGTTATGGAAAAGATAAATGGCAAATGGATGATTCGACACTATGTGCTTTCCACAACCGTTCCAAATGATGTTATAGAGGACGTTATCAAGATTAAAGCGCCAATTGAAGACAAACTGACTGAAGAGCTAAAGAAGAAAAAAGGCTAATAAAAAAACCCGTTGAAATTCAACGGGTTTTTTATTTACTATAGGGTATTATGATAAATGTTCCAACATATCTTTTGTCATGCTTTCCAAATCAAATTCATGTTTCCAGCCCCAATCTTTTCTTGCATACGAATCATCAATACTTGATGGCCAGCTGTCGGCAATCTTCTGTCTGAAATCGGGTTCATACGAAATTGAAAAATCAGGAATATGTTTTTTTATTTCGGCTGCAATTTCTTTTGGAGTAAAACTGATTCCTGCCAAATTATAAGAAGAACGGATTTTGATATTTTCTTTTGGTGCTTCCATAATACTCATTGTAGCACGAATTGCATCATCCATATACATCATTGGCAATTCTGTGTTTTCAGATAGAAAGCATTCGTACTTTCCATCGCTTAATGCTTTGTAGTAAATGTCAACCGCATAATCTGTCGTACCACCACCCGGGGGAGTTGACCAACTGATCAATCCCGGATAACGGATGCTTCGAACATCTACTCCAAAAATATTATGATAATATTCGCACCATCTTTCGCCAGACTGCTTGCTGATACCATAAACGGTAGAAGGCTCCATAACCGTATATTGAGGCGTATCGTCTTTTGGAGTTGTTGGTCCAAAAACCGCAATACTCGACGGCCAGAATATTTTTTTAATTTTCCCGGCCTTAGCCAGATTCAACACGTGAAAAAGAGAGTTCATATTCAAATCCCAGGCAAAAGCAGGATTTTTTTCTGCCGTTGCAGAAAGTAAAGCAGCCATCAAATAAACATCTTCAATTTGATATTTCTCAATTACGGTTTCAACCTGGTTAAAATCCAAGGCATTTACAACCTCAAACGGACCGGAATTTACAAATTCAGGACTTCCTTTTCGGACATCGGATGCGATTACAGCGTCCTTGCCATATTGACTACGAAGCTTTTTTGTTAATTCTGTTCCTATTTGGCCACAAGCCCCAATAATTAAGATTTTTGCATGCATTTCACCTGTTTTTTGTTGGACAAATATAACGATTTCGAAAAATAAATTTTGCTTTGGTCCGTTTGATTTCGGAATGAAATCTGAAAGATTTGTGATTATTACACGTCAAAAATCAGGATTTCACAATTTACAATTCGTAATCGTCTCATTAACTACTGATTATTCATCAGGCAAATCTTTAAATTTTAGTGAAGTTTTATGAATATGCCTTATCCGGCTCTCATTTTCTTATACAATTGTTTGCTAACTTTGCATTTCAAAATTATTCTGATGAAAATCTATTCCTATATCATGCTGGTCCTGTTTTGCTTTTTAGTTTCCTGCAAGGATGACGAAGCGGCACGACTGGAAGCCAATGCAAAAGACACTAAGAAGAATGAGCAAATTTTTGCTTCTATCGATAAAGCATGGAGTTTTAATCCGCCGCCAATGAATCCTACTGTTGGAAATATCATTCAAAACTGGAGCGAATGGCGTCTTTTTATGACTGAATTACAGCAAAAGCCTAAGAGCTCGATTGGAGCTTTCCAGAAAAAGGCAAAAACATTGTCACAAAAAGCCATGGATCTGAATAACCATATTCCGGCTACTTTTGACAAGCCTGAAATCAAGAGCCGAATCATGACGCTGATTACAAAAGTGCGTTCTCTTGATCTGTTTATAAATCTAAACCAGATACAAGAACAGAAAGTCATAAAGATAATTCCTGAAATCAATGAAGAAATTGCTTCATTGCAATCTCAAATGGAGGAAATTGTTAGGAAAAGCCAGATTCGCCTTGAAGAAGGAGAAGCTGAAATGCTACGTTCAATTGCAAAAGATTCATTGCAAAATCCAAAATCAAATCCGGAAAACAATCCAAAACCGAGCAATTCACAACAACAAGGAGGCATCATCCCAACACTAAATCCAAAACAAAAAAGTCAATAGTACCGTTGAAACCGCATATTCTCAAAACATACGCCAGCAATTCGAAAATCAAGCAGATTTCTGAAAATCTTGCCATAAGGGAAAACAAAATTCAAATCAAGGGTCTTATCGGATCCTCGCTTTCTTTTGTTGTGGCCTCATTGTTCGAAAAAAGCGAACTCCCCTATCTTCTTATCCTTCAGGACAAAGAAGAAGCTGCTTATTATCTGAACGACCTGGAACAGCTCATCGGTGAAGAAGATGTTCTCTTTTATCCGGGATCGTACCGTCGTCCCTACCAGATTGAAGAAACCGACAATGCCAGTGTCTTGCTTCGTGCCGAGGTTTTGAACAGAATCAATTCCAGAAAGAAACCGGCAGTTATCGTAACCTATCCGGAGGCTCTTTTCGAAAAGGTGGTTACACGAAAAGAATTAGACAAAAACACACTGAAAGTTACTGTTGGCGATCAGATTTCTATAGATTTTATAAACGAAGTACTCTTCGAATATGAGTTCAAACGCGTTGACTTTATAACGGAACCCGGAGAATTTTCAGTTCGTGGTGGTATTCTTGACGTATTTTCATTTTCGAATGAGAATCCTTTCCGTATTGAATTTTTTGGAAACGAAGTCGACAGTATCCGAACTTTCGATGTCGAAACGCAATTATCAATCGAAAAGCAGAAAAAAATTACGATTATCCCGAATGTTGAAAATAAATTCTTTCAGGAAAATCGGGAGAGCTTTTTGAATTATATCAATGAAAAGACCGTTCTTTTTATCCAGAATACAGAACTTCTTTTTTCAAAACTGGATCAGCTTTTTGGAAAAGCAAAAGAAATTTTTGGCTCAATGCAGTCAACCGTAAATCATATTGCTCCCGAAGAACTGTTTCTCAATCAGGAAGCATTCATCAGGAAAGCATTGGATTTTACAATTGCAGAAATAAGTTCGCGGGCTATTTTTAAAACACAAAAGACGTTCGAGTTCCATATTCTTCCGCAACCTTCTTTCAACAAACAGTTTGATTTATTGTTGAACAACCTCAACGATAACCACTTTAACGGATACAAAAACTTTATTTTCTGTTCCAATGAACAGCAGACAAAACGCTTCCACGATATTTTCGAATCATTGGACGAAGCCAATAGCGAAAACATAAGAAAACAATACCATACAATCGTTTTCCCTTTATACCAGGGATTCATCGATGAAGAGAATCAGATAGCCTGCTATACTGACCATCAGATTTTTGAGCGTTACCATAAGTTCAATATCAAAAATGGCTATTCTAAAAAACAGACCATTACCTTAAAAGAACTGAATACTCTTTCTGTAGGCGATTATGTCACACATATCGATCACGGAATTGGAAAATTTGGAGGCTTGCAAAAAATTCAGGTCGAAGGAAAAACACAGGAAGCCATCAAGCTGGTCTATGCGGATAACGACATCGTATATGTAAGTATCCACTCCTTACATAAGATCTCAAAATTTAACGGAAAAGACGGAACACCACCAAAAATATATAAATTGGGTTCTAATGCTTGGAAAGTACTCAAGCAGAAAACCAAAGCCAGAGTCAAGCACATTGCGTTCAATCTTATCCAATTGTACGCAAAACGAAGACTGGAAAAAGGATTCCAATATGCTCCGGACAGTTATCTTCAGGCGGAATTGGAATCATCATTTATATACGAAGACACGCCGGATCAGGTCAAAGCTACCCAAGAAGTCAAGGCCGATATGGAAAATGAACGTCCAATGGACCGACTGGTCTGTGGCGATGTAGGTTTTGGAAAAACAGAAGTTGCTATTCGTGCAGCATTCAAAGCGGTTGACAATAGTAAGCAGGTTGCTATTTTAGTTCCAACTACGATTTTGGCTTTCCAGCATTACAAGACTTTTTCTGAACGTTTGAAAGATATGCCAGTCACGGTAGGATACCTAAACCGATTCCGTACTGCTAAACAAAAAACCGAAACTTTAAAACAATTGGCTGAAGGCAAATTGGATATCATCATAGGCACGCACCAGCTTGTCAATAAAAATGTTGTATTCAAAGATTTGGGTCTGCTTATCGTAGATGAGGAACAAAAATTTGGCGTCAACGTAAAAGACAAACTAAAAACAATCGGTACCAATATCGATACGCTCACGCTTACGGCAACGCCAATACCAAGAACCTTACAGTTTTCGCTAATGGCGGCCCGGGATTTATCAGTCATCACAACGCCTCCGCCAAACCGCTATCCAATAGAAACACAGGTAGTACGATTTGGAGAAGAACTAATTCGTGATGCTATTTCTTATGAAATACAAAGAAATGGTCAGGTCTTCTTTATCAACAACCGCATTGAAAACATCAAGGAAATTGCCGGGATGATTCAGCGTCTTGTTCCCGGAGCAAGAGTTGGTGTAGGTCATGGCCAGATGGACGGTAAAAAACTGGAAGAACTGATGCTTGCCTTCATGAATGGAGAATTTGACGTTTTAGTCGCCACAACCATCATTGAAAGTGGACTTGACGTTCCAAATGCCAATACGATATTCATCAACAATGCTAACAACTTCGGATTGTCAGACCTGCATCAGATGCGTGGCCGTGTAGGACGAAGCAACAAAAAAGCATTCTGTTACTTTATCACACCTCCTTATTCATCAATGACAGACGATGCCCGAAAGAGAATCCAGGCTCTGGAACAATTCAGTGAATTGGGGAGCGGATTTAATATTGCGATGAAGGATTTGGAAATCAGAGGTGCAGGAGATTTATTAGGTGGAGAACAAAGCGGTTTCATTAACGAAATTGGTTTTGAAACCTACCAAAAAATCATGAATGAGGCTATTGAAGAATTGAAAGAAAACGAATTCAAGGATTTATACGAAGACGACAAAGGCACTGAAAAAGCATATGTAAAAGAAATCCAGATTGATTCGGATTTTGAACTTCTGTTCCCTGACGAATACATCAATAATGTTTCAGAAAGGCTTAACCTCTATAATGAACTGAGCAATGTAAAAAATGAGGAAGAACTTTTGGCATACGAAAGAAAGTTGATTGACAGATTTGGAGCTTTACCAAAACAAGCCGTTGCCTTATTAAACAGCATCCGTATCAAATGGATTGCAACACGTTTAGGAATAGAAAAATTGGTTTTGAAGCAAGGCAAAATGGTAGCCTATTTTGTTTCAGATCAACAGTCGGAATATTACACCTCAAACCAGTTCCATAAAGTATTGCAGTTTGTACAACGCAACGGAAATCTCTGCAAGATGAAAGAGAAAGAAACCAAAAACGGTCTACGCCTTCTACTGACTTTCGAGAATGTCAAGTCGGTTAGGAAAGCTTTGGAATTAATGGAAATGATTTAAAACAAAAAGCCGCTTATTAATAAGCGGCTTTTTGTTTATAGACTTTTTAGGTCCTTGATAACTTTGAAGGCAACATCTACTTCATCTTCGCTGACAAGGATAGTAAATTCATAGGAAGTTGAAATTACCTCATTGACAATGATTCCTTCCCAGGCAAGACGCTGGAAAATAAAATAGTAAACGCCCGGAGTCGAAACGTTATCTTTAGGAAGCTTGACAGTGATTGATGCCAGGTTCTCCCATTTGTGAAGCATTTTTTCGCCAACAAAATGTTTGTCGACCAAATGGCTCACACTTTCACTGACCACAATATTGGTTTCGCTTACGCCTCTTGAAGAAGTGTAAAAAATATCCGAATACGTGTTGATTTCAGAAATCAGGCTGGCCTGCTTATCCAAAATCTTGTCAGAAACAGCGAACGTAAAATCGGTAAGTGATGAGCGTACCGTAATTTCGCCAATGCCTTTAAGAACTTTTAGGATTTTATGGTTTAACCTAAAATCTAAATCTTCCGAAAGACGTTTTAGAGCCATAACAACAGCTCCTTGTTTTACCTCTTTTCCTAATTCTTGTTTTAAATCAGGAAGCATATTTCTCGACAACGAAGTCAGATTTATGATTCCTTGAGACAAAGCGCTCAAGAGGAAAGGTTTTGTCTTAATGTAGTGCTCTACAACAGATGATATTGTTTTCATAATGGGTAAATTGGTGGTAATAGTTTTACAAACATACAATTTAAAAACAATTTGTTAAAAGCATAACCGTTAAAAATATAAAAAAGCATCAATCAGATGCTTAATTGTGATATTTTCTGCGTTTTTATGAATTGAAATGATATCAAAGCGAACATTGACATCTAAATTTTTAACAATAACATATTCATTGACCGCTTTAACCAAAAGTTGTATTTTTTTCGGCTTCACAAATTCTTGTGGCAATCCAAATTCAAGACTGGATCTTGTCTTGACTTCCACAATTGCAAGGATATCATTTTTTTTGGCAATAATATCGACCTCTGCTTTTTGAAAAACCCAATTGGTTTCTAAAATTTCATAACCTTCCTTTTGCAGGTATTCTACTGCAAGTTCCTCTCCCAATTTCCCAAGCTCATTATGGATAGCCATGATTTATTCAAATTTCAAAACCGTTTCCTTGTCATTGACTTCCAATGTTACATTTTTCCCTAAGATTAAAGCACGGTTGTCTTTAATATGACCTGCTGGAAAATTGTATGCGATTGGTATTTTGAGATCTTTTACAACATCTTCTATGATTTCAAGAGCGTCTTTCCCCCAAGGAATATCATTGTCATTCATAGAAGTCATTCCGCCAACGATAATGCCTTTCAGGCCATCAAGCGAACCATTCCTTTTCAGATTCATCATCATTCTGTCAATATGGTACAGATACTCGTCCAAATCTTCTATAAAAAGTATTTTCCCTTTCATATCTACTGCAGATTTAGAACCCTGAATACTGTATAAAACCGAAAGATTTCCGCCTACCAGCTCGCCCTGCGCTTTTCCTTTTTTATTGAACGGATGAGCCGGAATATGATATTCCAATTTTTCACCAAACAATGCTTTGCGGAAAGATTCAATGGCCTCAGGAGTTGCCGTCTTGGCGCTTATAGCCATAATAGCATGCAGCGTACCTATGTCCATATTGTTGATATGACTGTGCAGTACCGTCATATCGCTAAAACCTATAATCCATTTTGGTTTTTTCTTGAAATCCGTAAAATTAACCCTGTCAACAATTCTCACGGTTCCATAACCGCCTTTTGCTGCCCAAATCGCCTTTATGGTTGGATTATCCAGCATTTCCTGGAAATCGGTTGCACGCTGCCAATCGGCTCCGGCCAATTGATTCTGCTCTTTGCCAATCGTTTTACCTATCACCACTTTGAGTCCCCAGCTTTCCAGCAATTTAATCCCCGGTTCAATAGTAGCTAAATCAATTTTTCGTGCAGTGGCTAAAATGCCCACCGTATCTCCTTTTTTTAAATATTCTGGCATGATGAGTTTGTTTTGTGCGTGAAAGGTTAAGAAATACAATAATGTTAGAGCAGTAAAAAATAGTTTCAATCGATTCGGCCTTTGCATAATGTCTGATTTCTGTTAAACAAATAAACAAATAAACGGGGTAATCTGCAAGTTAGGCATCTCGAAACCTATCGTCTTATGCTTTAGATTTATAATCGCCATTTTAGGTATTTCAACACCAATAGATTATTTTTGCATACTTATTAGAGAAAATCCATGATACAAGATCCAAAAAGATATACGATTACGGCAGCTTTGCCATATACTAACGGACCTATACACATTGGCCACCTGGCAGGAGTATATGTTCCTTCAGACATCTATGCTCGTTTTCTGCGTATGCAAGGGCGGGATGTTGCTTTTATTTGCGGAAGCGACGAACACGGAGTTGCTATTTCAATGAAAGCAAAAAAAGAAGGAATCACGCCACAAGAAGTAATCGACAAATATCATGCGTTGATCAAGAAATCTTTTGAAGATTTCGGAATTTCTTTTGACAACTATTCCAGAACATCGGCAAAAATCCACCATGATACGGCTTCTCAGTTTTTCAAAACTTTGTATGATAAAGGCGACTTTATTGAAGAAGTAACGGAGCAACTGTATGATGCTAAAGCCAATCAGTTTTTGGCGGACCGTTTTGTTATAGGAACCTGCCCAAAATGTGGCAATGAAGAAGCTTATGGCGACCAATGCGAAAGATGCGGTTCGTCATTGAACGCTACGGATCTTATCAATCCAAAGTCAACTATTACAGGTGAAACACCCATTTTGAAATCGACAAAACACTGGTTCCTGCCTTTAGACAGATATGATGCTTTTTTGAGAGAATGGATTTTAGTAGGTCATAAAAACGACTGGAAGCCTAACGTTTACGGTCAGGTTAAATCATGGCTGGAAGACGGCTTAAAGCCTCGTGCTGTTACGAGAGATTTGGACTGGGGAATTCCGGTTCCGGTTGAAGGTGCAGAAGGCAAAGTCTTATATGTATGGTTTGATGCGCCAATTGGCTATATCTCCTCCACAAAAGAATGGGCACAGCGCGAAGGAAAGGATTGGGAACCGTATTGGAAATCAGAAGATACGAAACTGGTACATTTTATCGGAAAAGATAATATTGTATTCCACTGCGTGATTTTCCCTGCAATGTTAAAGGCTGAAGGAAGCTATATTCTTCCTGACAATGTTCCTGCAAACGAATTCCTGAATCTGGAAGGAAATAAACTTTCAACTTCAAAAAACTGGGCAGTTTGGTTGCATGAATATTTGGAAGATTTTCCAGAGAAACAAGACGTATTGCGTTATGCACTGACGTCAAATGCGCCGGAAACAAAAGACAATGATTTTACATGGAAAGATTTTCAGGCAAGAAATAATAATGAATTGGTAGCGATTTTTGGAAATTTCATTAATCGTGTTGTAGTATTGACCAACAAATATTATGACGGAATCGTACCTCAACCAAATGATTTTTCCGAAGTCGACGAAGCTACCTTGACTGAACTAAAAGCCTATCCGGCTGTAATTGCAAGTTCTGTTGAACGTTACCGTTTCAGAGAAGCATTGGGCGAATTGATGAATGTTGCCCGTCTTGGAAACAAATATTTGGCCGACGAAGAGCCTTGGAAAGTCATCAAAGACAATCCGGAAAGAGTAAAAACCCAGATGTATATTGCCTTGCAGATTGCAGGGGCATTGAGCGTATTGGCAGAACCTTTCTTGCCATTCACAGCCCAAAAGCTGACACGCATTTTAAAAACAGAAAACCAATTTTCCTGGGATGCCATTTCTGAAAATTCAGATTTGATTCCGGCCGGACATAAAATTGGCGAAGCCGAATTGCTTTTTGCAAAAATCGAAGACGAGGAAATACAAAAACAAGTAGACAAATTGGAAGCTACAAAAACAGCCAACAAAGCGGAAAACAAAAAAGCAGAACCTCAAAAAGACCTGATCCAATATGAGGATTTTGCAAAAATGGATCTGCGTGTGGGTACTATTCTTGAAGCAGAAAAAATGCCAAAGGCTAACAAGCTCCTTGTCTTAAAAATAGACACCGGAATCGATATCAGAACTATTGTTTCGGGTATAGCAGAGAGCTTTTCTCCTGAAGAAATTATCGGAAAAAAAGTTACCGTTTTAGCAAATTTGGCTCCAAGAAATTTGCGTGGCGTTGAAAGCCAGGGAATGATCCTGATGACGACTAATGCAGAAGGAAAACTCGTTTTTGTAAATCCGGATGCTGAAGCTGGTAACGGAGAAACTATAAATTAATAAAATTCAATCCATCATGACCCTGGCAGGGTTTTAAACCCTGCCAGGGTCATGAAAAAAGGATTACCTATAAAAAATGAATATAAAAGTAATTGCTTTCGACGCAGACGATACCTTATTTGTAAACGAACCTTATTTTCAGGAAACAGAAGAAAAATTCTGCGCCTTGATGCAGGATTATTTATCACATCAGGGATTATCTCAGGAATTATTCAGGGTAGAAATCCAGAATCTTTCCTTATATGGTTATGGAATCAAAGGATATATCCTTTCGATGATTGAGGCTGCAATGAAAATTTCAAACAAGACAATTAGTGTTGACGTTATTGAAAAAATAATCGAATACGGCAAAGAGCTACTCCAAAGACCTATAGAACTGTTAGATGGCGTTGAAGAAACATTACAAGCATTGCACGGAAAATACAAATTAGTCGTTGCCACTAAAGGTGACCTGCTAGACCAACGTCGTAAATTGCATAATTCAGGACTGGGGCATTATTTTCACCATATCGAAGTAATGTCAGACAAACAGGAAAAAGACTATAATGATTTGCTTAACCGATTAGAAATAAAACCGGAGGAATTTTTCATGATTGGGAATTCCCTAAAATCAGATGTACTACCTGTATTGGGAATTGGTGGCCATGCCGTACATATTCCTTTTCATACGACTTGGGCGCATGAAAAAATAGATCATAAAGTAGAACATAAAAACTTCAAAGCTTTAGACAAGATTACTGAGGTCTTGCCTATTTTGCTTTAATTAGAATTAAACAGCACAAACATTGATGCTGAAAAACAATAATGAAAACCAAATTAGACCTAAATACCTGGCCAAGAAAAGAACACTTTGAATTTTTTAGTAAATTCGAGGAACCATTTTTTGGAATAACCGCCACTATAGACTGTACAAAAGCTTACGAAACTGCTAAGAAAAAAGGCGTTTCTTTCTTTTTGTACTACTTGCACAAAACATTAGCAGCTGTCAATTCTGTTGAGAATTTTCATTACAGAATTTCTGATGGAGAAATATATCGCTATGACAAAATCGATGCTTCGCCAACATTAACACGAGATGATAATACTTTCGGCTTTTCATTAGTCGAATTTTTTCCAGATTTTGAAATTTTTGAAACAAAAGCCAAGGCAGAAATCGAGAGGGTCAGAAATACGCCCGGCTTATTTACAAGAAACTTTGAAGTTGACAACCTGATTCATTTTTCTGCTATTCCTTGGGTTGATTTCACCTCTTTGTCACATGCCCGCAGCTTTTCATTTCCGGACAGTTGCCCTAAAATTTCAATAGGAAAAATGGTTACGCATGAAAATGGAAAAAGAACGATGTCGGTTTCTGTCCACGTTCATCATGGATTGATGGACGGTTTGCATGTTGGAGAATTTTTCAACAGATTTCAAGAATTTATGGATTCTTAAACTGGTATTGTTTTTGAGCAGCAAGAAATTAAAAAAACAACAGCTTATGAAAAAAATATTCCTTTCGCTCTTTGCTCTTTGCTGCATCAACCTTTCTTTTGGTCAGACACTGCTTGCTTCCCATCCTTTGGAGTTAAAAAAAGCAGCAAGCTACCACCAGATTATTAATGCTGTAAACAACCAAAACCAGGTTTTTGCATTTGCATCCGATAAAGAAAAACTAAAAGTCCTGAAATATAGCAATGCTTTGTTTTTTAAAGACAGCCTATCCGTAAGCCGTCCAGACAAAAGCTATGATGCAATGGTAGGATTTAGTTTCGAAGATAATGGAAATCCATACCTGTATTGGTCATCTGAAGATTATACTAAAATCCAATCGCAATATTTTGACTTTAGCAACAGGACATCATCAATTGCTTCCTATCAGGTTTCTTTTAAAAATGAAGATATCCTTTCTGCCTTTAGCGAAAACAACTCCTTCTACATCCTATCGCTGATTCAAAAAGAAGACAAGCTAAAATTTTACTGCTTTAATAAAGGGCAATTAGAAGAAAAAATCGTTGATTTCTCGTCCTTTAAATTCATAGATGAAAACGGAAAATCGTCAACCTTTTCAAATTTGATCAAAGAAAATTCAATCGAAAAAATCGATACCCGATCTTCAAATCCTCTTTTCCAAAGTGTTTCGAAGATAAAGTTTTATGTTACTGGAAAACAAATGGTGCTCACTTTTGATTCGTCCAGCAGAACACAGCTTTTCGATATCGACCTTACTACATTTGCCATAAGCGAAAAAACAATTCCATCACTAGCCATAAAAGGAAATGGCGGACAATCCAACTCTTATTTACATGACAATAAGTTATACCAAATCAGAGTTAATGAAGAAGAATTAGCAATTGCAGCGGTGGATATAGCAACCGGAGAACAGCTAAAAAACTATACTGCCAGCCCAAAAGACTCTATCTCATTTAGAAATTCTCCACTCTATTCACAAACAGCAAATCAAAGAGGACAGGAATTAAAAAACACTAAAAAATTCTTCCAAAGGCTGAACAATTCTTATTTAGGAATTACAGTATATAAAACCCCTACGGCTGTCATGGTTACGGCCGGAGGAATAAGAGACGTAGGTTCGACCGGAAGGATTCTTTTAGGAATATCGAGCAGTGTCGCTATGGCTATTTCAGGAAGTTATTATACTCCAGAAGGTATATTTGACAGCCAAAATATGCAAACCATATATTTCGAAGGCCTATTTAATGATAAGTTCGAACATAAAAAAGGCCCACAGCAAGACTTGGCTGTAGATTATATATCACAGTTCCTGAGTGAAAACAATGCGTCTCTCGTTTCTGTTTTCCCTTATAAGGATTATTTTATCATGGGATATTATGATTCCAAAAAGAAAGAATATGCGTTGAGAAAATTTGAAGATTCTAATGACTGATCGCATTTGATGTTACCTATAGCTTTTCATCCCATATACAAACATCCTCTGCCAGAAGGTCATCGCTTCCCAATGCTGAAATACGAATTGCTTCCTCAACAATTACTCCATGAAGGAATTGCGGTTGAAAGTGATTTTTTTACACCGGGAATTCCGGACTTACAACATATATTGGCAATTCATAATAAAGAATATGTTGACGAGCTGATCAATCAGACATTAGAGGCAAGAGCGGCTCGCAAAATAGGGTTTCCGCTTTCTGCCGAATTGGTCGAGCGTGAACTTCGGATTACACAAGGAACAATCTTGGGCTGTGAAAAATCCCTACAGACCGGCATAGCTTTTAACATTGCGGGAGGCACACACCATGCCTATTCCAATCGTGGCGAAGCTTTTTGTCTTTTAAACGATCAGGCTATTGGTGCGCAATACCTTCTTGACAAAAAATTAGCCTCAAAAGTTCTTATTATCGATTTGGATGTCCATCAAGGCAATGGTACGGCTGAAATATTTCAGAACAATTCCAATGTTTTTACTTTTTCTGTACATGGAAAATCAAATTATCCCTTCAAGAAGGAAACTTCAGATCTCGATATTGCCCTACCAGACAAGACCGCAGACGAAGAATACCTCCAAATCATAAACGATACGGTCCCTAAATTAATTGACCGTGAAAAACCCGATTTTATATTTTATCTCAGTGGAGTGGATATATTAGATTCTGACAAACTTGGAAAACTGGGCTGTTCCATAAACGGATGTAAAAAAAGAGACGAAATCATTTTTTCTCTTTGCCACAGGCTCCAAATTCCAGTTCAAAGTAGCATGGGTGGAGGTTATTCGCCAGAAATAAAAACCATTATTGAAGCTCACACCAACACTTATCGGGTGGCTAAAGATATATTTTCATAAAAAAACCATCTCAGGATTGAGATGGTTTAGAAGTGAATTGATCTGGATGGCGCTTAGTGTTTTTCTGCTTTCATAATAAGGTAGTTGCACGCCTGCGACATCTAAAAAAATTGAAATGTTATTTTCCCAATAACATAACTTCATTAATCACGATTTCTGTGGTATATCTTTTTTCACCATTTTTATCATCATAGCTCCTATGTGTCAACTTACCTTCAATTGCTATCTGGTCTCCTTTGGCAACATACTTTTCTATAATTTCAGCTGTTTTTCCCCAAGCTACAACAGAATGCCATTGGGTATCTGTAACTTTCTCACCCTTATCATTAGTATAGGATTCATTGGTAGCAACTGTAACAGAAGCTAATTTTTTTCCACCGTCAAAATTCTTGATTTCCGGATCCTTTCCGGTATGCCCTATAAGCTGTACTCTGTTTCTTAATGTGTTCATGGCGTTTAAAATTTAAATTACTCTTTAATCAAACTTATTATCTCTTTAACCAACATTACAAATATGAAACGTTCTGTTTGAATTATTCGGTAGCTATCCGTTTACTTTCGATTGTAAACGTTTATAACCGCTTGTAAACCAAAAAAAATGGTGTAACTTTCGGAAAATGATTTTTTTTATGCAGGCAGAAATTAATAAAGTCGAATTACGAAACTTACAGATAGAAGATTATAAGCAGCTAAAGACTTCCATGTTGCATGCTTACGATGAATTTGACGAGCCTTATTGGGAAGAAAAGGAAATCGAAAAATTACTTTCTCTTTTTCCGGAAGGACAATTGGTTATACTCGTTGATGATAAGGTGGTTGGATCTGCACTTTCCATTCTCGTAAATTACAAAAAAGCCAGTTCAAACCATACCTACCAAAAAATTACAGGAAATTTTTCTTTCTCAACACACGATCCTGACGGTGACGTTTTGTATGGTATCGATGTTTTCATTGATCCTGCCTACAGGGGATTGCGACTGGGCAGAAGATTATATGATGCTCGAAAAGAATTGTGTGAGACCTTAAATTTAAAATCGATAATATTTGCCGGAAGGATTCCGAAATACTCCCAATATTCGGAAGAAATGAGTCCGAAAGAATATATCGACAAAGTAAGACTGAGCGAATTGTATGATCCGGTTCTTTCTTTTCAGCTAAGCAATGATTTTCACGTATTAAAAATTATGAAGAATTATCTTGAGGGCGACATCAGCTCACAAGAATATGCGGTACTTCTAGAATGGAATAATATATATTATGAAAAAAGCCCTAAGCTTATCAATGTTAAAAAAAGCGTAATCCGATTAGGACTGGTACAATGGCAGATGCGTCCGTTGGCAAATCTGGAAGCCCTTTTCGAACAGTCGGAATTTTTTATCGATGTCGTTTCAGGCTACAGCAGTGATTTTATACTGTTTCCTGAGTTGTTCATCGCACCTTTGATGGCAGATTACAACCATCTTTCAGAAGCCGATGCCATCAGGGAAATATCTCATTTTTGCGAGCCGATTCGCAAGAAATTCCAGGAATTTGCCATTTCATACAACATCAATATTATTACCGGCAGCATGCCTTATACAGAAGATGGAAATCTTTATAATGTAGGGTTCCTATGCAAAAGAGACGGGACTTATGAAATGTATACCAAAATACACATTACTCCTAATGAGGTTCAATATTGGGGAATGAAAGGCGGTTCGGAAATCAGGACTTTTGATACGGACTGTGGCAAAATTGGCATCATGATTTGTTATGACGTAGAATTTCCTGAATTGTCCCGACTAATGGCAGATGAAGGAATGGAGATTCTTTTTGTTCCTTTTCTCACCGATACACAAAATGCCTATACCCGCGTAAAATTCTGTGCTCAGGCCAGAGCTATTGAAAACGAATGCTATGTGGCCATTGCCGGATGCGTTGGCAATCTTCCGAAAGTAAACAACATGGACATCCAATATGCCCAAGCAGCAGTTTTCACTCCTTCTGATTTTGCCTTTCCTTCTAACGGAATCAAGGCAGAAGCTACTCCCAATACAGAAATGACACTTATTGCCGATGTCGATCTTGACTTGCTAAAAAAACTGCATGAACAAGGAAGTGTCAGGATATTAAAAGACAGGCGAGACGATTTATATAAAATTAAAAAGCTGAAATAGAAAAAAATTTCTGATGTTTGTGTAAGAAAAAGACGTATTTAGCCTCCCGCAAAAAATTTTAGCCTTTAAAAAGCATCTTGATTCTATGCCTTTTATTAAATATCATACCATAAAGAAGAAAAAGTTATGCCAAAATCATGTTTAGAATGTAGGGAGAGGATTACCGGTCGGGAAGACAAAAAGTTCTGCAATGATGCCTGCAGAAATGCTTATAATAACAAAATAAATAAAGATTCTAATAATTTAATGCGGAACATTAACAACAAGTTACGCAAAAATTACAGAATTTTATCAGGAATAAACTCTGATGGCAAAACGCAGGTTTCACGGTCAAGATTACTGATTAAAGGTTTTGACTTTGAATTTTTTACAAGCGCATTGCCAACAGAAACCGGAAATACCTACTATTTCCTCTATGATCAAGCTTATTTGCCTATGGAAGATGATTCCTATATGGTAATAAAGAAAGAATATTTAACACCACCTAAATAATCTCAACGGAATGAAAAAAAGATATAGTTCCCTTATTTCTGCTTTGCTTGTCGCAGGAATTATCTATGGGATCTTCTTTGCAATGATGCCCCAAAACATTGCCGAAGAAGAAGCCCCACTGACGGAATTTTCTACTAAAAGAGCGCTTGAGCAAGTTGCCTCCATAGCAAAATCACCACATTATGTAGGTTCAGAAAATCATAAAACCGTTGCCACTCTTCTTGAAAAAGAACTTCAAAAAATGGGATTGGAAACGGCCATACAGGAAGGATATACCTTGACAGAATGGGGAAATCTGGCAAAATCAAAAAATATTCTTGCCCGGATTAAGGGTTCTAGCAGTTCCAAAGCACTCATGCTTTTATCACATTATGACAGCGCTCCACATTCTTCTTCTCTAGGTGCTGGTGACGATGCTTCCGGAATCGCTACCATCTTAGAAAGTATAAGGTCTTTCCTAGCCAATAAAGCAGCCAATAAAAATGATATCATTATTTTATTTTCTGATGCAGAAGAATTAGGTTTGAACGGTGCTGCTCTTTTCGTAACAGGACATCCTTGGGCCAAAGAAGTAGGTCTTGTTCTGAATCTTGAGGCAAGAGGAAGTGCCGGACCATCCTATATGCTGATGGAAACCAATGAAGGAAATGCCTCTATGGTCAGGGAATTTACGAATGCGAATCCTGGTTTTCCGGTCTCAAACTCTCTGATGTACAGTATTTATAAAATGCTTCCAAATGATACAGATTTGACAGTTTTCAGGGAAGAAGGAAAAATCCAGGGATTTAACTTTGCTTTTATTGACGACCATTTTAATTATCATACGCAGCAGGACGACATCCAGCATTTGAGCCACACTACTTTAGCGCACCAAGGCACTTATATTGTTCCATTACTCAATTATTTCGCTAATGCCGATTTGAATATGCTCAACAGCAGTGAAGATTATGTTTATTTCAACACGCCTTTTTATTTTGTAAGCTATCCTTTTTCCTGGAATTTTATTTTAGTTGCTATAGCCGGAGCTCTTTTTGTTTTCATTGTCTTTATCGGTATTGGAAAAAGAACCTTATCCATCAGAGAAATTGGGCGTGGTTTTGCTCCGTTCTTTGCCTCTCTTCTGATTTCTGGAGCTGCCGCTTTTTTGGGATGGAAAGTCCTGAATGAGTTTTATCCTCAATATAAAGACATTTTACACGGATTCACCTATAATGGCCACTATTATATCGGCTTTTTCGTATTCATCAGTTTGGCAATCAGTTTTGCTTTCTATAAAAAATACTATTTCGAAAATCAGGCCATGAACTTTGCTATAGCACCTATGTTTATCTGGATTTTGATAAACATAGCTTTGGCGATTTGGCTTCCGGGAGCGGGATTCTTTATAATCCCTGTTTTTTGTTCCCTTATCATGTTGGCATATTTTGTAATTACACAAAAAAAGAGCTGGATACTGAATCTTATTCTTAGCATTCCGGCTTTTATAATTTTTGTTCCGTTTATCACCACATTCCCAATCGGATTAGGACTAAAACTATTAGCCGGAAGTGCAGTACTGACCGTTTTGGTCTTTACACTCCTATTGCCTGTTTTTGGTTACTATCCGAAAAAAGGAATTTGGGCCACCGCAATGCTGTTGATTGCCATAGGCTTTTTTATAAAAGCACATCTGGACTCGGGTTATGAGCCAGGAAAAGCAAAACCAAACAGCCTGTTGTATGTTTATGATGGCGATACCAACAAAGCATTATGGGTAACCTATGATGAAAATCTTGACAGTTGGACTAAAGGATATTTGGGCGAGAAACCTTCTGATGCAAAACAATTGGAGCCTTATAACCTATTCAGCAAGTACGATTCAAAATTCACCTATTCTAATTCTGCTCCGGCTAAAGAATTGGAAGAACCTACAATCCAATTCCTACGCGATACCATAATAGGAACTCAAAGACACCTTAAAATAAAAATCAGCCCAAATAGAAAGGTGAACCGTTACGATATTTTTGCACACGAAAACCTTACTTTTCATAACCTTAGAGCCAATGGTGTAAAACACATCAATCAAAAAGGATCTGCTTTCAAGAGAAAAGGAAGAAAACTTTTGAGCTATTATGTGACCGATAATGAACCTTTGGAATTGCAGTTCAGTATTGCTTCAAAAGCAGTGCTTGATATGGATTTGATGGAGTCTTCTTTTGATTTGATGAGCAACAAAATGTTCAGCATTGCAAAACGTGAAAACTGGATGATGCCGACTCCTTTTGTACTTAACGATGCAGTAGTCATAAAACAGAAAATAAGACCTAATTTCAGAAAAGAAATCATTCCTGAACAGGTATTAGACAGCTTAGAACAACAGCCAACAAATCTGGAAATCAATACCAATGCCGCAAATTAGTATCTTAGGCTGCGGTTGGCTGGGATTACCTTTAGCTAAAGCGTTACGAGCAAAAGGATTTTCAGTAAACGGTTCTACAACTTCCGAAAACAAGCTTAGTATTCTAGAGAATTCTGGGATAAAACCTTTTTTGATTGCTGTAAGCTCGGAAGGAATTCAAGGAAATCTGAACGATTTTTTGAATGATTCTGAAACACTGATTATTGATATCCCGTCAAAACTGAAAGGTGATGCAAATGAAAATTTTGTAGCAAAAATTCAGAACCTGGCTTTGGAAATTGAGAAATCTTGCATCAAAAAAGTGCTGTTTATTAGTTCTACTTCTGTTTATTCAGACACGGAAAACATTCCCATTATCACTGAAGAAGACATCCCAAATCCGGATACCGAAAGCGGCAGACAGCTTTTTGAATCTGAAAATCTCTTATTGAACAATCCTAAATTCAGCGCTACCGTTTTACGTTTTGGAGGATTGATTGGTGAAGACCGCCATCCGATAAAATTTCTTGCGGGCAGAGAAAATATTGAAAATCCGGATGGCCCAATCAACCTTATCCATCAAAAAGATTGTATTGAGGTTATTTTAAAAATTATCGAAAAAGATAGTTGGAATACTGTTTTCAATGCTGTCGCTCCAATTCATCCTACAAGAAAGGAATATTATACTCAAAAAGCGGAAAACCTTGGCTTGGATCTACCAAAATTCAATGCTGAAAAAAAATCGGTTGGAAAGATTATCGACAGTAGTAAGGTAGAAGCTCTTTTGAATTATAAATTTGGAGGGATATGAAAAAATCTTTTATTTTTCTATCTTCAGGGTTAGTCTTTTTTATCATTAGCTGTAATGATAGGTTAGAACTTAAACAAAACGAAAAAGAAGCCTATATTATTTCAAAAAGAGATAGCATACAAAATTTATCATTTAAACTTGAACCTAGTTATTATGCAAGAGGCAATTTTATTCTTGTTGACACTAATAAGGTCTTCTTTTATAAAGATTATTCAAGTCTAATGATGTGTATGCCTCCTAAAGACGACCGTCCAATATTCATTGACTTAGATCCGAGAGACATAATACAATTACCCGCATCAAGTATTGGAGAATTTATTGAGTTAAATTTTAGTAGGGAGGATGTGTTTAATTCTATTGCCATTGCTTCTTATACTGATACTATAAAATCACCTGTTTTAGTAAAAATGTTTTCTGCTTTTGCGAAAAAAAGATTGCCTAAATTTCTTGTCCGTAGGACAACTTTAGAGGAAGAAATTGTTCTTTACCATAAAACCCACAATTTGGCCTACCTACCCTATGAAGTTGAGTGGGATACGACACGTATAAATTTTGAATCGAAAGAAGACGTAAAAAACATATTGAAGAAAAGTCAGGAAAAGTTTAAAAAATAAAAAATCCCAAGTTCACACTTGGGATTTTTAAGTTTATTACCAGATTTTAACTCTCTTGTCTGGTTCTACATACATTCCGTCTCCTTTTTTGATTTTGAATGCTTCATAGAATGCGTCTACATTTTGAAGTGGTACATAAGCCCTGTACATTCCTGGCGAATGCGGATCTGTTTTTACCTGATTCTTAATCGCTTCATCACGAGCTTTGGTTCTCCAAATAGTCGCCCATGAAATAAAGAAACGCTGTTCTGGAGTATATCCATCAATCAATCCAGGTCGTCCATTTGCTTTTAAGTACAATTGCAAACCATCATAAGCTGCGTTTACACCTCCTAAATCTCCGATGTTTTCACCTAAGGTAAATTTACCGTCAACATAAATTCCAGGTAGCGGCTGCAAAGCACTGTATTGGTCTGCCAAAGCACCGCCCAATCCTGTAAACTGCTTCAAGTCTTCATCAGACCACCAGTTTACCAGGTTTCCATCAGCATTATATCGAGATCCTGAATCGTCAAATCCGTGTGAAATCTCATGTCCAATTACAGCTCCGATTCCTCCATAATTAACAGCTTCATCTGCTTTGTAATCATAGAATGGCGGTTGTAGGATAGCAGCCGGGAAAACGATTTCATTATATGAAGGGTTGTAATATGCGTTTACAGTCTGAGGAGACATAAACCATTCGTCTTTATCAACCGGCTTGTTTAATTTCTCGATGTCATCTTTATAGTTCCAACGAGCTACATTTTTCATGTTTTCAAAATAAGTTCCTCCTTTTTCAGGAGCAATAATTGTCAATGCAGAATAATCTTTCCATTTGTCAGGATATCCAATTTTGATTCTTGACTTGTGTAATTTTTCAATGGCACTGGCTTTTGTTGCTTTTGTCATCCAAGGCAATCTGTTGATTCTGTTTTCAAAAGCCAAAAAGATATTTTTGATCATCAATTCTGCTTTGGCTTTTGCTTCTGGCGGGAATTTTTCAGCAACGTATAGTTTTCCTAAAGCTTCACCAATTGTTCCGTTTACAGTTTGCAGTGCTCTTTCGTCACGAGGTCTTTGTTTGATTGCTCCTGTCAACGTTTTTCCATAGAATTCCCAGTTTGCTGTTTCGATTTCTGTAGAAAGTGTTCCTGTAGCTCTGTTAAGCAAAGTCCATTTCATGTATTCTTTCCAATCCTCAACTTTATTTTGTTTGAAGATTTCTTCTAAAGAAGTCATGTATTTTGGCTGAGATACGATAACAGAATCCAATTTTGGAAGTCCGATTCCTGTCAGGTACGTATTCCAGTTAATAGAAGGAGTCAGTTTCTGCAAATCAGCAATAGCCATCGGATTGTACGTCTTTCTTCTGTCTCTTCTCTCCACTCTGTCCAAACGTGGCTTAGCCATTGCAATTTCCAATGCTAAAATCTTTGCTGCATTTTTCTTTGCTTCTTCTGGTTTTTCGCCAAGATATTGCAACATTCTTGCAACGTGCAACTCGTATTTTTCTCTTTTTTCTTTAGAATCGGCTTCGTCAGAAACATAATAGTCCCTGTCCGGAAGACCTAAGCTTCCCAAACCAACAGTTACTACATTTCTGTTACTGTTTTTAGCATCAGTTCCTACTCCAGCTCCTGTAAATCCAACGCCGCCTGTTGGCTCCATTTCGATCATCAAGGCCTGAAGGTCTTTTACATTTTTAACTGCATTGATTTTTGCTAAATACGGTTTCAGAGGAGCAATTCCTTGTTTGTTTCTTGTTACCGTGTCCATAATGGACTTGTAAAGATTTACAGCTTTAGCCTGATCCGATTTAGGGTCCAGCTTTTTATCTGCTGCAGCTTTCTTAAGGATAGCTAACGCATCTTCATCTGTTCTCTGACGAAGTTCGTCAAAACTTCCCCAACGAGTTCTGTCGGCAGGAATTTCTGTATCCTTTACCCATTTTCCGTTAACAAATTTAAAGAAGTCGTCATTGGGTCTTACTGACAAATCCATGTACTGGATTTCAATCCCAGGATGCTGTGATTTTTCCTGAGCATTTGCCGAAATTGCGGCTAAAATCATGGCCGTAAAGGACAGCATACCCTTATTCGAAATTATTTTCATATAAAAACTCTGTTTGTGTTGTCACAAATTTAAAAAGTAAACTATTTGCATCGACTTATATAACTGTTAAAATAAAATCTGCATGATGCTTTCTTTTGTAATTTCGCAAAAATTTCTTCACGATGCTTACCTTTTTTAAAAAATATAGAATTTTCTTTCTTGTCCTTTTCTTATTATCAGCGACTATTATTACACTTTTCTATTTCGCATTAAAACCGCAAAAGACACTCAAGATTTATAATCCTGCTGATGTCAATCCTGAAATGGTAGACACTACCGTGCAATATGTAAAAAAATACCATACCATTGACAATTTTTCGTTTACCAACCAAAATGGCAAAACGATAACCCAGAAAGATTATGAAGGAAAAATCTATGTTGCCGACTTTTTCTTTACAACCTGTCCGTCTATCTGTGTACCAATGGGCGAAAATATGGCTTGGCTTCAAGAGCAGATCAAGGACAATCCTAAAGTAATGTTGCTCTCCCATACCGTAATGCCTGACATTGATACCCCAGAAGTATTAAAGGCCTATGCCGTTAAAAAAGGAGTAATCGACAGCAAATGGAACCTGGTCACCGGCGACAAAAAAGACATTTATTATATTGCCCGAAAATCATATCTGGCAGTAAAAACTACAGACTCCAGCGAATTATATGATATGGTTCATACCGAAAATTTTGTCCTTGTCGATGCCAAAAGGCGAATCAGGGGATTTTATGACGGGACTAACCAGGAGGAAGTCAAAAGGCTTTTGGAAGACATCAATTATTTGAGTAACGAAAAATCAGAATAAAAAAGAGAGGCAATTGCCTCTCTTCATTTTTGTAATTGGGTTTATTGTTTTTCTTTTTTCTTTTTGCTATCATCAATAATGGCTCCTGTTCCGGCACCTACAGCTGCCCCGGCCAAACCGCCAATAATAGCACCTTCGCCTTTTTTCTTAGAAACGGCTGCTCCGGTTATTGCTCCGGCTCCGGCTCCAATCACGGCTCCTTTAGCCGTATTGCTCCAACCTTTTTTCTTCTGTGCAGCAGTTACGGGAGCGGCCGCAGCCTTATTCGCTGAAGCCTGAGCGGCTTTTGCTTCAGCAGCAGCTACAACAGCATTCATGGAATCGATGGTTCTTTGTTTGGCCAGTGCTTCTTCCTTTTCTTTCATTACGACTTTCATAGAATCTATCTCACGCTGTTGCTCCAGCATTGCATTTTCACTGGCCGTGTCTTTACATGCTGAGAAAACAATAACTATAAATACGGCATAAATTAGCTTTTTCATGACTTTTACTTTTTGATTATGCTATAAAAGTAAGCTTATAAAACTGAGTAATTTTATAGGATTGCATTATAATTTTATAAAACTTAAATGCGATATTTTCTTTATAAAACCAGCTTCATGTATAAAAAACCACTGAATACTGGTTTTAGACTCTATTTTTTATTTAACAGGTCTACTTCAATAATAATTCCTATTTTTGCAATCTAAATTGAATCTAAATAAGGCTTGAAAACTTTAGCACAGCTCAAAATCGGTCAGAAGGCACTGATACTCGACGTTAATATCGATACGATTCCTTTAAAATTGCTTGAAATGGGATGTCTTCCCGGCAATTTTGTAGAGCTATTGCAGATTGCACCTCTTGGCGACCCATTATATATTGATGTAAATGACAGCCATGTTGCCATTCGCAAAGAAACTGCCCATGCTATAACCGTTGAAGTCGTGAACGAAGCTCTATGAGTCATAAAAATCTTAAAGTCGCCCTTATAGGCAATCCTAATACCGGAAAAACTTCTGTCTTTAACCAACTTACAGGGTTGAAGCAGCAGGTTGGTAATTATCCGGGAATAACCGTTGAAAAAAAAATTGGCTACAGCAAACTAACCGAAAACCATAAGGCAACCATTCTTGATTTGCCGGGAACTTACAGCTTAAATGCCAGTTCTATCGATGAGAATGTGGTGATTGAACTGCTACTCAATAAAAATGATGTTAATTACCCTGATGTTGCTGTTGTGGTAACCGAAGTAGAAAACCTTAAACGGAATCTGCTACTTTTTACTCAAATAAAAGATTTGGAAATCCCTACTATTCTGGCTATAAATATGTCAGACCGGATGGATTATAAAGGCATCAGCCTGGACATCCCTTATCTTGAAGAGCAGTTAAAAACCAAGATAGCACTTATAAGTTCCCGAAAAAACATAGGTATTGACAATCTGAAACAGCTCATAACAGATTATAAGACATTATCTACAGAGCCATGCCTGAATGCGTCGAGCATTGATGTGGATTATTTCGACAAGCTCCGTCATGCTTTCCCAAAAGAACTGCTTTATAAGTTATGGCTTGTCATTACGCAAGACGTAAATTTCGGAGAATTGGAACGGAAAGAAATTGCCGAAAAATCGTTTGCAAAATCCAATTCCGAACTAAAAAAAATGCAACAAAAAGAGACTATCAAAAGATACCAGTTTATCAATGATGTTCTCAAAGTTGGATATAAAATCGATTCTTCCAAAGCGAAAGGAATACGAGCAACGTTGGATCGGATTCTGATGCATAAAGTTTTTGGATATGTAATTTTCTTTGCTATCCTGATGCTGATTTTCCAATCGGTTTTTTCATGGTCAAGCATCCCAATGGATTTCATTGACGAAAGCTTTGCCAAGTTGGCCAGTCTTTCAAAAGAACATCTTCCGCCTGGCTTGTTAACCGATCTTGTTTCCGAAGGAATCATACCGGGAATTGGCGGAGTAGTGATTTTTATACCGCAAATTGCCTTTCTATTCCTTTTTATTTCGGTATTGGAAGAAAGCGGTTATATGAGCCGTGTGGTTTTCCTTATGGATAAAATCATGAGAAGATTTGGGCTTAGCGGAAAAAGTGTGGTGCCATTAATTTCAGGAACGGCTTGTGCTATTCCGGCTATTATGGCATCGAGAAATATCGAAAACTGGAAAGAGCGATTGATAACCATCCTGATTACTCCATTTACGACTTGTTCTGCAAGACTACCTGTATATGCTATTCTGATTGCCTTGATTATTCCAGACAAAAGAATTCTTGGCATTTTAAACCTGCAAGGACTTACATTAATGGCATTGTATCTTCTAGGTTTTTTCATGGCCATATTCTCTGCCTATATCCTAAACAAAATATTAAAGATAAAATCAAAGTCCTATTTCGTTATTGAGATGCCTAATTATAGGCTACCTCTATTTAAAAACGTAGCTATTAATGTTATTGAAAAAACAAAATCGTTTGTGGTTGGAGCAGGAAAAATTATCCTTGCCATCTCGATAATTCTTTGGTTCCTGGGATCCCACGGTATGTCTCACGAATATGCAAATGCAGAAACTATTGTCAAAGAAAGAATCCAAAAGCAAGGACTAACACGATTCAACCAAAATTATATCGATAATACACTTTCTGAACATTATACAGCATTGCAAGACAGTGTTGCCAAAAACATTTATAAAATTAATAGTAAAGATATAGCCGACTCCATAGCTGCCAAAAAAATAGAACTTTTTGAAAAAGTAGAAAATCAGGAAATTTCGAGTTTTAAGCTTGAAAAATCGTTTATAGGAGTTTTAGGAAAAGGCATAGAACCTGTCATCAAACCATTGGGTTATGACTGGAAAATTGGTATTGCGGTCATTACTTCCTTTGCGGCAAGAGAAGTATTTATTGGTACGTTGGCTTCTATTTACAGTGTAGACAGTGAAGAAGAAGCAACCATAAAAAGCCGAATGGAAGCCGAAGTCAATCCGGTTACAGGCAAGAAAATTTTCAATTTTGCTACAGGAATATCGCTGTTGCTGTTTTATGCTTTTGCCATGCAGTGTATCAGTACACTGGCAATTACAAAGAAAGAAACCAACTCCTGGAAATGGCCTATCATACAGCTGGTTTTTATGAGCTCATTAGCCTATGCCGTTTCGTTAGTTGTTTATCAGATTTTGAAATAAGACCCTGTTTATCATTTTCTTGGCAAAAGCCAAGGAATTTAATTTTTAACTTTGAGATATGAATATGCAAGAAATCATAGCATACCTACTTGTAGCAGGAGCTTTTGCCTTTCTTCTCAAGAAGTTTTTTTGGAAAAAGAAAAAGTCAGGAAACTGCGGCAATGACGACTGTGGATGCCACTAAAGCAGCTTAACAAAAAGATTGCTTGCTATTTTATTGGAAATTGTAAGCTCTTTTCCATTCACTTTTATCCTTAAGGACAAATCAAAACTTTCTCTGGATAGAAACACAATCTTTGACCCCAAAGAAATTTCCTGCTTATCGAGGTATTTCAAAAATTCCGAAGACGTGTCTTTGACGCCAACACAAATTCCGGATTGGTTTTCTGACAATTCTGAAAGCAGCTGTTTTTCTATTTTTACAATTCTTCCTTCTCTATCCGGTATAGGATCTCCATGCGGATCTTCTGTAGGATTATCTAAAAAATCATCAAGTTTATTGATGAGTTTCTCTGATTTAATATGTTCCAACTGTTCGGCAATATCATGCACCTCATCCCATGAGAAACCAAGCTTTTCTACCAGAAAAACTTCCCAAAGGCGATGCTTTCTCACAATCATTTTTGCGGCTAACTTTCCTTCCTGTGTTAAAGAAACTCCCTGATATTTTTTATAATTGACCAGTCCTTTTTCAGCAAGCTTTTTCAACATATCCGTAACCGAAGAGGCTTTTGTCTCCATCTTTTCGGCAATAGCATTTGTACTGACTTCCGCGTCCGAAGCTGTTGTAAGATGGTAGATTGTTTTTAGGTAATTTTCTTCTGAAAAAGTCATTGCAAAATATTTAAAAATGTAAATGTAGCCCTACTTCTTGACAATAAATAACGGAATCGATATTTCGTGACGCAATTTATCAACCGTAGTTCCAAAAAGCAAATCTTTAAAACCGGTATGTCCATGTGTTCCCATTACCAAAATATCAAAATTTCCTGCATTTACAATTGCCGGGATTACTTTGCCCGGTTTGCCAAATCCTAATTGAATATCAACATTGAAACCTTTTTGGACAAGCATTTCCTTATATTCGTTTAGCAGTTTTTCATCAATTGTTGTTTCATGATCCTGAATATTCTCACCATACATCATGGCTCCTACAGTTTCTACCACATGAATCAATGTATACTTTGCACCACTTCCTCCCAGTTCAAAAGCACTGTTAATTGCAATTTCATCTGCTTCTGAAAAATCGACAGAAATAGCGATATCCTTTTTATTATAGGTTGCCTTTTCCGAGAATTTAAGGGTCAGATTATGCGGTGAATGATTAAAATTCTTGGCTTTCGACTTGGCTATAAAAGGCTTGAAAACAATATATAAAAGCAGCACCAGAAATCCAATTGCCAAAGGAACAACCGTTAGCCAAAGAACCAAAGGATTCTCTGCATTTTCTATCCATCCGCTAATCTCATCATAAACCAGTTTTGCGTTAAGCGAAACGATGGTCGTTGCAATAATCCAGGCAGCTACCCGGGTAATCTTTCCTATATGAAAACCGTTCATTTTTCTCTTGTCACTTACAAAATGAATCAGTGGAATGATCGCAAATCCTAATTGGAGACTCAAAATTACCTGACTGAAAATTAAAAGTTTTCCGGTAACCTGTTCGCCATAAATCATAATAACAATAACAGCAGGTACAATGGCAATCAATCGGGTAATTATGCGGCGTACCCAAGGTTGTATTCTCAAGTTCAGGTATCCTTCCATAACAATCTGTCCGGCTAGCGTTCCGGTAATGGTAGAACTTTGTCCTGCTGCAATTAAGGCTACAGCAAAAAGTATCGGTGCCCATTTTGTACCCAAAAGCGGCTGTAAAAACTGATGTGCATCCTGGATTTCAGCCACATGAAACATTCCATTGCGATAAAATGTTGCTGCCGCCAAAATCAAAATAGCCGCATTCACCAGAAAGGCCAGATTTAGTGCTATTGTAGAGTCGATAAGATTGTATTTTAAAGCCTGCTTGATTCCTTTATCGGTCCGGTCAAACTTTCTTGTCTGTACCAGCGAAGAATGCAGGTACAAATTATGAGGCATCACAGTCGCTCCAATAATACCAATTGCGATATACAATGCTGTTTCATTGGGTATGGACGGAATCAGCCCTAATACGACTTTATCAAGTTCCGGTTCGGCAAATACCATTTCAAACACAAAAGAAAAACCTATAATCGCCACCAAAGCAATAATAAAAGCTTCCATTTTCCGGATGCCTTTATTGATAAGAAAGAGCAAAAGAAAAGTATCAAGAACCGTAATCAACACACCTTCAATCAAAGGAATATCAAACAATAAATTAATCCCGATTGCCATTCCCAAGACTTCAGCAAGGTCACAGGCTGCAATGGCAATCTCTGCTAAAAAGTAAAGAATATAATTGATGAAAGGCGAATAGGTTTCCCGTGATGCCTGTGCCAAATCACGTTGTGTCACAATTCCAAGTCGCGCACTCAAGCTTTGCAAAAGCAACGCCATAATATTGCTCATCAAGAGCACCCATAAAAGTGTATAACCAAACTGGCTTCCTCCTGCTATATCTGTCGCCCAGTTTCCCGGATCCATATATCCAACACTAATGAGATAGGCCGGACCTAAAAAAGCCAGCACTCTTCTAAATGCTGATTTTTTGTTTTGGGTAGCAACTGACCCATGTACTTCTTCGAGTGATTTACCCATATAAACAATTATTGATACAAATATAATTATTTTATTTGCTTAGTAAAATATAATTTTTAGTTTTGTCTAAAAAATTAATTATTGTTAAATGAAAAATATAGCCCTGCTGTTCCTAATCTTTTCTTTTCAAAACTTTTATGCACAAGAAAAAGGTGTGCTTTCCGGAAAAATCACCTCAGAAGGAATTGTAATTACCGATGCCGATATCAAAATCTTAGGTACAAATTTTGGCACTTCCTCAGATAGCTTGGGTTATTATAAAATCGAAAACATTCCGGCCGGTAACTACAAAATTCAAGTGGCTTATGTAGGTAACAAAACATTGAAAAAAAATATTACCATTAAAAAAGACGAAACCCTGACCTGGAATGCCGAATTAGAAAACGACAAAAATTCTTTGGAAGAGGTTGTTGTCAGCGGTACGTTAAAACCTGTCAGCCGCCTGGAAAGTCCGGTCCCGGTAGAAGTATACAAGCCTTCCTATTTCAAGAAAAACCCAACAGCTAATATTTTTGAAGCTTTACAAAATGTGAATGGAGTGCGTCCTCAGCTAAACTGTAATATCTGTAACACAGGCGATATTCATATCAACGGACTGGAAGGCCCTTATACTTTGGTATTGATTGACGGAATGCCCATCGTTAGCGGACTGTCTACCGTTTATGGATTATCCGGAATCCCAAATTCACTATTAGAACGCATTGAAATCGTAAAAGGCCCGGCATCATCCTTATACGGAAGTGAAGCAGTTGGAGGATTAATCAACATCATTACAAAAAACCCATCCAATGCTCCACGATTTTCAATAGACGGTTTTAGCAACTCATGGGGCGAAGTCAACCTGGATGCCGGATTCAAAGGAAACATTGGGAAAAACTCTTCTGTTTTATTAGGTGTCAATTACTTCAATTACAGCAATCCGATAGACAATAACCATGATAATTTCACAGATGTTACTTTACAGCATCGAATTTCCGTTTTTCAAAAATGGAATATAGGTAGAAAAAGCAACAAATTATTTTCGCTTGCCGGTCGTTATTTTTATGAAGACCGTTGGGGTGGGGAAATGCAATGGCAGAAAAAATACCGTGGTAGAGACGAAGTTTATGGCGAGAGCATTTATACCAAAAGATATGAGTTGTTAGGTGTCTATGAACTTCCTATCGAAGAAAAAATGCTGTTTTCATTTTCCTATACAGACCATGACCAAAATTCTGTATATGGAAACACGCCTTATATGGCCCAGCAGCGAATTGGTTTTGGGCAACTGACCTGGGACAAGAAAATAGCCAACCACGATTTGCTTTTTGGAACTGCTGTTCGTTATCAATTGTACAACGACAATACACCGGCTACTTCAACGGCAGACAAAACCTGGATTCCGAGTGTTTTTGCACAGGATGAAATCAAATTTAACGACAACCATAGCATCCTGCTTGGCGCACGATATGACTATAACAGCGATCATGGTTCTATTTTCACACCTCGTTTTGCCTATAAATTCAAGGCAACCGATAATGATATTATCCGTTTGAATGCCGGAACAGGATTTCGTGTTGTGAACCTGTTTACAGAAGAACACGCCGCCTTGACAGGATCAAGGGAAGTTGTTATTGCAGAAGAACTAAAACCGGAGAAATCCTATAATGCCAATATCAATTATTTGAAGAAAATCTATACCGAAAACGGTACTTATATAGGCCTTGAAACAGCAGCCTGGTATACGTATTTTACGAATTCTATACTGCCTGATTATGACACTGATCCAAACAAGATTATTTATAAAAACCTGGACGGGCATGCCGTAACTACCGGAGTTAGTGCTAACATGGACATCGTTTTCCAAAACGGACTAAAACTTATTCTTGGAGCCACCTATATGGATGTTTCTAAAACAGAAAACGACATCAAAACAAGACAAATTCTCACGGAAAAATTTTCAGGAACCTGGGCCATTTCATATCGCATTCCAAAATTATTTCTCGACATTGACTATACGGGAAATGTCTACGGTCCAATGCGTTTGCCATTGCTTGGAGAACTCGACCCTAGAAAAGAATACTCGCCAACGTGGAGCATACAGAACATCCAGTTCACTTACAATAAAATAAAAGATGTCGAAATTTATATGGGCATCAAGAACCTATTAAACTGGACGCCAAACAAAGGAAATCCTTTTATTATTGCAAGAGCTAACGACCCTTTTGATAAGAATGTACAATATGACCCGCAAGGAAACGTCCTAGCGACACCAAACA
This sequence comes from uncultured Flavobacterium sp., assembly GCA_964518395.1. GTDB lineage: Bacteria > Bacteroidota > Bacteroidia > Flavobacteriales > Flavobacteriaceae > Flavobacterium. The sequence continues at coordinate 112,374 of CAZFGA010000010.1, forward strand.
ATCCGTATGCACTGACTTTTGACCCGAGTTATGTTTATGGGCCAAATCAAGGCATCCGAAGCTTTTTTGGCTTGCGATATACTTTGAAATAATTGTGAAAAAATGGTTTCTCATACTAGCATTGGTAACGGCCGCATCAACTTTTGCCCAACTCAAAACGCACACTTTTGAAGAGGCAGAAAAACTAGCCGCAGAAACTCCCAAGCCTTATGTTGTTTTTATACATACGGATTGGTGCAAATTCTGCAAGATGATGGAAAACACGACTTTTAAAAACAAGGAACTCATAGCTGCTCTAAACCGGAACTTTTATTTTATTTCTTTTGATGCAGAAGAAAAGAAGGATATTTTTTTTAATGGAACTGTTTTTAAATTCAAACCAAAGGGGAACAATTCAGGCGTTCATGAATTGGCTACGGCTTTAGCAGAAAAAAACGGAACCACATCTTATCCGGCAATTGCTATCCTAAATCCGGATTATTCGATTGCAGTACAATTCCAATCTTACATAAATGCAAAGGAACTGTTATTGGTTTTAGACAAAATCCAATAAAATATTCGCTATTTTTGGGATATGAAAAAGTACCACTACATTTTTGCAGGATCGGGACTGTCTGCTCTGATGACTGTCTACCAGATGGTGCTTTCGGGAAAATTCAAGGAAAAGAAAATCCTTCTTTTGGATGCCGATTCGAAAAAAACCAACGATCGTACCTGGTGCTTTTGGGAAAAACCGGATGGAGATTACGACCATCTTGTGTACAAAAAATGGGATACGGCAGTTTTTTCGGATGTAAATTTTACACGTGATTTAAATTTAAGTCCCTATCAATATAAGATGATACAGGGACTGGATTTTTACCGATATGTCTTTGACGTAATTTCAAAAGAAAACAATATTGAATTCTGGCATCAAAAGATAATCCGTTTCACAGAAAAAAATGACGGGATTTTAGTAGAAACAGAAACAGAGAACTATTACTGTGATAAGCTTTTCAATAGCATCTTAAATCCACAGGAAACTGTTACACAAAAAAAATATCCTTACTTGCAACAGCATTTTATTGGATGGAAAATAAAGGCTAAAGAACCTGTTTTTGATTCTGAGAAAGCCACTTTCATGGATTTTTCGGTAGCCCAAAAAGGAAATACACGATTTATGTATGTATTGCCTTTTTCAAAAACAGAAGCCCTATTAGAATATACCTTGTTTTCAAAAGAACTGCTTCCGGAAAATGAATATGAAACCGAAATTCAGGACTACATCAAAAAATTAGGGATTACGGACTACGAATTAATTGAAAAAGAACAGGGCGCTATTCCGATGACCTGTTATCCGTTTTGGAAAAAAAACATTAAAAACCTGGTAAACATTGGAAGTGCTGGCGGATGGACAAAAGCCAGTACCGGATATACTTTCAAAAATGCGTCAAAAAAATCAAAAGAATTGGTTTCTTTTCTAGCATCAGAAAACGATTTCAGGAAATTCCATAAAAAAACCAAATTCTGGTTTTATGATTTGCTGTTATTAGATATACTGGATCGGAAAAACCATCTTGGTAGCCACATCTTTTCATCGATGTTTCGAAAGGGAAACCCTACTCTTATTTTTAAATTTCTGGACGAAGAGACTTCATTTACCGAAGATATCAGGGTAATTTCTAAATGTCCAAAAAAACCTTTTCTTCAGGCTTTAGCTAAAAGGATTGGAATTTAAAACCGACTATCAAACTATAACAAATCTTTATACTCTATTTTTTTACGGCTTTCTAAAACTTCGTAACTTTGTGGTTTAAACATTAAACTAACAAAAGTTATGTATCCAGAAGAAATGGTAAAACCAATGCGTGCTGAATTGGCTGACGCAGGTTTTGAAGAATTATATAGTGCCGGTGCAGTTGAAAACGCAATTGCAAAACCAGGCACCACTTTGGTTGTTGTAAATTCAGTTTGCGGATGTGCTGCAAGAAATGCGCGTCCAGGAGCAAAAATGAGCTTGGATGGCATTAAAAAACCAGACCATTTAGTAACTGTTTTTGCTGGAGTTGATAAGGAAGCTGTAGACGCAGCACGTGGCTTTATGTTCCCATTTCCTCCTTCTTCTCCTAGTATGGCGCTTTTCAAAGATGGCGAATTAGTTCACATGTTGGAGCGTCACCACATCGAAGGCCGTCCGGCTGAAATGATTGCTGAGAACCTAAAAGATGCTTATACAGAATTCTGCTAAAAGATCTTTTTTATCTTTATACCAGCCCTTTCAGAGTTTTAAACTCTGAAAGGGTTTTATTTTTCAACCAAACTCCAAAACATGACAATTGTCATTTTCGATTCTAGGATAAAAGTTCTATTTTTGCCCCAGATTTAAAAAATCGACATAATTCTCTCAACTTAAAACGTTTATAGCATGCAACTGTACAACACTTTAAGCGCAGAAGAAAGAGCGGCACTCATTGACGAGGCCGGCAAACAGCGACTCACGCTGTCATTCTATGCGTATGCCAAAATTGAAGACCCGAAAAAATTTCGCGACGATTTATTTATAGCCTGGAATGAGCTTGATGCTCTTGGCCGAACTTATGTAGCCAAAGAAGGAATCAATGCCCAGATGTCCGTCCCTGCAGAAAATCTGGAAGCTTTTCGTGAAACATTAGAAAAATATGACTTCATGAAAGACATACGTCTGAATGTAGCGGTTGAGCATGATGATCATTCTTTCTTGAAATTGACCGTTAAAGTGCGTGATAAGATTGTGGCTGACGGATTAAACGATGACACTTTTGACGTAACCAATATTGGCGTACACCTAAAAGCTAAAGAATTCAATCAGATTTTAGAAGACCCAAATACTATTGTTGTTGATTTTAGAAATCACTACGAAAGCGAAATCGGCCATTTTAAAGGTGCCATTACACCTGATGTAGAAACATTCCGCGAGTCGTTGCCAATAATCAACGAACAATTAAAAGACTTT
>CAZFGA010000011.1:0-112629 GCA_964518395.1 uncultured Flavobacterium sp.
GAAAAAGCTGATAATCCTGTTGTCGATGTGTTAAGAAACAGTTCTTTTGATAATTATAATAGTCATTAATTGCTCAAAGTCAGGAGACTTTGCGCAGCGGGATTGGCAGGTGGATGAATAGGGATACACTGAGTAAGGAATATTTCCCAATATCGCCTTATACTTATGTCAAGAATAATCCAATATATAATTTACCTATAACAAAACAATGAAAAGAATAATTTTAATATTCACAATAATTTTTGTAGTTTCTTGCCACAGCCAGAAAACAGTAAAAAAGGACAATAACTGTAAAGTTCATGAAACCGAAAATGAAATAGCATTTGACAGTTTATTTAAAAATATAGACACGACGGATTCATTTAAAAATAAAATCAAAGACTTTGAAACATATAGAACTGGAATTCTTTTTTGTCAATTCCTTCCTAATATGAAGTACGGAAAACATATTTTAGTAAAAGAAGTTAACGGTAAATTTGTTTGTTATAATAGTAGTTCGTCATACAACAATGAAGTTGATTTAAAAAAACCCGATATCCAGTTAATTTTAAACAGCATAAATTCTATAAGGAAAAAGTACTATTACGAAGAATGTGATGAATATATTTCAAATGATGCTTTTTACTTAATGTTTGTAAAAAAAGACGGAGAAATAATTGCTAAATACTTTTCTCATGGAAATATAAGTTTAAAAAAACTGATGAGAATGATAATTTAAATATACTTAAAAGTGTTTTAGAAGTAATGTATAGAAACTCATTTAGGCAGCAACAGTTTAAGTAAACACTAATCTTCTTTATCGCCAAAATTTCCACCAAATCTTTTTCAAATTTAAGACTGGCTTATTGTCTTCCGTTTTTCGAAGCATCGTTTTAATTCTCGTTTCAGCTTCTTTTTTACTTATTCCATTATAATAATCTTTTACAAATGGATGATCAAAACTCTCATGAGGAAAAATTTCAGGTCTTTGGTTTCCTTTTTTTGTTATAACTGTTGTCGGAATACTTTCAGTGAATCTATATTCAGGTATGTCATTACAAAGCCAACCAAAATATTCTACTTCATGATTTTCATTATCAAAGTTCTCTATATAGTCTTGAAAACTTTTCTCGCTTAAAGAAACCCAAAGACCATATTCTAAATCCTCACAATGATCATTAACCATTTGCGTCAATGTACAACGAATAAATCTATCTATTTGATTTGGGTATTCAATTATACATGTGTCACTTTTTAGTTCGGCAATATTTTCCTTATCGTATGGTGAAAGACAATCGTAATTACCAGGCGAAATAAATGTTAACGCTGGCCAATTTTCATGTGTTTCTCCACAACATTCACAAGTATATTTAATTGAATCATTCATTATATCCATCAGTTAAATTATACAACTTGGGCAAATAGCTATAACTTTATAATAACCCTTTCTCTTCCCTCTCATAAAAAGCATCAATCGACAAATTAGGCAATCCCGACGCCATAACTGCCAATTGGTCGCAGCGTTCGTTTTGCGGATGATTATTGTGCCCTTTTATCCATTTGAAATCCACCTGGTGTTTTCTGTATATAATAAGGAAGCGTTTCCATAAATCCGGATTCTTCTTGTCTTTATAGCCTTTCTTTTCCCAACCAAAAACCCACCCTTTGGTAACGGAATCAACAACATATTTTGAATCGGAAATAACCAATACTTTTGTGTTCGGGAGTTTTAGTTTTTCCAAACCTACAATAACCGCCAGAAGTTCCATCCTGTTGTTTGTAGTATGGCGAAAACCTTCGTAGAATTCCTTTTTATAGGGCTTGCCTACCCATTCCATTACTACGCCATAACCGCCAGGACCAGGATTTCCTTTCGCAGCGCCGTCGGTATAAATATGTACTTGGTGCATAGTATTTTTTTAATCGGTCGTATCGGTTATTGCAACTAAAAACCAGGAATCGTTTTTACAGACAAAGGTATATTTAATATTGATATCATTATTTATGCCTTTCTTATAGCAAAAAACACTGTCCGTTTTTTTGTCTATACTAATTTCATACGGTTTGCCATCTTTCACTTTTTTATCAAAATGGATAGTTTCGAAAGTATCTTCATCAGTCATCCTTTCCATCATGTCAAGTGGAAAATCCTCGTCGGAGTAATATTCCATAATTGGAAAATCCACATGCTTTTTTTGGAATAGGCTATCGCTTGCGAATTTTTCAAAAAAGGAATCAAAATCTTTACTGCAGTCAGTTTTAGCCTTATTTCTGCTTCCGCAAGCCGTAAGGCAAATCAAAACTAAAAGCGATAAGTATTTCATAACTATGAATGTAAAAGCTTATCAATTATATGAGGGAAATGCAAATGTTCCAATTCCTGCACTTTTAACGCTATTTCTTCGGGAGTTATGCAGCTATCAACCGCAACTTCCGCCTGAAAAATCATGGCACCTTCGTCATAATTTTCATTTACGTAATGAATGCTGATTCCGGAATGTGATTCCTTATTGTCAAAAATCGCTTTATGTACATTCATGCCATACATTCCTTTTCCACCGTATTTTGGCAGTAATGCAGGATGGATATTGACAATTTTATTAGGATATTCTGCTACAATGTCTGTTGGAAATTTCCATAAAAACCCGGCCAGCACAACCAAATCCGGCTTAAGCGCCACAACTTGTTCAAACACTTTGCCTGAATTAAGTTCTTCTTTAGTAAATACAAAGCCCGGCACTCCAAGGTTTTCGGCTTTATCTAAAACTTTAGCATTGGGATTATTTGAAAAAACCGCCACAGTTTCAGCCGTTTTTTTATCCTGAAAATAGCGGATAATGTTTTCGGCATTGGAACCCGAACCCGAAGCAAACAGGATGATTTTTTTCATTGGAACATCATTAATTATGGCACAAAAAAAAGAATAATAAATGATATTAAATAGATTTTGAAAGCCTTTGTGAAATATTTTTTTTAAATTAGTACTCACATTTATCAACTAAAACGTTGTTTTAAAATAAAGTTTTTTATTTTTGCCAACAATTAAATTCAAAAATTAAAAGATTATGTCAGACATTGCATCAAGAGTTAAGGCGATTATCGTAGACAAATTAGGCGTTGACGAAAACGAAGTTGTAACAGAAGCTAGCTTCACAAATGATTTAGGAGCTGATTCATTAGACACTGTTGAGCTTATTATGGAATTCGAAAAAGAATTTGACATCCAAATTCCAGACGACCAGGCTGAAAACATTGCTACTGTAGGTCAAGCAATTTCTTACATAGAAGAAGCAAAAAAATAATAACAATTGACATCCCGTGTTTTCCTTGAGAATCCACGGGAGTTATTATTTTTACAAAAGATTCAATTTGATTGCTTTCAATCATTAAGATATTATGCAATACCCCTGTCTCTTTTTTATGACTAAGAAGAAAGCATGGGTATTTTTTATATAAATTTATAACTATAAAATTATAAGTATGAAATTAAGAAGAGTTGTAGTAACTGGTTTAGGTGCCTTGACACCCATTGGAAATAACGTTCAGGAATATTGGAATGGACTTATCAATGGTGTTAGTGGTGCTGCTCCTATAACTTATTTTGATACCACTCATTTCAAAACTAAATTTGCATGCGAGCTGAAAAACTTTAATGCAGAAGATTTTATAGATCGCAAGGAAGCCCGTAAGATGGACCGTTATGCGCAATATGCCATAGTATCATCTGATGAGGCTGTAAGAGATGCCAATTTCGACCTTGACAAATTAGACAAAGACAGAGTTGGTGTAATTTGGGGTTCTGGAATCGGAGGTCTTGAAACATTCCAACAGGAAGTTATGGACTTTACAAAAGGAAGCGGTGTCCCAAAATTCAATCCTTTCTTTATCCCAAAAATGATTGCCGATATCGCTGGCGGACATATTTCTATCAAATATGGCTTCAGAGGACCTAACTTCACGACAGTTTCTGCGTGCGCTTCCTCTACCAATGCGCTTATCGATGCTTTCAACTACATCCGTTTGAATCACGCTGACGTGATGGTTACCGGAGGTTCAGAAGCCGCTGTAACTATTGCAGGAATGGGCGGATTTAACGCTATGCACGCACTTTCAACTCATAACGACGACCCAAAAACAGCTTCAAGACCAATGGACAAAGACCGTGAAGGATTTGTTTTAGGTGAAGGAGCAGGAGCTTTGATTCTTGAAGAATACGAGCATGCTATTGCCCGTGGCGCTACTATTTATTGTGAAATTGGCGGTGGCGGAATGTCTGCTGACGCACATCATATCACGGCCCCGCATCCGGAAGGATTAGGTGCTAAAAACGTAATGCTTAATTGCCTTAGAGACGCGGGCCTAAGACCGGAAGATGTAGATGGTGTTAACATGCACGGAACTTCTACTCCACTTGGAGACATCGCAGAATCTAAAGCTATTCAGCACGTATTTGGTGAACATGCATACTCTTTGAATCTGAATGCCACCAAATCGATGACAGGACACTTATTAGGAGCTGCTGGAGCTATCGAAGCAATTTCTTCTATCTTATCTATCAAACACGGTATCGTTCCTCCAACCATCAACCACTTTACGGATGATGAAAATATTGATCCAAAATTGAATTTCACATTCAATAAGGCTCAAAAAAGAGACATGAAAGTAGTAATGAGTAATACTTTTGGTTTTGGCGGACACAATGCATGCGTTTTGGTTAAAAAACTAGAACTATAATATTCGGATGAACATCATCAGAAAAATATTTCCAAATTCCCGTTCTCATGAAGACGGGATTTTTTTTAGTGACATCTATAAAATACTAGGTTTCAAGCCTATTAACCTTGAATGTTATCGCAGGGCTTTCACGCACCGTTCTTCTAACAAGCTGGACGCAGACGGAAACCAGATTAACTACGAACGCCTGGAATTTTTGGGAGATGCCATGCTGAGTTCCGTAATTGCGGCTCACTTATTCAATCAGGTTCCTTCCGGAGATGAAGGGTATCTTACAAAAATGCGATCTAAAATAGTGAGTCGCGAGCATCTGAACGAGCTTGGTCGCGACCTCAACCTGATCCGTTTTATCGAAAGCAAGGTCCCGGCTCAACATTTTGGTGAAAACATACACGGAAACATCTTTGAGGCACTTATAGGAGCCATCTATCTTGACAAAGGCTATACTTACTGTGAAAAGTTCATCAAAAAAAGAGTCATCACCCCATATGTGGATATTGCCAAACTGGAAGGCAAAGTCATTAGCTACAAGAGCTTATTGATTGAATGGTGCCAGAAAGAGAAAAAAACGTTCCATTATGACGTTTATGAAGACAATGGCATTGATGGCCAGCGTTTCTTCGGAGTCAAGCTCAGCATTGACCATAAAGTAATCGCCAAGGCCAGGGCTACTTCAAAAAAGAAAGCTGAGGAAAAAGCTTCCCAAAGAGCGTACTTTGCTTTTCAGGAAAAAATAAACAGCAAATAGTTAGAAATATCTTAAAACTATATCGTTTTCGTTGATAAATTAACGTTAACCTAATTGTTTTTTATATAATTCCTCATCAAATATAGCTATATTTACGACTTATTTAAATTCAATATGGGCATCCATAAGTTACATCTTGACGAATTTGATGAAGTTGATTATGAGCTTATTGCTATCCACACTTCATTAGAAGATTTCAGATTGGCTTTCTTCATCAATCAGCAATTACCTATTCTCCTAAGTCGAAGCAATGACGAGATTGGCATTACGACCAAAGAAGGAGAAGCTGCGTTTACAAAATTCAGCTATGATGACACGTCAAAAGACATCCAATGGAGTCTGGTTCAAAACAAAAATGAGATTATTACGTATAAGAAAAGCGGCAAACAGGATCTCTTTTTAGACGAAAATGTGGAAATTGCTACTAAGGTATATCTCCTTCCTGAACTAAAAAAAGTGGATTACTTTTTGAAGATAGAAAACAACTGCAGCACCTTTGAAATCGAAGAGATACTACAACAACTAAATAAAATAGAATGGATCACAACTCTTTATGAAGTGATTCCTGATAATATAAAATCTAAAAACAACTTAATTTTCTAATAATGTCGACAAGAAAAAAAACAAAGATCGTAGCTACATTAGGCCCCGCTTGCAGCACCAAAGATGTACTTAAAGACATGATCGATGCAGGAGTAAATGTATTTAGGATTAATTTTTCCCATGCAGATTACACCGATGTAAAAGCCCGAATAGATATGATCCGCGAACTGAATGAAGAATTTGGATACAACACCGCTATTTTAGCCGACCTTCAAGGCCCTAAGCTTCGTGTTGGCGTGATGAAAGAAGACGTCATTGTAAGCAAAGGAGATATCATTACTTTCCAGACTGCCGAAGATGTTCCTGGAACAGCCGATAGAGTTTACATGAACTACAAACAATTTCCTGCCGATGTAAATCCGGGAGAAAAAATCCTTCTTGATGACGGAAAATTAATGTTTGAAGCTATTGAAACCAATGGTGTTTCAGAAGTAATCTGCCGAGTTGTTCAGGGCGGACCGTTAAAATCTAAAAAAGGAGTAAACCTTCCGAACACTAAAGTTTCTTTGCCTGCTTTAACCCAAAAAGATATTAAGGATGCTCTTTTTGCTATAGAAAATCAAGTGGACTGGATTGCACTTTCTTTCGTAAGAACAGCCGAAGATCTCCAAGAATTACAAGAGCTGATTTCTAAAAACTCCACACATAAAATTCCGATTATTGCTAAAATTGAAAAGCCGGAAGGTGTTGAAAATATTGATAAAATCGTTGCTTTCTGCGACGGTTTGATGGTAGCCAGAGGTGACCTGGGTGTTGAAATTCCGGCACAGGAAGTGCCTCTGATCCAGAAAAAATTAGTCCACAGAGCAAAAACTGCCCGTATTCCTGTAATTATCGCTACCCAAATGATGGAAACGATGATTACAAGCCTCACTCCTACCCGTGCCGAAGTAAACGACGTAGCCAACTCTGTAATGGACGGTGCTGACGCTGTAATGCTTTCAGGCGAAACTTCCGTAGGAAACTATCCGGTACAGGTAATTGAAAAAATGACCCAGATTATTGAAGCTGTAGAAGACTCACCTCTCATCCAGGTACCACAAAATACACCCCAAATCAGAACAAAACGTTTTATTACGAAATCCATTTGTCATCACGCAGCATTAATGGCCAACGTAATCAAGGCAAAAGCAATCTGTACACTAACCAATAGTGGTTATACGGCTTTCCAGATTTCGGCCTGGAGACCACAATCACACATTCTGGTATTTACTTCTAACAAAAAAATTCTAACACAACTAAACCTTCTGTGGGGCGTAAACTCATTCTATTACGACAAGTTTGTCAGCACGGACGATACCGTTACGGATGTCAACGAAATCGCAAGAGAAAAAGGATTTGTTGACAAAGGCGATTTCCTTGTCAATCTAGCAGCCATGCCGGTAGTTGATAAAGGTATGGTAAACACGCTACGAGTTTCCGAAATAGAATAGCAAAAAATAAATAAAAATAAAATCCGTTAGTCACCCCTAACGGATTTTTTATTCCTGTCACAAGGAAAATAGAAAAGAAAAAATTATATTTGGGCTGATATTAATACAAACAATTATGAATTTTAAGTCAAACAATCCTTTTTTAGGCAATAAGAATTTCAGCAAACCAACAGCTCAATCTTATAGCCATGACGAAAACACAGCTTTGATTGATTATGGTCAGGAAATGACTGTTTCCGGAACTATCAACAAGAGTTTTTTTATGCTATTGTTATTAACTGCTACTGCTTCTTTGACCTGGTGGCTGGCTTTTAACGGCACCAACCCGCTTCCTTTGGCTATTGGAGGAGCAATCGTTGGATTTATACTTGTCTTAATTTCATCATTCAGACCGCAGTATTCTCCTTATTTAGCTCCGGCTTATGCTTTAGTTGAAGGATTATTTATTGGAGGTATTTCGGCCGTATTCGAAGCAATGTATCCTGGAATTGTGATACAGGCTGTTGGTGCTACATTTGTAACATTTTTAATATGCTTTGGCCTATATAAATATCAAATCGTAAAAGTAAACGAGCAATTCAAATCTGTAGTTATCGCTGCTACTTTAGCGGTTGCTACTTATTACCTTATTTCATGGTTGCTTTCTATGTTTACCAGCTTTGTTCCTGTACATCATGGCAATTCATTAATGAGTATCGGGATCAGCGTTGTTGTAATAATCATCGCTGCTCTGAATTTATTCCTGGATTTTGACCTGATTGAAAAAGGAGCAAAAAACCGCCAGCCTAAGTATATGGAATGGTTTGGAGCTATGGGATTAATGATTACCCTGGTATGGCTTTATATTGAATTTCTGAGATTACTTTCTAAACTTTCGAGCAGAAACTAATCCAAAAACTTATAAAAATCAAAAAAGGTTTGACTTTCGTCAAACCTTTTTTTTTCCAGATGACCTTTGCAAAACAGCCACTAACCCTGTTTGCAGAAAGTCATACACCCCCATTATAATTCAACGACACATTGTTTGGGAAAACTTGTGCAATTCATGTAAATTCCCAATGCCTGTGATTATGTTACAAAGCTATGCTGATGGTATAAACGAGACAAGGGGAAATTTCCCCTTTTTTTAGGGGGAGAAAAACTTAAAGTAAATTTGGCGAGGAAAAAAGCGCGATATATAGGGAACTTTAAGCTGCTTTTTCAAACGCAATAAAATTCACAACCTGTTTTTTACGGTTAAATATTGGAAAAGCCTTAATATGACAGGAATAAGTTTCTCCATTTTTTTTGTAGTTGACAATTGTCTTTTCAAAAGGAACCTTTGCATCAATAGCTTTGCGGATAATCTTGAGGTCATTTTTAGAAGTTTTGTCTCCTTGAAACAGTTTCGGGCTCTTTCCCAGCACTTCTTTTGAAGTATAACCTGTCATCCCAATAATATTTTCTGATGCAAATACGATATTCAAAAGATTGTCTGTAACCACAACGACATGGTCTTTTTGCAGCTCTCCTTCAAAATTCCAATTAAACTTCCATTGATTTGCTTTTGAAAGCGTCTTTAATTTTGACAAATCAGAAAGGATAACCTTAAGCTGTTCCAAATAATCTCCAAGAAAATCCCACGAATACAAGGGCACGTGAATACCATCCTGCGTTGCAGAATGTGCATTTTGTGCATTTTCATACTCATTTAGGTTTAACATGATGCTAATTTTAGCAAATATAAATTTTAAAAATAAAATTTTTCAAAATCCATAAAAATTAGCGAATGAAAAGATTGAAAATCAAAAATTTAAGACTTTAAAATGGCATTCATTATTTACTGAAGATACTTTTCAAATAAAAAAAATCTTATTTGATATAAAATCAACAATTGTTACAAAAACAACAAATACGCAAAAAAATATTATATTTGTGTTTATTAGGAAATAATAATTTAATCATGGAAAATCAAAATGTAGAAATTGATGTAATTGAATTAAAAATAATTCAGCTTTTAGCTCAGGGAATTAGAAATAAAAACTTGGGAATACATCTTCATCTTTCAAATAGTGCTGTAGAGAAAAGAAAGCAAAAACTCAAAAAGAAATTAAATCTTATTGGTAATGATGAAGATTTATTACGCAGAGCTAAGGAAAATAAATGGATATAAAAAAGTATGGTTTTTTCGTAACACAAAAAAAGTTTTTGTAACAGATTAAAAACCGTTACATTTTTGAAAAAATTAATGCTTACAGCTATCACGATGATAGCAGTTATGGGAAGTTCGACAGCAAATACTATTGAAATAAAAAATAATGATTTCAATTATGACCTAAGTGAAAAAGAAGAAATTACTTCTGGAGCTGACTGCAATGGAATTAGAATACCGACAAAATTAGAAACTCTGGTCAAAGGTGCTTCTATAGATGTTGCTAATGCTGTAGCATGGAGTACAAATTATCAATGTATGGCATTGACCTTGACAAAACCATAATAATACAACAATTAACTAATTCAGAATACTTAATGCATTCCTGATTTATTATTAAAACTATGAAAACAATAAAAATTATAATTCTGTTTTTTTACTTTTCTTCGGCCTTTAGTCAAAATTCTAAAGTTTGTGTTGAGTATAACATGATAATCAACAGAGAGGAAGGTTTTTTAAAAGGCGAGCATTTAGGATCCTATTTTCAATATGCTATGGATAATGCATCCCGATTTAGATTCCGCCTTATCGTTGATGAAAATATATCTTTATTTAAAAAGCAGGAAGTATTGAATTTAGACAATGAAAAACATAAAATGAATATCACACTTGCGTTAGGAGGGTATCTTGGCGAAATCTATCAATTTCAGGACTATTGGATGAGCGAAGCCGGTTTTGGCGCTAAAAACACCTATATTAAAAAGGAGCCAAAAAAAAACTGGGTTCTACATAATGAAACAAAAGAAATAGGTGGTTTTTTATGTTATAAGGCTACTAATGTAGATATAGTAATTGGACTGGAAGGAAAAATATGGGAACATCCTGTTACTGCCTGGTATTGTCCGAAAATTCCGGTTCAATTTGGCCCATTGGGTTATGGCGGATTGCCAGGGTTAATACTCGAATTACAGGTGAGGTATACTATTTATGGGGCACAATCAATTGTATTTAACTGTCCTGATAAAATAGAAAAACCTGCTAATCCAAAAATAATCTCACAAGATGAATATAAAAAATTAATGGAGAGTCCAATTGGAGAATAATCTGTATTTGAAAATGTATGGTTTTTTCGTAACGAGAAAAATATTTTTTGTAACATTTTTTTAATTTATTTGTTTTTTCTGATCAGAAAACAATTAAAATTAACAATTCAGCGTTGGCAGATTAAAAAAACAATTACATTTATGAAAAAATTAATATTTACAGCTATTGCCATGATAGCATTTATAGGCATTGCAAATGCAAATACTGAGAAAGAAAAAAACTCAAAACTATTAATCTCAAATGTATGCGATGAAATAGCATATGACACTTACAATATTTGGTATGGGCGCGGTTTTAGCGATGAAGTAGCAAGAAAAAAAGCTAAAGAAGCTAAAGATAATTGCGAAACACTAAAAAAACAGAGTTAACATATATATTACCAGAACAAAAAGAGGCATTTTTTTTGTTAAAAATGCCTCTAAATTTAAAAAACATGAAACCAATTATAACAGTAATATTCTGCATAATAAGCATATATGCAAATTCTCAAATAAAAGGCGGGTATATCGAATATAGGGTAATAGTAGGTAAAGACGAATTGTTTGATACATTAGACAAATCGATGCAAGAGTCCTATATAAAAGAAATGGAAAGCAAAAAATATACTTTAGAATTTGATAATCAAAAATCCGTTTTCGTATATGAAGGAGGCTTAACCCAAAATGGAGATTCAAAACATTCAGAAGTTTATTATAGAGAGAAAGATTCATTATATTCAATTCGCCCATCTGAAGATGAAGATTTTGGCAAGCTACTAATAATTGAAAACCGTGATATAAAATGGCAATTACATAATGAAACAAAAATGATTGGTGACTATAAATGCTATAAAGCAACCTCCAAACTAATAAGAGATAATGGAAAAGCCGGAATTTTTGAATTTCCTATTATTGCATGGTATACACCATCAATACCTATAACATTTGGGCCACTGGGTTATGGTGGTCTTCCAGGTTTAATTCTGGAACTTCAAGAAAGAAATATAGTCTATGGGGCAACAAAAATAAGTCTCAATCAAAAGTTTACTAAAAAAAAATCGAAATTGACCAAACCAAAGGATGGAAAAAGAATAACCTCAGAAGAACTAAATTTAAAAATCAGATCGCTATACCTAAAAAAAAATTGACTTTGCTATAACTAAAAGCCAATACAGAATTTCAAATAACAAAACCAATTTAGGACAATAAAAACCTTAAATGCTCAGAATTTTAATTTTCCTTATAAGCCTTTCTGCTTTTTCCCAGAGAACCATCTCTGGCACTGTTTCTGACACCTTAAATATTCCTTTGGAATCTGCCAACGTGATTGCCAAACCTTTACAGGAAAATGCAACAATAAAATTTTCTATTGCAGATCATAAAGGAAGATACAAACTGGACCTGGAAAAAAATGTAAAATATGAATTAAACGTTTCCTATATTGGTTTTTCTGATGCCACTTTTATTCTGGAAGCCGATTCAGATATAACAACACATGATTTCTTATTAAAAAACACAGCAGAAGTCCTAAAAGAAGTCATTATCACACACGAATACAAACCTATTATTGTCAAAAAAGATACCTTGATTTTTGATGTTAAAGCTTTTGCAAAAGGCAATGAAAGAAAAATGAAAGAAATCCTCGAAAAGCTTCCAGGTGTTGAAGTTGACAAAAACGGCACTGTAACTGTACAAGGCAAAAAAGTTACTAAAATGCTTGTCGAAGGAAGTCCCTTTTTTGGTGGTGGCTCCAAGCTGGCAGTTGAAAACATTCCTGCTGATGCGCTTGATAAAATTGAGGTGATTGACCACTTTAACGAGGTCGGATTTATGAAACAGGTTTCTGACAGTGAAGATCTGGCCATGAACGTGAAGTTAAAAGAAGACAAAAAGAAATTTGTTTTTGGAGATACACAAGCCGGAATCGAAGCTGGCGATGATGACAATGGTTTTTATTTGGGACACGCAGCTCTATTTTATTACAGTCTGAAAACTAATTTAGGATTTATTGGCGATATGAACAACATCGGGAAAAGTACGTTTACGTTTGAAGATTTAATGCGTTTTGAAGGAGGTGTAAGTAGCTATTTGTCTGGAAGAAAGTCACTCTCGAATCTGTATCTTTTCACTCAAGGCAATCCCGATGTTCTTGAAAATAAATCTCAGTTTGGAGCTCTAAATTTTAGACACCTGGCAACAGAAAAACTTGACATTTCAGGTTTTGGCTTATTTTCAAAGATTTTTACCATAGGACAAAGCGATACCCATAATCAATATTTGCAAAATTCTTCAATTGCTTTTGAGAATAAATTCCAAAAAGACAATAACCAATCCTTATTAGGAATGGGAAATATGAAATTAGATTATTCACCAAACAGTAATGAAAAACTATATTATAATGCCCAATTTCAAGGCACAAACAATGACTTTTCAAGCACTATAAATTCTATTTCTGATCAAAGGCAAAATACTTTTCAGACGATAAAAAAAGCCGATAATCTTTCGCTGAAACAATATATCGAATGGCACAAATCGATAAATAGGAATCACACCACAACTTTTGTCATAAATCATGCTTATGATAAGAATACTCCAAAAAGTCAGTGGTTGACAGATAGTGAATTTTTGACTGGATTTATACCGCTGCAAAACGATGAAATTTATACTATTTCGCAAATAAAAAAAGTAAAGTCTAACAGTGTCGATGCACTTTTAAAACATTATTGGGTTATCAATAATTTTAATCATCTTTATTCTGTTGTGGGCAATAATTTCGGTTCTACAAATATTACTACTTCTGAAAAACAAGTGCTTACTAACGGAACGATTAATGATTTTGCAATTGCAGGTTTTGGAAATAAAACAGATTACAAACTGAACGATGCCTATGTCGGATTGGAATATAAATTCAAAATGGGAAAGCTGACAAATAAACCAGGGATTTATCTTCACAATTATAACTTAAGCACAAATCAGATTGATGGTAAAAACACGCTTCGAAAAATACTATTCGAACCACAATGGGATAGCGAATTTGAACTTAACGCATCAGAAGCTCTGAAATTTAAATACAAATTGGCGAATGATTTTCCGACACCAGTCTGGTTAGCCAATCGATTTACGCTAGAAAATTATAATTCGGTTTTTAAAGGAAACGCACTACTAAAAAACGAACGTTTTCATTCGGCAAATTTATTTTACAACAAGACAAATATGTACCGGGGAATTATGATTTTTGCTAATGCTAATTTTAATAAAAAGATTCGAACAATTCGTAATCAAATTATTCTAGACGGTATAAACCAATACACAACACCTTTGATCACTGACAATCCAGAAACAAATTGGCGGTTCAACGGTTCGATTACCAAAAATGTATACCGCTTTAAATTGGCTGCAAATGCAAATTTGAATTGGTTTGATTACATTCAAGATGTCAACGGAATTACAACTAAAAACTCTAGAAATAGCCAAAATATTGGCCTTGAATTAAAGACAGCATATAAAAAATGGCCCTTTTTGAGTTTTGAATATATAAAAGGATTCAGCGAATTTAAAGGCCTAGCCACTTCACGATTTCAGACTGACGAATTCAAAGCAAGATTGGAATATGAAATTACCAACTCACTAGTATTAAAAGCGGATTATGATAATTTCAAAAATTCAAATGGCGGAAACCAAAACAACCGTTATGAAATTGCAAATGCTTCTTTATTTTATCAAGAGAAAAATAGTGCATGGGGATTTGAGTTTTCTGCTGCAAATTTTCTTAACAATAAAATTAAAGAAAATAATTCCTTCTCAGATTATATCATTAGCAACAGAACGACCTACATTTTACCGAGAATATTTTTGTTCACTATAAATTATAAACTATAAAGCTTTACTCTTTCAGAAATCTGATTTAAGATTTTAGATTTAGGATTTTATATCTCGGAAGCCAAAAAATCTAAAATCACAAATCCTAAATTAAAAATCAAACTTCAACTGAACCACCACTGTCTTTTTCACTTCCGTATTCAAACTCCCAAGCGAAATCCCAAGCAAACGCACAGAATCCTTCATTTTTTCCTGATAGAGGAGTTCCTTGGCTACATCCAAAATCAGGCTTTTGTCTGAAATAAAATAGGGCATTGTCTTGCTACGGGTTTGTAATGAAAAATCACTGTATTTTATCTTTAACGTAACCGTCTTTCCTGAAATATCATATTTTTTTAGCCTTTTTTCCAAAGTTGCAGCAATTGATTCCAGGCGTTCCATCATAAAAATTTCCGAAGTCAGATTTTCATTAAAAGTATGCTCTGCTCCTACAGATTTTGCTATTCGCTCCGGTTTTACCGCGCTATTGTGAATACCTCTAACAACAGCATAATAAAAGGCTCCGGATTTTCCAAAATGCTTGGTAAGAAAGTCCACTGGTTTTTCCTTTAGGTCTTTACCCGTAAAGATTCCCAGCTGATACATCTTTTCTGTAGTCACTTTACCAACTCCATAGAATTTCCGGATTGGAAGTTCTTCCAAAAAAGCAAGTACTTCATCCGGATTGACTGTTTTCTGTCCGTTGGGTTTATTAAAATCAGAAGCTACTTTGGCAATAAACTTGTTTATGGAAATTCCAGCAGATGCAGTCAGTCCTACTTCTTCCAATATTCTTTTACGAATTTCCTGAGCAATTAATGTCGCACTGGGATTGCCTTTTTTATTTATGGTAACATCCAGATAAGCCTCATCAAGAGAAAGCGGTTCGACCAGATCCGTATAATCAAAGAAAATCTGGCGTATCTTCTCGGAGATTTCTCTGTAACGTTCAAACCTTGGCCTTACAAATATCAGGTCAGGACAGTTTTTTTTAGCCTGATAGCCACTTATGGCGCTCCTTACGCCAAATTTTCGGGCTTCATAACTTGCCGCTGCAACCACACCTCTGTTTCCACCGCCACCAACAGCAATAGGTTTTCCTCTTAGCTCGGGATTATCCATCTGTTCTACCGAAGCATAAAAGGCATCCATATCGACGTGGATGATTTTGCGATTCTGAATTTGTTCCTGCTCCTCCATAACCCCAACTGCCAATCAATCAAATTGAATCTATACCACAATCCAACCGATACAAATCAAATCCTTCATCCCAATAATCTTTGACAACTTCTCTGAGTTCAAGTCCAAATTTTTCATAAAACGGATAAACAAGCTGTGATGTTCTGACAGACAAAGTCTTAATCTGTTTGTTTTCTTTTATCTTTTCAATTCTGAATCGGGTTAAAGCACTACCCAATCCTTTTCCCTGATAATATGGATCGAAAATATCCCATGATATTTTTGCCGTTTTGCCATCTTCTGTCAGATTAAAACCTCCACATCCAACAACCTTATCTTCCATAACAAGAACAAAATAGTTGTCAGCTTCATTATCCAAATAATACAGCAGGTCCTTTTCTTCATTTGGAGAAAAGAATTGCGGTGTATTCAGCTTTAGCAGTTCTACTATTCTGTGTTTGTCAGAAACGATATACTCTCTAATAATCATCTTTTATTTTTTTGTATCCGAAGCCTTCAACCTGGGTTTTTATCTTGCTTTCTGAGGGAAAAAAGAAACTCATAGGTTTGTTTTTGAAATGTTTCCAGATGGACGCGATAACAAATCTTATTTCGCGTAACGGAATATTCCTGGAACGGAAAGCCAATCCTAATGACAATGCAAAACTGACGATAAAGTTGACCAATCCAATAACTCCAATACCTATGACGCACCAGATTACTAATGACAAAGCTACCATAAAATCAGCTCCAAAAAGCCCCAAAGCTAAATTTCCGCTCACAAAAGTAATGTGCCTGATATCCAGATTTAATCCAAAAAACAATCCTACGGATGCTGTTGAGCCCATAAAAACTCCAAACCAGAAGTTTGAAATAATTCCTGCCCATTTTTTTTCATAAATATCAGCAAGTTTTTTTGTCTTTTCCCTGCCAAAAGTCATTTTCAACACCGGATGTTCCTGTATTCTGTAATACACCTGATGGTGTTTGTCTCTATTGGCAATACTTCCTGAAATAATACCGGAAAGGAAAAGAAAGACACCCGCAATAGCCGCATGAAAAATGGCAGGCGAATGAATCGGACTTATATCTGTTAGCAGCTTCGTCCATTTAGATGCCGCAATATTGTATTCAAAGGCATAATCAATCAGCCATATTCCCAATAGCGCTACCGGAAATGCCATGATAACATTACCAACAAAGGCAATAAACTGCGACCTGAAAACCCGGGCAAAAAATACGGCAAACGCCTGGTGCTTTTCCGAGGAGTTTCCTTGTTTTTTCATTCCTTGCTCCAAAGCCCTGATCAATGCAGATGCTGTCATCGCTGGCTGTTTTGTAGCAAGAGTAAATCCGCAGAGATAAATTGCAATAAAGCCTATAGAATAATTCATGCTGTATAAAAAGGCATGTCCAAAACCACTGGTTTCTACCTTGCCCAGCATTACTTTGATGATACACAAAACCCCAACGATTAGTCCACCGCCCAAAGCCGCTCTGAACATTTTGAAATATTCCTGTCTCGATTCAGTAATATACTTTTCACCTGTTTTTGCCGTATGCTGAGTAACTTCATACGATAAGAGCTGTGTGCTTTCGTTCACCAGATCCCTGATATCGTTTTTATAGCAATTGTATCTTATAAGCTTAAGGGCGAGCTGTATGCCGTTATTTTTTTTGTTTTCTTCCCTGTCAACCACCAAAAGCGGAATCAGCACTTTTAATCGGTAGAGCTGTTGGCGTATTCTGAGCAAATTTTGGTTTACACGAAGCGAAATACCATATTTTGAGGAATTGGCAAAAGCTTTTTCCACAAAATCATTACATTGTTTATGTAATATCAAAAGCTGTTTGTAGTAGAGATCTGAAGAAGTAATAAAATGAGTACTTTCAGCATTCCTGATCGTATCGTCAATCTGATGGAGCTCTTTTTCAAAAGCGGCAAAAGGACTTTCAAGATTATCATATTCCGGAACCATTTTTATGACATCTGTTTCCATGGCCCTGCCACTGATACGCTGTGTGATAATGCTCATAGAAAGCAACATTTCAGACAATACAGATTTTTCTTCTACAGTATCATAAATCGGTTTGAAAAGTAAAAGGTCATAAAGTGCTTCAATTTGCGAAATTGGTATTTTGTTTACCCAAATCGTGTCGGTTGGCATATAAAAAACCTGATTTAAAATGTATTCCAACGAATCTTTACTCGGTTGGTAGGGCAGCAATTTGGAAAAAATCCTTTTTCGGACTTCAAAAATAAAATCAACGTCACGGAGAATTCCCGCGTCGGAAAGGAATTTATTGAATTTTTTGTTACGGAGCAGTTCTTTTACATAGTACGAAAATTGCAGTCGTATGAAATCATTTTTCTGGAGGAATTCCAGCAATTCCTGAATATCGACAACCTGAATCGCTTTAGGATTTTTTGGACGTACAATACTTACCAGCTGAACCAGCAATTCAATTTCATCATTTGCCAGCGTCCATAACTGGCTTTCATCAAAATAATGCTTCAAAAATGAGGCAATGGAGATTTTTGGCTTCGATTTTCTAATTTTCATGGAGTTTTAACTTAAGCTTTCCTCGTAAAAATACAAATAGAAGCGCATTTATCGTAACTTCGTTGATAAAAAGATAGACCATGCTTGAGATAGAAAGAAAATTCCTAGTCAATTCAGACGAGTTTAAATCGCTTGCTTTCACTAAAAATCATATTGCCCAAGGCTACCTCAACAGCCATCCGGAAAGAACAGTCCGTATCAGGATCAAAGGAGAAAGCGGTTTTCTTACCATTAAAGGGAAAGGAAATGAATCCGGAATTTCCCGTTTCGAGTGGGAAACCGAAATTCCGCTTATAGAAGCCAAACATCTGATCCAGCTTTGCGAAAATGGTGTTATTGATAAGATACGCTATGAAGTACAATCCGGAAACCATGTTTTTGAAGTCGACGAGTTTTTTGGCGAAAATGAAGGCTTAATTGTTGCCGAAATTGAATTGAAATCTGAAGATGAATCTTTTGAAAAACCCGATTGGCTAGGTAATGAAGTTACAAACGATGAACGTTATTATAATGCCTATTTGAGCCATAATCCTTATAAGACTTGGGAATAATCCCGAAATAGATTTTCTGTTTCAGCCAATACCTATACTGCTTTACCCTACTTACAATGAAAAATTTCCTAATTGCCTTGTTATTTCTGCTGTCTTTTTATCAGGGAAATGCACAAAAGATGACAACATTGACTTATTTTCAGAACGACACACTTAAACTAGACCTTGATTTGTTTCTTCCGGCAAAAACGTCTGACAAAAAGCTACCATTACTTTTGTATGTGCATGGCGGTGGATTTTCAGGAGGCGAAAGGCAATCCGGCCATAGTCTTTGCAATTATCTGGCACAAAACGGCTATGCAAGTGCTACGATCACCTATACGCTGTATGCCAAGGGCAAAAAGTTCAGCTGTGATGGCGTTCTTTCTGAAAAAATCAAGGCATTCCAATATGCGGTAAATGATTTATGGCTTGCGACTTCCTTTTTTATAAAGAATAGCGAAAAATATGGAATCGATACTTCAAAAATATTTATTGCCGGATCTAGTGCCGGAGCCGAAACCGCACTCCATGCTGCTTTTTGGGATTTTAAAACGATGAATTTGTATGATAATTCGCTTCCTGACGGATTTAAATATGCCGGACTTATTTCAGGAGCAGGAGCCATTATGGACTTAAATCTAATTACGAAAACAAACGTGATTCCTATGTTTTTCTTCCACGGTAGCGGAGATAAAACCGTGCCCTATGGGACTGCACCACATCATTATTGCAAGACTAATGCTTCGGGATGGTTAATGCTTTTCGGTTCTTATTCCATTTATAACCACATCTTAGATTTGAATGGTTCTGCGGCACTTTATACATTTTGTGGCGGCGGGCATGAATACAGCGGTTATCTTTTTGAAAAAGAGCACCACACTATTTTAAATTTCCTGAATGATGTTTTAGTCGGAAAAAAATTCCAAAAGCTTGAAATAGTGCCAACCGGAAAGAGTAATGAATTATCGGCTGCTTATAAATTCTGCGATTAGAAATTATTCCCCATTAAAGCCGTAAAACAGACTTCTGGTTTCGTTATGACTGTCATAGCTATGATGATAGATAAAAAACAAGGAGAACAAGGTAAATAACAACGCTAAAAAAAAATAAAAAAGCCGCTTGCTTATAATTTCCGTTGCTTTTAGGACAGCGCTGATCAGATAAGCCACAAAATAAAAACAGAAAAGTCCCAGCACCAAAATTCCCATAGAATGTTTATGCCCTGACAATCTTATAGTCAGCAATAACAAGACTATTGTCATTATTGCTATGGTTATTCTTCCTATTTTCTTTTTTCTCATTCCTTCTCTTTTTTTGTTATATGCCAGAAACTGATTTTGCGTCTGGTCGTAAAACCGAGCTTTTCATATAGTTTTATAGCACCTACATTGCTTTCAACAACATGAAGGTAAGGTATCTTTCCTTCTTCAATTATAGCATTGGCTGTATGGGCAACCAATTGTTTTGCCAAACCTTTTCCTGTATGTTCCGGATGAGTGACAACGGCACTGATTTCTACAAAATCATCCATTCTCATACGTTCACCGGTTACGGCTATCAATTCGCCTTCTTCATAGATTCCATAGTAATTTCCTAGCATAGCCGTTTTCTCTTTAAAATAACCCGGCTGTACCAAATTGACCAAATCAAATAAGGCTTTGGTGTCTTTTTGTGCCAATGATACTATTGTATTCTTATACTCCATTTGGATCTTATCTGAAACAATCATTTGTGCACAAACCAGCTCCGTTTTCAGAAGCAGTTTATCAGACAGCATCGGTTTTTCACCTACAACAAAAAAACTGTCCGCCAGCATGGAATAGGCATCAACATTTTCAGAAGTATGGTTTGGAATTTCAAAACCTCCAAATGGGCAATAATCCGGATGGTAAAACTTTATATTTTTATAATCAATTGCAAAATCCCGATGCCTTTCGGATAACGAGTGCCAAACCGGATTATCTAAGTTTTTATATTGTTCAGGTTTCATAATTTAAGCCAATAGGGAATCTATTCTTTTTGGTATTCTGATTTCATTTTATTCATTCCTAACCGGAAGGCGAAATAAACAGAAGAATCTCCTGCTTTTTCAATAGCAAACAAAAAACTACCGAATATCGAAATATCCGGTAGTTTTGAACAAAAACAAAATCAATCATAATCCCGCAAGCGGAACTATATTATTGCCATCCGCCACCTAAGGCTCTATATAATTGAATAATGGCATTGTATTGTCTGTATTTATTGTCAATCAGATTCAGTTCTGTATTCAAAGCATTGTCTTTTGCAGTCAATACTTCCAAATAGTTCACCAAACCGTACGTCAATAGTTCATCTGAATAGTCAGCTGCTTTTTTAAGTGCATCTACTTGTTTTTCGCGGATTGTTATTTTAGCCGTTTCATTGTTGTACTGTGCCAAAGCATCAGATACTTCTTTTCCAGCTATCAACAGCGATTGTTCAAATTGCAGATACGCTTTTTCCTGGTTGGCTTTTGCCACTTCGAAACGTGTTCTGATCTGTCTCTGGTTAAAGATTGGCTGTGTCAATCCGGTAACAACATTTGAGAAAAACGAATTAGCACTGAACCACTGTTGCAGGTCGATACTCTGGAAACCACCTGTTGCCGTTACTTTCAGCGTAGGATAGAAATTACTTCTTGCAACATTGGTCTGCTCAAAAGTAGAAATCAGGTTGTATTCTGCCGCAATAACGTCGGGTCTGTTTCTCAATAGAGTCGCCGGAACGCCAAGCGTAATTTCTGGCTGCATTACCTGAGATTCGAAAGTACCTCTTTCAATTTTCTTAGATCCTTCACCCAAAAGATTGCTCAGGGTGTTTTCTAAGATAATTACGTTATTCTTTAAATCGGCAATAATAATTTCAGTTGCATATTTCTGCGCTTCGGTCTGCTTTACACCAACTTCATTTACATTTCCGGCATCTTTAAGAGCAATAATCGTCTCAACGCTTTCATTTCTGTTAATCAACGATTCTTCTGCTACCTTAATTTGGGCATCCAGAGAAAGTAATTGATAATAAGTAGAAGCAATGCTTGAAATCAACTGTGTTTTAACCGCCTGGTTGGCTGCAATTGATTGAAGATAGGCTGCATTTGCTGCACGTTTGTTACTTCTGATTTTACCCCAGATATCTGCTTCCCAGGAAAGTGTTCCTGTTAACTGATATTGATCAGTGCTTCGGTCTTGCAGAAAAGCACCCAACTGGCTGTTTTTAGAAAGTTGCTGGTGTGTCCAGTCAGCATTTCCCGAAAGCGTTGGAAAATAACCTGCTTTGCCCTGTTTCATTGTAGCTTCTGCTGCTGCAATATTTTGTATCGCAATACGGATATCCAGGTTGTTTTGCAGTCCTTTTTTGATATAACCCTGCAATATAGGATCAGTAAAAATCTTATCCCATGAGACATTTGCAAGTGACGTAGAATCTGCAGCAACAACTTCTGTTCTGTAAAGATCTTGCGTTTTCAGTTCCGGCCTTTCATATTTCTTTGCTACGAAACAAGATTGCATTACGGCTGCTGCGAAAACGAGCAAGCCTATTTTATATATCTTATTCTTCATATTCTTCGTTTAAAAGTATAACATCATCAGACTGTTTTTCTTCAAATGGCTTGCCTGAGATTCTTTCCTGCAATGATTGGAAGATCACGAACAATACCGGAATAACGAATACTCCAAATATGGTTCCGATCAGCATTCCCCCAACAGCTCCCATACCGATAGAACGGTTACCTACTGCTCCAACTCCTGAAGCCAGGGCCAATGGCAACAGACCAAAAATAAAGGCCAATGAAGTCATCAAAATTGGACGAAGACGCGCTTTTGCTCCTTCGATGGCTGCCTGCATCAGATCCATTCCGTGGCGTCGCCTTTGGATGGCGAATTCCACAATCAGAATGGCGTTCTTCGCGAGGAGGCCTATAAGCATGATCAGGGCTACCTGGAAGTAGATGTTGTTTTCTAATCCTGCCAATTTCACAAATCCGATTGCTCCCGCAATACCTACCGGTAATGATAACAATACCGACAATGGAACCAGGTAACTTTC
Source organism: uncultured Flavobacterium sp. (assembly GCA_964518395.1). Classification (GTDB taxonomy): domain Bacteria; phylum Bacteroidota; class Bacteroidia; order Flavobacteriales; family Flavobacteriaceae; genus Flavobacterium. Next base: position 22,913 of record CAZFGA010000011.1, read on the forward strand.
ATATTGCGCACTCAAAAGGAAGTAAACAAATATCAAACTCAAAAGAAATACACCTGCAGCCTGTGTTCCTGCCAAAATTTCTTCACGGGTCATACCTGAGAATTCATAAGTATAACTTTTTGGCAAGTGTTGTGCCGCAACTTCCTGAATTGCCTTAATCGCATCTCCGGAACTATAACCCGGATTTGCTTTTCCGTTTACGTTTACTGCCTTAAGCATGTTAAATCTCGCTACAGCTTCCGGTCCGTAAATTTTCTTGAAATCAATGAACTGGCTAATTGCTACCTGCTGGTTATTGGCATTTCTAACATAAATATTATTAATCGATTCTTCAGTAGCTCTGTCTGATGGTTTTGCCTGAATCATGACACGGTACTGTTTACCGAACTTGTTGAAGTCTGTTGTATACAATCCTCCGTAATATCCTTGCATAGTATTGAAGATATCAGAAATAGATACTCCGGCATCTTTTGCTCTTTCTACATTGATATCCATCTGGTATTGCGGGAAATTCGGGTTAAAGTTGGTCATCGCATATTGGATTTCCGGTCTTTTCATTAATTCACCCAGGAACTCGTTGCTGACTTTACTTACTGTTGCCCAGTCGTCATCTCCTTTATCCTGTATCTTGAATTCAAAACCATCGGCAGTACCAAAACCTTGTACACTTGGAGGTGTAAAGAATAAGGCCCGTGCATCTTTAAAGTGTGCCGTTCTACCGAAAAGTTCACCTACAACTGCATCAACCTGCTGATTTGCTTCTTTACGATACGCCCAATCTTTCAGTTTGATTACCGTAAAGGCGTATGAACCACCGTTTACGTTGTTCAATAAACTGAATCCGACAACGCTCATCCTGGCTTCAACGATATCCATTGACGCCAAAATAGAGTCAAGTTCGTTTACCGCTTTTTGTGTTTTTTCTAATGTTGTTCCAGGAGGCAGTGTCAAATCGGCCATGATGATTCCTCTATCTTCGTTAGGAATAAATCCTGATGGAGTTGTCTGGAATAAGAAATAAGTGATGCCACAGAAAACCAAAAGTGCTACTCCTGTTACCCATCTTTTCCTTACCAAGAATCGCAAAGAACCTGTATATTTCTCATTCATCTTGTTAAAGCCTGTGTTGAAGGCAAGGAAGAATCTGTCTTTTAGGTTCTTTTTATGATGGTCCGAATCTTTATGCGGTTTCAGGAACAAGGCACATAAAGCCGGACTCAGCGTCAATGCGTTTACTGCCGAAATCAAAATCGATATCGCCAACGTAATTGCAAACTGCTGATAGAATACCCCCGAAGGCCCGCTTAGGAACGATACCGGAATAAATACTGCCGACATTACCAATGTAATCGAAACAATCGCACCCGAGATTTCGCTCATCGCAGATAGCGTAGCTTCTTTTCCTGATTTGGCCCCTTCGTCGAGTTTGGCGTGCACCGCCTCCACGACGACGATGGCATCATCTACCACAATACCAATAGCGAGGATCATCGCGAACAGAGTTAACATGTTGATCGAGAATCCGAACAATTGCAGGAAGAAGAACGTTCCGATAATCGCTACCGGTACAGCGATAGCAGGAATCAAAGTAGAACGGAAATCCTGTAAGAATAAGAACACTACTATAAATACCAAAATGAAAGCTTCAACCAAAGTAGAGATTACTTTGCTGATCGATGCATCAAGGAATGTTTTAGTGTTGTATGGAATTACATAATCTACTCCTTTTGGGAAGTCAGGTTTTGTTTGTTCCAAAATCGACATTACCTCAGTGATGATGTCTTGTGCATTGGAACCTGATGTCTGGAATACCCCAACGGCTACACCTTCCTGGCCCATCGCAATGTTTTTCGTACCGTAGTTGAAACCACCCAATTCTACGGTGGCCACATCTTTCAGGTGAAGGAAGTTTCCGTTACCTGTAGATTTGATTACGATATTTTCATAATCTTCAATTACAGAAAGTCTTCCTTTGTATTTGATTACATATTCATAAACTCCTTCCGCATTTTCACCAAATTTACCCGGTGCTGCCTCAACGTTTTGTTCCTGAAGTGCATTTTGGATATCTTTTGGCAATATGCCATAAGTAGCCATTTTTTCCGGATCGATCCAGATTCTCATCGAGTAATCTTTCGCACCAAATACGTTTACTTGTCCAACACCTTTTACACGTTGCAGTTTTGGAACCAGGTTAATTTTAGCGTAGTTCTGAATATAGGTTTCGTCGAATTGCTTATTTTTAGAATAAAGCGCAAAGAACATCAAGGCGCTGGTCTGGCTTTTTAGCGTTGTAACCCCTGTCTGAACAACAGCCTGAGGCAATTTACTGGTAGCACGGGAAACCCTGTTCTGAACGTTTACGGCAGCAATATCCGGATCAACTCCAAGCTCGAAATATACCGAGATTTTTGCAGAACCGTCGTTCGCAGCAGAGGAAGTCATATAGGTCATTCCTTCTACTCCGTTGATTTCTTCTTCGAGTGGCGTCACGACACTATTCAGTACCGTTTCGGCATTCGCTCCTGTATAGGTTGCGTTTACCTGGACCGTTGGCGGAGCGATCTCAGGATATTGTTCTATCGGCAGGGACATCAATCCCAAGATTCCTAAAATGGTAATCAGGATCGATATTACGGTCGAAAGAACTGGTCTTTCTATGAATGTCTTTAGCATTGAGAATTATTTTTTAGCTGATGGTGTAGTTGTTTTTGCAGAATCTTTTGCCGGAGCATTTCCTGCCGGAGCCGCAGCTTCCGGTTTTCCTTGTTGCGGTATGATTTCCATATCATCTTTTAGCTTAGAAGCACCTTCAATTACGATTACTTCGCCTTCTTCAAGTCCTCCGCTTACGATGAAATTCAATCCAGACGTTCCTTTTGTTTCGATAATTCTTGACTTTACTTTGTTATCTTTTCCAACTACATAAAGCATCTGTTTTCCTTGAACTTCGAATACTGCATTCTGCGGTACAAGCATTACATTTTTCTCATCGATTGGCAAACGTACGATACCGCTGCTACCACTTCTCAAGATTCCTTCCGGATTTTTGAACTCGGCTCTGAATTGGGTCGTTCCTGTTTGTGGGTTAACCAACCCGTTCATGGTAGCCAATTTTCCTTTTTGATCGTACTCTGTGTTATCAACCAAAAGCAAAGAAACTTCCGGAGCCGATTTTAGCTTTTCTGCTGTTGTAGCTCCTTTAAATGTTTTGTTGAAAAATAAAAGCTGTTTCTCATTCATTGAGAAATAAGCACGGATAACTCTGGTATCCGAAACTGTTGTTAAAGGCATTTCACTGGTTGAGCTAACCAAGCTACCTTCTCTGAATGGAAGACCTCCAATTACTCCATCAACCGGTGATGTGATAGTTCCAAAACCAATGTTTGCTGCAATAGCTCCATAAGAAGCTTTAGCTTGGGCTAATTTAGCTTTGGCAGTTTCCAACTGTACGTTACTGATAATTTTTCTGTCTACAAGAGGTTTCAAACGATCTACTTCAACCTGAGCTGCCTGTACAGCTGCTTTTGCTGCTGAAGCATCTTCATTTTGGGTTTGGGTTTCTAATTTGAATAACAGTTGTCCTTTTCTGACAACCTGTCCTTCATCGACAAATATTTTCTGGATAAATCCGTTAACTTTTGGACGGATTTCAACATTCTGCTGCCCTTCAAGATTGGCTGTATATTCCTGATAAACAACTGCATCTTGTTTTGCAACAGTCTGTACCGGAAACGGCATCGGCCCTTGTGGAGGCATTTGCTGTTCTTTTTTACCGCAAGAGTAAAGTGTAATTATTGCGATTACAATACTGAATAGTGACTTATTCTTCATCTGCATTTTTATAAAGGTTGATTGATTTTATTTGTTCTCTACTTTTTCTAACTTTTGAATTGTCTTATTTAAAAATTTCTCGAATTCTATAACGTGTTCCTGGTAAATCTTGATTAATTCCAAACTGGCACATTCTCCATCGCCAACTGTTTTTTTCTTATAGTCGATCATTCTCTCCACCATTTTCTTTTCATCTATAACCATCTGTAGGTGGTTCTGCATTCTGTCGCTAAAAGATGATGGCTTGTAATACTTCTTTCTATCACCAGGAAAAGTATAATACTCAATCTTTCCTATCTTCAGCAATAAATTCAGATTAGTAGAAACCGAACTTTTGCTTGCTCCAAGGGTGGTAACCAAATCGTCAAACGTCAATCCTTTGGCATCATTCCAAACAATTAGGCATCCTAATATTCGTCCTGACAAAGGTGAAAAGTTCCAATACTTTTCAAAGTGAACCCCAAACATCTCCACCAATCCATCTCTTTCTTTTGCTATGTCTGTCATCAATACATTAATTTTGGTGCAAAGTTAAATCAGGTTCGGTAATTACCGAACTAAACGAACTTAAATTTATGTTAATTTTTTATTGTCAATTTTAACCAATAAAAAAGCCAGCATAATGCCGGCTTTCTATTTTATAATTTCAAGGCTCACTCTTAAAGAGCCATGGTTTTTATTATCTGCTATTTCCATAAACGCCTTTTTGGTAAGGTCAATTTCTCTGCCTGGTGTGAAAGGCCCTCTGTCATTTATTTCAACTATAACTGATTTTTCATTAGCTATATTGGTCACTTTTACTTTGGTTCCAAACGGTAACTTTTTATGGGCAGCTGTATAATTGCTATTGTGGAATTTTTCCCCACTTGCTGTTTTCCTTCCGTTGAATTTGTCAGCATAATAAGAAGCATGAGCATTTTTCTTATACATTTTTCCGGAAACCGACTTGCTGGACGAGCAACTTGCCAGTAGGGTTCCAAAAACTGCGATAAACAAAAACATCCTGGCTTTCATGACTTACTGTATTATTTCGATGGTTACTTTTAAATGTCCACCATAACGGGATGAAGCAATTTCCATAAAGGCTTTCTTTGTAAGGTCGATTTCTTTTCCTTTGGTAAACGGACCTCTATCTGTCACTTCTACAATAACGGATTTCCCGTTGGCTTCATTGGTAATTCGGAGTTTGGTTCCAAAAGGAAATTTTCTGTGCGCAGCGGTATATTTCTTATTGTCAAAGATTTTTCCGCTTGCCGTCCTACGTCCTGTAAATTTGTCAGCATAATAGGATGCGTGGGCATTTTTTTTATGGAGCTTGTATTTTTTTGATTCGGCTAACTTTAAGCTATCTTCTATGGCGACTTTCTTTACTGAGTCTTGAAATGCCTGTGTTTTTTCAGGCGGTGTTTTTTGGAAGTTTCTATCCTGCAGTGAAAAACCGCTCGAAAAGACCAAAGCAATAAAGGCCAGCAAGAGAATGGTAGTCTTATACTTCATGATAATTTTTTTTATGTTTGGCCAATTCATCTTACAATTACTATACCCAAAATTAAAAAAGCTCAAAAAATTGAGCTTTATATTTTATGAGAACCACACATTCCAAGGAATTCTTGACAGCAATAACAGCATACCAAGACTATAGAATATGGCTATTTTTTTGAATTTTTTATCAGAACCTTCAATTCTCTTATGAGTGCTCCATCCTATAGTTATCAGTACTATAGCCAGGATATTTACAAAAGGGTGTTCGACGGCCATCATACGCAATTCACTATTTCCCATAATCTCTTTCATACCTGCTTGTTTGAAAAGAGCAACTCCTTTTGGTGAAACGAAATATAAGATCAGTCCAAAAACAAATTGGAGGTGAGCAGCTATCAGACCGAAGAGTGCAATTCTTCTGTCTTTTGGTTTGAATTCATTTTTTGCAGATAGTCCTATCAGGGAATTGATTGCAGCAACGCCAATTGTAAAAAGGGCTACATAGGCAATACCAGAGTGGGCTTCTAGAATAATTTTGTAAGTATCCATGGTCAAAATTGTTTTTTACAAATATATCAAAAAATGAAATGTCCCGAAATTATAGGAACATGGCAGACCAATAAATAATGAATCCAAATTACGAAATAAAATCTTAACAATTAACATTTCTTTAATTGAATTGACTACTGTTTTAAAATTCAATATCATAAATTTGCGGAAATGATGAAAAAAGCCGTACATATTACTTTTTTGTGCCTTATCTTTCTGCTGGGAATGCGTTGTGATGCCAGCAATAAGAAAACTTCATCATTGACTTTTCTGGAAATCAACGGCAAAGAGCAATTAAAAATATGCCAATACAGTGTGCCGAAAAAAGAATTTTCTGTAGCACGTGACACACTAGACAAAGTTCACAAAAAGAAGAAATTCTCGAATCCCTATCGAAATGGTATAGCCAGACTATCAAAATGCCATACCTTATCTTTGCCATTTGGAGCTTTTTCTTCTTCAAAGTTCACTTTCCAAACCTATTTAGTTTCGGTTAATCCTTTCGAAAAGCATTCACTGTTTGGTTCTTTCTACCATAAAGGAAAACTGCTCTCCATCTTCTATTCCTTTCAGGCTTTTTGGTAATAAATGATTGTTGTTGTTTTTAAGATTCACAGTAAGAATCTTCATAAATATTGTCCAATTAAATTATTACAGATATGAACGAATTAGAAAATACGGCAACCGCAGCCTCACATCATCTTTATCCTCTGATAAGTGATTTGGGATTGATTCTTATGACTGCCGGCGTTGCTATTCTGCTTTTTAAAAAGATAAAACAGCCATTGGTTCTTGGATATCTAATTGCTGGATTTCTGGCCGGTCCTTATTTTACATTATTCCCTTCCGTAAAAGACGTACAAAACGTTGAAGTATGGGCAGAAATCGGGGTTATTATTTTGCTTTTTAGCCTTGGTCTCGAATTCAGTTTTAAGAAATTGATGAAAGTGGGCGGCACGGCTTCAATTACTGCATTGGTACAGATTTTCTCTATGGTATTTTTAGGATATTGGTGCGGCCAGCTTATGGGCTGGTCTTCTATGGATAGTATCTTTTTAGGTGTTATCTTATCCATCTCCTCAACAACTATCATACTTCGTGCTTTTGACGAATTAGGTGTTAAGGGACAGAAATTTGCAGGAATTGTTTTTGGCGCCCTGATTGTTGAAGATATTGTAGCCATCCTGATGATGGTCTTACTTTCTACAATTGCCGTGAGCCAGCAGTTTTCAGGAATGGAACTTTTTGAGTCGGTATTAAAGCTTTTGTTCTTCCTAATATTATGGTTTGTGGGTGGTATCTTTTTCATTCCTACCTTATTAAAAAAGGCCAAGAATCTTTTAAGCGATGAAACTTTACTGATTGTTTCCCTGGCTTTATGTCTGATGATGGTAATCCTGGCTACTATGGCTGGATTTTCGCCTGCTTTGGGTGCTTTTATCATGGGATCTATTATTGCTGAAACGACCAAAGCCGAACGCATTGAGCATCTCGTAAAACCTGTAAAAGATCTTTTTGGAGCTGTTTTCTTCGTGTCAGTAGGAATGCTTATCAATCCGAGTACTTTGGCTGAATATGCCGTTCCTGTAATCATCATTACTTTACTGACGGTTTTTGGAAAGACTTTAAGTTCTACCGTGGGGACTCTTATTTCCGGGCAGCCTCTAAAACAGTCTGTACAAACCGGGATGAGCCTAGCCCAAATTGGCGAATTTTCGTTTATCATCGCTACTTTAGGGATGACATTAGGCGTAACGAGCAACTTCCTTTATCCTATTGTGGTTGCCGTTTCCGCCATTTCTACATTTACGACTCCTTTTATGATCAAGCTTTCTATTCCGGTTGCTAATATGCTGGAAAGAAGGCTTCCTAAAAAATGGACAAAGGCTATCGACAGCTACAGTTCGAGTTCACAGACCATAAAGGCTACAAGCAATTGGGTTTTATTTTTAAGGTCCAGCATGATACAGATTATCATCTATTCAGTAATTATAATTGCCATCATCCTACTTTCCTCTAGAGTGGTACTTCCACTTGTAAACGGTTCGCAATGGGCCAATGTTGCGATAGCTGTTCTGACGCTTTTGCTTATTTCGCCTTTTTTATGGGCATTGTCTTTCAGGAAAGTCGCACCTACCGCTTATGAAGAATTAAAAAAGGAAAGGAAATTCCTGGGCCCAATAAAAATTGTCAACATCATCCGTATACTGTTTACCTTATTTTTTATCGGATTGCTGCTAAATAGTTTCTTTTCTAATTTTATTGCATTTACTGCTTTGGTTATTTTTGCCGTGGCTTATATGGTTTTCCCAAAAAGGCTGCAAACATTGTATGACCGAATTGAAAACCGATTTATGCAAAACCTTAACGACAGGGAAAATACGGAGGCTTCAAAAAGCAAGCGGGAACTTTCTCCTTGGGATGCGCACATGACGACTTTTGAAATCAGTGCTGAATCCAACATTGTTGGAAAACCGCTCCACCAGTTGGAACTTCGCGAAAAGATTGGAATCAATATTGCAGCCATTAAACGCGGGAATATTACGATTAACGTTCCGAATCGCAACGAGCAGATTTATCCAAACGACATTCTCTATATCATAGGAACAGACAGGCAGGTAGAGAAATTCAAGGCCTATCTGCAGCAGAGCTTTGTTGCAGTTCCTGAAAACAATGCCGAAACTGTCCTGAAAAATTTCGAACTGAAAAACGAAGATTTTATAGGAAAGACTATCCGCGAATCACAGCTAAGGGAAAAAACAGACGGACTTGTCGTTGGAATTGAACGCGAAGGCCGCCGAATGATGAATCCGGAATCGCATGTCGTGCTTGAAAAAGACGATATTATATGGATTGTTGGCGATAAGAAAAAAATGAATTCTATTACACTAAATGCTTCTTAATATTTATTTACTTAACTAAATTCTAAAATGGATAATTTTGATTGGAAACAGCTCATTAACCCTGAATTCTACATTGCAATGGAACTTGGGGGCGTTAGCGTTGGACTGTATGTTGTGCTTTTTATTGTTTTTGCAGAAACGGGATTGTTTGCCGGTTTTTTCCTTCCGGGTGACAGCCTTCTTTTTCTTGCCGGTATCTACAGCCGTGAACTTGTAGAAAATCTTGTTTTTATTGAAAGCGACTTTGGCAATGTTGCTTTACTGGCTACGCTGGTTGCTATTTCCGGAATTATAGGAAATACGGTCGGTTATTGGTTTGGGGCAAAAAGCGGATGGTATCTTTATAAAAAAGAAGACAGCTTCTGGTTCAAGAAAAAATATCTTGAACAGTCTCGTGTGTTTTTTGAAAAATACGGCGGAAAAGCGATTATCATTGCACGTTTCATGCCTATCCTAAGAACCTTTGCTCCTATTATTGCCGGAATCGTACAAATGGACAAAAAACGTTTCGTATTTTACAACATATTAAGTTCGTTCTTATGGGCTTTCAGCTTAATCATGGCAGGACATTACCTTTATGGCTTGTTTTTAACCAAGTTTGATATTGATTTAAAGAGCCATATTGAAATCATTATTCTTATCATCGTAGCGATTACTACTATTCCGTTGGTGATAAAATTCTTAAAAGGAAATAAAGAAACTCCGGAAAATAAGACAGAAGAATAAAAACCTTTTAAATAAGGTAAATAAATTATAGACAAAGGGCTTGATGTTTTATCAAGCCCTTTGCCGTATATACTATTACTTTCTCATTTTAGAATCTATTATCCTGTACTTTTCAAAACGTTCAAATAAAGATCAAGTTGCAATTTTAGTCGTTTATGATTTTTATAAGAGGCTGCACTCATGACTTTAGAAATAAAAGACAAACTACTGCTTTTGTCTAAATAATAATTTTGCTTATTATTCACCTTGACGCTTAACAAAGCCAAATCCTCTTTTGTCGTTTTCAATTTTGTGATTTCCTTATTCAAAACAGCATATGCATCATGTATCAAATGATAATCAGAATAATCTAAATCATAAGTTTCCACACCATAAGAATTAAAAAAAAATAAAGTCGGTAAAGGCTTATCAATCTCACCAATATAGTTGATCCGTATGCTGTTTCCTGGTTCTTTCACTGCTTTAGAATCGCTATTGCAAGCAATAAAAAACAAAAAAACAATTTGGATATACAATAAACGTTTCATGTCTTATTTCTTTAATTGTTTATAAACATTCCTCATTAAGAATTGGCAAATAGCGTTAAACCGCAACTATTCGGGGTACGTCAAAGTTGAGAGGCTTTTTACTTATTCTTCACTATTCATCAATTGGAACTACACTCAAATGTACCTTCTATTTTTTTATGATAGGTTTTAGATCGCTTGTAAAATTCAGAAGGCTTATCCACAACTTTAACATCTAACAAAAATCCTCCCCTAATATTCTCCAATCCGTCTTTGTAAGGATCTTTATTGAGATATACATTCGCTTTTTCTATATCATAATACGATTTTGTCCCATCTTCAACATCATCACTATAACTGTAATCCATTTTAACTATCTCAAGTTTCTTATTAATTAAGATTTCAATTTGATGAGTTTCATATCCGCTATTAGAATAATTCTTAATTTTTAAAATGCTATCATTAGCAAAATTTATTTCCGCTTTTTCCCCAAAGTCAAAATCTAGCTGATTATTACATCTATACATAACCCCTCTATTTTCAAGGCTTTTCTCTTTAGAAATTTCAACTTTTGGCAAATCTTCATTCTTATTCTTACTACAATTGATTAGCAAAAAGGGAATAATCATTATGAATACAGTCTTCTTTCTCATCTAATTAAGGAAGTATGGTTTATAGGTTTTTGTATTAAAAATGCCGTCTTAAAAATCAAAAATAGTTTATTTTTTGACTCCATGGTTTTAAAATAAAAAGCCTCTCAGATGAGAGGCTTTTTATTTTAGACTAAACGAATTAGCCCTTATTTCTTATTCAAAAAATAACGTAACAAAAGGGCTGTAGAGCTATCATGCTGTTTTACAACGCCTGAATTGATTTCCTCTAAAATCGAATTGGCCAATTGTTTTCCAAGCTCGACTCCCCATTGGTCATAACTAAAAATATTCCAGATTACGCCTTGCACGAAAATCTTATGCTCGTATAATGAAATTAGCGAACCTAATGTTTCCGGAGTCAGCTGCTGGATTAGCAACGTATTGGTTGGTTTATTTCCCTGGAAAACCTTAAACGGAGTCAGGAACTCCGCAGCTCCAGAAGAAAAATTTGTTTTTGTAAATTCTGACCTTACCTGATCTTCCGTCTTTCCATTCAATAAAGCTTCTGTCTGCGCAAAGAAATTAGACATCAATTTATTATGATGGTCTTCATCGCCATATAGCGGCTTTACAAAGCCAATAAAGTCTGTTGGAATCAATTTTGTTCCCTGGTGGATCAATTGAAAAAATGCGTGCTGTGAATTGGTTCCCGGTTCGCCCCAAATGATTGTTCCTGTTTGATAGTTTACGGGATTGCCATCTCTGCCTACACTCTTTCCGTTACTTTCCATAATTCCTTGTTGAAGATATGGCGCCAGTTTTTGTAGGTATTGTGTATATGGAATCAGCGCTTCGCTTTCTGCCCCAAAGAAATTATTGTACCAAACACTCAAAAGAGCCAGTACAACCGGAATATTCTGGTTGAATTCTGCCGATTTGAAATGTTCGTCCATTTCATTGGCACCTTTCAGCAATTTGTTGAAATTGTCGAATCCTACAGCCAGGCTGATAGATAAGCCTACGGCACTCCACAAAGAAAATCTGCCACCAACCCAGTCCCACATTGGGAAGACATTATCAGGATTGATTCCGAATTCTGTTACCTTTTGGACATTTGTAGAAACAGCCACAAAATGCTTGGCAACATCTTCCTGCTTTGCCGATTTTAAAAACCACTTGCGTACGGTTTCAGAGTTTGAAAGCGTTTCTTGTGTTGTAAATGTTTTTGAAACTACTACAAAAAGTGTTGTTTCGGGATTTAGATTTTTGATTTTTTCCTGTACATGATCACCATCTACATTTGAGATAAAATGAACATTCAGGTGGTTTTTATAAAACTGAAGTGCTTCAACAGCCATAGCCGGCCCAAGATCCGAACCTCCAATTCCGATGTTTACCACATCTGTAAAAGCTTTTCCTGTGAAACCCTTTCTTTGTCCGCCAATAACCTCATCACAAAAGGCCTTAATCTTGTTTTTTACAAGATATACTTCAGGTATTACATTTTGCCCGTCAACAGTAATTACAGCCGATTCTGGAGCGCGCAAAGCGGTGTGAAGTACTGCCCTGTTCTCGGTTTCGTTTATAACATCTCCGTTAAAATATTTGGCAATGGCATCTCTCAGATTTACTTCGTCAGCCAACGATAAAAGCAGGCCTATTGTTTCTTCTGTGATGATATTTTTGGAATAATCTACAAGAAAGTTATTCCATTGAAGATTAAATTTTTCTGCTCTTGAGCTATCGTTTGCAAACATTTCCTGCATTGAAGCATATTGCATCGTTGCGAAGTGTTCGCGCAATTTTTGCCAAGCAACTGTTCCTGACGGATTGGTTTTGCCTAAAGCCATGGTAATAAAGAATTAGATTTGTAGTCTTTTGAAGGCTCAAATTTAGGCAATAATGATTTATTTTTTGAATTTAATTGCCGCGATACTGTCTAATTCTTTTTTAAGCGGCGCCATTTCGGCCATGAATCGAGGTTTGTATTTTGCATCCATCGGGATTGAATTTGGAAGCTTTTGCTTAAGGGCATCAACTTGTACGCCATTCTTCCAGAAACGATAACAAACGTGAGGTCCGGTTGCCAAACCCGTGCTTCCTACCTTTCCTATGACATCGCCTTGAGAAACTCTCTGCCCCTGGCGTACCAGAATTTTAGACATATGAAGATATTGGGTTGAATAGGTTGAGTTATGCTTTACTTTTACAAAGTTTCCGTTCCCTGCCGTATATCCTGTTTTTTCTACAACACCGGTTGCTGTTGTGATGATTGGCGTTCCGGATGGAGCGGCATAATCAGTACCATTATGCGCCTTGAATCGTTGTTGTACAGGATGGAATCTTCGTGTTGAAAATTTTGAGGAAATCCTGAATCCAAATTTTAGAGGTGCTTTAAGGAACATCGTTTTGAGCACTTTCCCTTCCTCATCATAATAATTTACTTTTTTTGCTGTAGTGTCCTGCTTAAACGGGAATGCGTAGATTTTTTTTCCTTTGTATTCAAAAAATGATGCTTCAAGGCTTTCTACGCCGGCATAAATAGTGTCGCTGATATATTTTTCATTAAAAGTAACTGCAAATTTATCGCCTTTCTGGATTTTGAAGAAATCGACCGAATAGGCATAAATATCAGCCAGGTTTTGAGCCAGTGAGGCATCAACACCAGCTTTACTTAAAGTTTCGGATAAGGAGCTTTCGATTTCGGTAGCTATAGTCCTTCTTTTAATGGTTATTGGTTTTTGATTTCTATAGGCTACGATAGAATCTCTCAAATCAATAACGCTGTAATGGATATTATCAGGCTGGTAGATAAAAACCTGTACGGTATTGGGTGCTTTTTTAGACTTTAAAATGGTGTAGGGTCTTCCTGCACGGATATCTCTGAAGTTAAACGAATCTCTTGCTTTTTCTGTTATTTCATGTACTTTGTATTTTCCCAGGTCATGTTTGCCCATTAATGTTCCGAAAGTGTCACCGCTTTTGACTGTATCGTTAACAACCAAAAAATCATTGAGCGTAAAGCCAAATTCAACAACAATAGGCTCTTTTACAGGAACTTCTTTAATATCTTCTTTTTCGGATTTTTCTTCCTTGTTACAGGAAACCAGGGTAAATAGTAATAGTAAGGTTAAAACAGCGTATTTCAAATCGTATTCTTTAATCTATTAGACGTTTTTTTCTTCTCCCCAAGATGCCAATTCTTCCGGAGACCATAATTCTGGAAAAAATATCCTTCTTTGGTACTTTGGATGCATGTATTTTTTCCAATCGCTTCCGCCGGTGGCTTCTCCGTCACCTTTGCCGCTTCCGTCAATATATTTTTTTGCCGTATTCAAGTGCTGCATTACCCATGTAATGTTGACCGTGTGGTCATAGTGGCGCATGGCTTTGATCAATTCTTCATTTTTTTGATCTTCTTCCGGTAATTCTTTGAATTTACGCCAGACATTTATGGTGTTGTATTCTTCCATATAGCTTAAGAACTGCGGCTTGTATTTCCTTTCAAATTCTTTAAGCAGATATGATTTTTCGCCTGTATGGTAATCTTTTCCTGCTGCCTGCCAATAGAGGTGCTCCAGGGCATGCTCATAAGGCGTATTTCTGTCGATTGTTTTTCTGAAACGGTAATCGATCAGGTTAATCAGATCCGTAGAACAAAACTCGATCAATCTGTATTGGGCGCTTTGAAAACCACTTGCCGGAGTCAGCGTATTCCTGAATTTCATATACTGCTCTATCTCCATTCCGTCACCCATGATGTCGAATGAAGTAGTCAGCATATCAAAATAACGGCTGATGCGCATTAATTTTTCTGTGAAATAAGACGTTTCCGGTTTTGGCGTATGGCAAAGCTGCTCCATTTCCCATAAAATCATCTTGAACAAAAGTTCATTGACCTGATGGTACATGATGAAAACCATTTCATCCGGCAATGTTGTTCTTTGAATCTGTAAATTTAATAGGGCGTCTGTCTGAATATAATCCCAATAGGTTATCGGCTTGGACCAAAGCAGTCCTTCGAGATGGGTTTCTGTTTTCTGATTTATTGCCTGAAATTTTTCTTCTAGTTGATCTAACCGATCTTTTATATTTGGGGTAATATCCATTTTTATTTATCTGCTATAATTTTGAAAGGATGTATTAATCCTTTGTATCCATCCAAATCGGCTTTTAGAGAACCAACAGCTAAGCTGGCTTTGATTCGCAATGGAATTCTGTTTTCATCGTCTGAAATCCAGACTGTTAAACTCTCTTCTTCTTTAAAAACACGACCTGCCTGAACGTAAGGTCTAAAGATCATCGTGTTTACTTTTCCAAATTTAGTTTTTAAAACTTCTCGTCCCATAAATTTTAACTTAAACTTTGTGGTTTCGTCGTCAAAGAACATATCGATAACGATAGACTCTCCGACTTTCAGTTTGTCAATTGAAGGGTGATTTCTTAAATAATAAAATGAGGAAACTATATCCTGAACGTTCTCAGGCACGGAAATGGTTTTTTCTGTATTTTTCTTGTAGTCTTTAACGAGTACATTATTGGCTGACTGATTAAAAAAGCCCTCTTGATTTTTGGTGTAACCGCCTTCGCTAATTTTCCTGACAAACTGATAAGGCTGTCCGGTTTTCTTGTCGAAGTAACTTTGGTAGTCGTCATTTACCTTAAAGAAAAACTTTGTCATACCGGTAGTATAGCCATTCCCTAAAACATGGAAAACTTTTTTCCCGTTCTTGGTAGCTTCCTTGATTTCAAGTGTGGCATAACCCGCATTGACCAGGCCATAATGTATCCTGAATTTGAACCATTCACCAACATCAAAAGCTTTATCATCCTGAGCTTGAAGGTTCGCAGTTGCAAACAACAATAATATTATAATCTTTTTCATAATTCAATTTTATATGTCTTTTCCAACTGTTAAATACAATTTCTATTCCAAATGTATTAAAACAAAAAAACCCAGTCAAAAATATGACTGAGTTTTTATGCTATTAACCAACCAAAAAACTATAAATTATGAAAAATTTACATAAAAATCGAAGGAAACCACTCCCTCTCTTTTTGCGGGTGCAAAGGTATGTAATAATTGCAGTATTACAATTAAAAAATCAACTTTAACACAATATTAGCAAAAAATAGTTTTTTGAAAGGTTTGTTTTTGCATTATTCTCAGAAAATTACACCATTCTATAACGTTCCTCTTTTTTCTTGTTCTCTTTCAATAGATTCAAATAAAGCCTTGAAATTTCCTGCTCCGAATCCACGAGCCCCCATTCTTTGAATGATTTCAAAAAACAGTGTCGGACGGTCCTGAACCGGCTTTGTAAAAATCTGAAGTAGGTATCCTTCCTCATCAGCATCTACCATGATAGCCAGCTTTTCGATTTCGTTCATGTCTTCCTTCATCATATTCATGTGCTCACCCAATCTTTGAGGAACTGCTTCATAATAAGCTTTTGGCGGAGCTGATAAAAATTCAACACCACGGGCTTTTAATTGAGAAACCGTTTTAATGATATCGTCTGTTGCTATAGCGATGTGCTGGATACCAGGACCGCCGTAGAATTCCAAATATTCTTCAATCTGTGATTTTTTCTTTCCTTCTGCAGGCTCATTGATAGGGAATTTGATTCTTCCGTTACCATTTGACATTACCTTACTCATCAAGGCAGAATATTCTGTATTGATTTGTTTGTCGTCAAAAGAAAGGAAATTTACGAATCCCATTACATCTTCATACCACTTCACCCATGTATTCATTTCTCCCCAACCTACATTTCCAACCATGTGGTCGATGTATTTGAAACCAGTTGGCTCCGGATTGTAATCTGATTTCCATTCTTTATAGCCTGGCAAGAATACTCCGTTATAGTTTTTTCTTTCTACAAACATATGGACAGTTTCGCCATAAGTATAAATTCCAGCACGGACAACTTCTCCAAATTCATCTTTTTCAACAGTTGGTTCCATGAAAGGCTTAGCTCCTCTTTTTGTAGTTTCTTCAAAAGCACTTCTTGCATCTTCAACCCAAAGGGCCGCAACCTTAACACCGTCGCCATGCTTTCTTAGGTGGTCATTCAATACAGAATCACTATTTAAAGGCGTAGTCAACACCAAACGGATTTTATCCTGTTTCAAAACATAAGAAGCTCTGTCACGAACTCCTGTTTCTAAACCTGCATAAGCCAATGATTGAAAACCGAAAGCTGTTTTATAATAATGTGCAGCCTGTTTTGCATTGCCCACATAAAACTCTACATAATCTGTTCCCAATAACGGAAGGAAATCTTGCGCTCCTTCAAATATTTTTTCTAATCCGTATTCTACTGATTTTACTTCTTTACTCATTTTAGTATGTTTTTTCCAACCCTGGCATGGTCTATGACCCTGCCAGGGTCGCTAGTTGTTTTTTGTTTTATTTGTTTTTTTGTTATTCTACCCAAGATTTATAGTATTGTCCATCGTCCAATCCCATTGCTTCTTCGGTTACCATCAACGGACGGAAGGTATCTACCATCACCGCCAATTCTTCGGTTTCTGTTTTCCCGATACTTCTTTCCATAGCGCCTGGTGCCGGTCCGTGAGGAATTCCTTTAGGATGTAGCGTAATGTGCCCTTGCTCGATATTGTTTCTGCTCATAAAATCGCCGTCAACATAATACAGCACCTCATCGCTATCAATGTTGCTATGGTTATAGGGAGCCGGAATTGATTTTGGGTGATAATCGTAAAGTCTCGGACAGAAAGAGCACACAACAAAGGTTGACGTCTCAAAAGTCTGATGTATTGGTGGTGGCAAATGTACACGTCCCGTTATAGGCTCAAAATTATGAATACTGAATCCGTATGGAAAATTGTATCCGTCCCAGCCTACTACGTCAAAAGGATGTGTAGCATATACTACCTCATGAATCATTCCTTCTTTTTTGATTTTGATCAGGAAGTCTCCTTTTTCATCGTAAGTTTCCAATTCTGTTGGCAATTTGAAATCTCTTTCGCAGAATGGCGAATGTTCCAAATGCTGTCCTGATTCGTTCTTGTATCGTTTCGGCGTGTAAAAAGGTGCGAAAGATTCTACATAGAACAAACGGTTATCAGAAGTTTCAAAATCGATTTGGTAAATAATTCCTCTTGGAATAATCAGGTAATCCCCATATTCAAAAGGGATGTTACCCATCATAGTACGCAAAGTTCCTTTTCCTCTGTGGATGAAAATCATTTCATCAGCATCGGCATTTTTATAGAAATAGTCACGTAATGATTTCTGTGGAGCTGCCAAACCTATTGTACAATCTCTATTGACAAGCATTGCTTTTCTGCTATCAAGAAAATCTTCCTGTGGCTTTAATTCGAAACCTTTGAGCAGTAATGATTTTATATTTTTACCAATGGCTATTTTCGGTTCAACCGAATACGAAGCTTTGATTTCCTTCACTTGCGTTGGTCTGTGAACATGGTATAATAGAGACGAATGCCCGTGAAAACCTTCCGTACCAAAAAGCTGCTCATAATAGAACCCACCATTAGGTTTTTCAAATTGCGTATGTCTCTTTTGGGGGAAGTTCCCCAATTTATGATATAGTGGCATAATTATTAGATTTATAAATTATGAATTTCGATTTCAGATATAGAATCCAAAAACTCATTCCGGGTTTCTCTTAATGAGAAACTTCAGATGTGCCAATAAACCGTTCCAACTTGTATTCATAGTCACAAATATCGGAAAAATTAATTTTTACACCTTGTTTCTTGTGAAATATTTATAAAAAGGAAAAAGGCATTACTGATTGTAAAATTTTTCAGTAATGCCTTTATTTATTTTAGAAAAAATCTATCTGCTTTTTTTATAGCTAAAAGCGTAAATCAAAGCATGGATTCCTGCGAAAGCCAATGAGAAATAATATAAGAAAGCGTCATCAATGTTTGGATCTCTATGGTGAATTATTGCTACCACTACTAAAGCCACAACCATACCTAATCCGGAACCGGCTACTACTTTAAAGCTGTCTAGGCTAAAGTTTCCTTTATTTAAGATACTGTTTTTCATTCCATAGAATAGGTAAAGATCAAAACCAATCATCATCCAAACAATCAATCGGATCCAGGTATCCAATGGTAAAAATACCATCATGAACAAACAAACCAAGACTCCTGCAATTGGCACAAACGGAACCAATGGTGTCTTGAATGCTCTTGGTGCATCCGGCATCTTTTTACGCATTATCAACACACCGATACAAACCAATATAAAGGCAAATAAGGTTCCGATACTCGTCATTTCTCCAACAACTCTGGCAGGTACAAACGCAGCAAAAAGGCTTACGATTACCATGAACAGGAAATTGTTTTTAGCCGGAGTTCTGAATTTCGGATGTACTTCAGAGAATACTTTTGGCATAAGTCCGTCTTTACTCATAGAGAAGAATACGCGGCTCTGTCCCATAAGCATTACTAAAATTACCGAAGCATATCCTCCTAAGATTGCCAAAAGAATTGCATTGTTAAGCCATGGATAGGCCGGAGTAATCATTCCATCCGCTCCAGCAGGTCCCATTGCCTCTACAGCAATTGCAACTGGCGCAATACCGTCTTTTCCGGCAAAGGCTTGATAATTCACCACTCCTGTCATTACGTGGGCAAACAGAACATATAAAATAGTACAGATTGCCAAAGACAATAATATTCCTATAGGCATGTCTCTTTTTGGATTTTTGGCCTCCTGGGCTGCCGTTGAAACAGCATCAAAACCAATATAAGCAAAGAACACAATAGCGGCAGCTCTAATAATTCCTGAGAATCCGAATTCGCCAAAGGTTCCTGTATTTTCCGGGATATAAGGTGTGTAGTTTTCTGGTCTGATGTATTGCCATCCAACAGCAATAAAAATCAATACAACACTAACTTTTAAGAGTACGATGATTCCATTTACGAAAGCGGACTCTTTGGTTCCTCTCATCAATACTAATGACATTATCATGACAATCAGTACTGCAGGAACGTTTATTATTCCTCCTTCAAATGGAGAAAGCATATAGGCATCGTCTATATGGATTCCATAACCGCTCAAAAATTTACCGAGATACCTGGACCAGCTGATCGAAACCGTAGCTGCTCCAACGGCATATTCCAATACCAAATCCCAACCGATGATCCATGCAACAAATTCTCCCATTGTTGCAAACGAATAGGTATAGGCACTTCCGGCTACCGGAATCATTGAAGAAAATTCAGCATAGCACAAACCGGCAAAAACGCATCCAAATGCAGCTACTAAAAAAGAAATCGTAATTGCAGGGCCTGCATTCATCGATGCAGCAAGGCCTGTTATCGAAAATAATCCGGCTCCTATTATCGCTCCAATTCCCAGAGCTACCAATCCTGGCGCTGTTAATGTTTTCTTTAAGCCTTTTTCATCTTCCGATGCTTCTGCTAGTAATTGTGTAAGTGATTTTCTTTTCCAAATAGACATAAATTTGATTGGTTTAGTGTTTATTGGTTCCAAATATAGTTTTTTTATGGAATAATTAACACATAAACGGCAGATATAATTTTTTTGGAATAGATTCTTTAGAACCAGAATCCTACACTAACCCACGTATGGTGGTCTTTGGTTTCAGGCGACCAGGAGTGCTTGATTTCTACCGGACCAATGATTGTTTCCAAGCCATATCCGAAAGCATATCCCGAAAAGTTTGGGCGGTCAAACCAATTGCTGCTATCAAAAATCTTATTTCCGATATTGGCATAATTCGCCATGAAGTTTAAATGGTTCTTTCGGAATATTTCGTAATCAACACCCACATTTCCTTTGATATAGCTATTTCCGGAAAGGCTTACGAAATCATATCCGTAGAAATGCCTAAAGTTGTTAATCATATTGAAGCCATAACCACCCAATACGAAATCAAAAAATGGTACGGTCTGTTCGCCTACCGTAAATCCGGCTTCAGACTGGAAGTTTAATGTAAATTTATTGAAAAAGGTTTTCGAAAAGGCCATTTCACCTTTAAGAATACTGAAATTCTGGTATTGATTGGTATAGTCTGAAGAGTACAGAAAAGATTGGAAATCGCCACTAAAAAGGAATCCATTTTTGGGGAAATATTTCTTATCAAAAGAATCGTATTTCACATACGCAATAAGACTCAGATAGTCGCTGTTTTCCAAAACAGGATCTGTTGCTTCAAATGTTTTCGTCTTAATTTTTAAGTGCTTGTATTCCGCACCGGCTCCAATAAGAAACTTTTGGGCAAAAATGGTCTGAAAATAAGCCTGATTAGTAAAATCGGAATAATCGATATTTATGGAACTCAATCCAAACAGATTCAGCAGCTCGCCATTATTGAAATCTGTAAGCACGTTACGGTTAAAGGTATTGTATCTGGATTTGACACCAAAACTCCAATAAAATCCATTGTCGATATAATAATCCAGATAATATCTAAAATTATCTCCCAGCCCAACATCCAAAGAAACGATATCGTTTTTCAGAAGGAGTTTTTTCTGGGTTACGTTCAACAAAATGGCACTTTTGTACAAGCCATCGTAATGCAGACCAAATTTCAGATAGGTTTTGATTGGGTTTTCTACCAAAGACATGCTGAGCACGTCGTTTCCGGATGCCGATTTGGAAAACGAATAACCAATACCACTAAAGTTTTGCGTAGCACTCAAGGTATTAATTCCTTTGTCCAGATCTTCATAGCTGATTTTAGTACCTGCTTTAAACCCCAATTTTCCGATTACGTAAGTACGGTTATAATTTTCAAGTTGATTCGTTTTGATTTCACTGACAAACAGGCTGTCTCTTTGCAACGGAACCATCCTTTTCACGGGTTTATCCGTGTTTCCTATTTTTTGGATCTGATCAATTACTTTTCGTGCCGCATCTTCTCCGGTTTTGATAATTTGCTGGCCTTGAGAAAAAGAGATAACAGAATAGGCCGTAATATCAGGCTTTATGTAAATATCGGTCGCTTTTCTTTTGCGGTCCATTTTCTGGATCATCTGCATGTTGGATATCTGCACCAGAATTTTAGTTGCATCCGTTAAGGCATCCCTGTCTTTCAGGTCGTCCTGAACATCGACACCAATAATGATATCCGCACCCAGATTTTTTACTTCCAGAATTGGATAATTATTAGTAACCCCACCATCAACAAGCAACTTGCCGTCAATTTCAACAGGCATATACAATGATGGTAATGCCGCACTTGCTATCATCGCCTGTGGCAGCGAACCTTTATTCAGCAGCACCTGTTGTCCTGTCTCAATATCTGTAGCAATACACAAAAAAGGAATTGGCAGTTGGTTAAAATCGCGAATATGCCTCACATTATGCGTCAGTTTGTTGAGCATATTGAAATTATACAGTCCTTTTGATAAGGCTCTCGGAATACCGATTTTCATTTTTTTGAAAGGTAATGTCAGTGCATACAGCTCGTCATTCCTTTTTTCGTAGAAGTTTTTAGTCGATCTTGGGATATAATCCTGAATTAAGGCATCGTAATCCGTCGTCTTGAAGATTGAGTCAATTTGGGTGGCACTATATCCCGAAGCATAGAGTCCCCCAATAATCGCTCCCATACTGGTTCCACCGATATACGAAATCTCTACTCCGGATTCTTCCAATACTTTTAGGACACCTATATGGGCCAATCCTTTTGCTCCGCCTCCACTTAAAACCAACCCTACTTTTGGCTTTTTCTGCTCTTGTGAAAATACAACCGAGACAGAGAACATCAGCAGAAGTATAAGAGCTATTTTTTTCATAGGATAGGTTACTTGGTGGAATTGTAAAAGTCGGTAATTTTTTTGGCTTTTGAAACACCTACAACGTCAGAAATTTCTTTTTCTGTTGCCTGTGACAATCTTTTAACAGATTTGAAGTGTTTTATTAGTGTAACCATGGTTTTTTCGCCAATTCCTGGTATGGTTTCTATCGAAGTTTTTAATGCTCCTTTGCTTCTTTTATCACGATGGTGTGTTATCCCGAAACGGTGTGCTTCGTTTCGCAGCTGCTGGATCACTTTCAATGTTTCTGATTTCTTGTCCAGATACAGCGGAATCGAATCGCCCGGATAGAACAATTCTTCCAAACGCTTGGCAATACCAATGATTGCTATTTTTCCCCGCAAATCTAAATCGTCCAAGCTTTTCAATGCCGAAGACAGCTGTCCTTTTCCTCCATCAATGATGATAAGCTGTGGTAGAGGCTGGTTTTCATCCAATAGCCTTTTATATCGTCTGTAAACAACTTCTTCCATCGAAGCAAAATCGTTAGGTCCTTCAACCGTCTTGATATTAAAATGGCGGTAGTCTTTTTTGCTTGGCTTGCCATCCTTGAACACTACGCAGGCAGCAACAGGATTGGTTCCCTGAATATTGGAGTTATCAAAACACTCAATATGTCTTGGCTCGACAGAAAGACGAAGGTCTTTTTTCATCTGCGCCATGATTCTGTTCGTGTGTCGGTCCGGGTCAACAATTTGTAATTGTTTGAGCTGGTCCATCCGATAGAATTTCGCATTTCGGATAGAAAGTTCCAAAACCTGTTTCTTATCACCCAATTGTGGGACGGTTACTTTGATATTTTCACCCAAATCGACTTCAAAAGGCACGATTACTTCTTTTGACAGCAGTCTGAATCGCTCTCTCATTTCGACAATAGCCAATTCCAGCAGTTCTTCGTCGGATTCGTCCAACTTCTTTTTCAGTTCCATCGTATGTGAACGGATAATCGCACCGTGGGAAATTTGCAAAAAGTTGATATACGCCATGCTTTCGTCAGAAATGATAGAAAACACATCTACATTAGAAATTCTCGGATTAACGATGGTAGATCGCGACTGGTAATTTTCTAAGGTTTCGATCTTGTCTTTTATTTTCTGCGCTTCTTCAAATTTCATTTCTGATGCGAGATTTTTCATCAGTGTCTTGAAATCCTTTAAGCTTTCCTTGAAATTCCCTTTTAATATTTCGCGAACGGCTTCTACATTTCCCTGGTATTCTTCCAAAGATTGGTATCCTTCACAAGGACCTTTGCAGTTCCCGATATGGTATTCCAAACAGACTTTATATTTCCCGGAATTAATATTTTCTCTGGACAAATCATAATTGCAGGTTCTCAAAGGATATAACTCCTTGATAAGATCCAGTAGCGTATGGACGGTTTTAAAGCTGGTGTAAGGCCCGAAATACTCCGAACCGTCCTTTATCATATTTCTGGTGGTAAATATCCTTGAAAACGGTTCTTTTTTGATGCAGATCCACGGATAGGTTTTATCGTCTTTCAACAACACGTTATATCGCGGCTGCAACTTTTTTATCAGGTTATTTTCAAGCAGCAGCGCATCCGTTTCTGTTGGCACAACTATATGCCTGATCGATACAATTTTACGAACCAAAACATTGGTCTTTCCGTTATCATGCAGTTTATTGAAATAGGACGAGACGCGCTTGCGAAGATTTTTTGCTTTTCCTACATACAGAATCTTATCATCCTTATCGTAATACTGGTATACACCCGGTCCGTCGGGCAATGTTTGAATCTGAAGTTCAAGAGGAGTTCGCATCTTACAAAGTTAGTTTCAAAAATCCCGAATTGCAAGCACCTGATTTCAATTTTTAAATGGTTTTAGCAAATATTTAGCGTTCCGAATCTCAATTTTTATACATTTATATTTTTAAAGACAACATGGCGAAACCATCCTATAAAAATCTTACTATTTTAGGCGAAACCATTCTTCCGGGCGAAAGCCGGACATTGAATATGGAAATTGCAAAACTCCATACAATGACTAAGCTGAAAATTCCCGTAATTATTGAACGTTCCGAAATTGAAGGCCCAACAGTTTTATTTTCGGCAGGACTTCATGGCGATGAAATTAATGGGATTGAAATTGTCCGGCAGCTCATCGTACAGAAAATCAACAGGCCAAATATAGGCACCATTATCTGTATTCCGGTTATCAATGTTTTTGGCTTTTTGAACAGAAGCCGTGAATTTCCTGACGGCCGCGACATGAATCGTGTTTTTCCGGGAAGCAAAAATGGATCACTGGCCAGTCGTTTTGCTTATTATCTTTTAAAGGAAATCATTCCTAATGTTGATTATTGTATCGATTTTCATGCCGGAGGCGCCAGCCGATTTAATGCACCACAAATACGCATTGTTCCTAACAATTATGAATTAAAAGCATTAGCCGATGTTTTCCATGCGCCTTTTGCTCTGTATTCCAAAAATATTTCGGGCTCGTTCCGAAATTCCTGTGATCGTTTAGGCGTAAAAATGCTATTGTTTGAAGGTGGGAAATCGCTTGACATTAATGAATCTATTACACAGCAAGGTATTGAAGGCACAAAACGCTTCCTGAATCATTTTGGAATGCTGAATCCTAAAAGGAAAGCTGCCGATGCCGATCAAAAGATTATTTATATCGAAAAATCAGCATGGATTCGTGCGAAGACTTCTGGTTTGTTCCATGGTCTGACAACAATTGGCTCGTATGTAGAAAAAGGTCAAGTGTTGGCTACAATTTCAGATCCTTATGGAAAAGTAGAATATAAAGTAAAGTCTCCCAATTCCGGATATATTATCAATGTCAACGATGCGCCTATAGTGTATCAGGGCGATGCCATTTTTCATATTACTACTGCACTGGAAAATTAGGGCTAAAAACACAACAAATGCAAAAGAAAGAATTACGATCAAAATATAAGGCTTTACGATCCGGACTCTCACAAGAAGATATAGAAGAAAAAAGTCTTGCTATCGCCAATCAGGTTGCCGGAATGAACATCTGGGATAAATTATACTACCATATTTTTCTGCCTATCAGCGAGCATAAGGAAGTCGACACCGAGTTCCTCCTCCAGGTATTGGCCGGAAAAGACAAGGAAATTGTGGTTTCAAAATCGGATTTCGAAACCCGAAAAATGACTCATTTTTTGCTAACCGACAATACGAAATTCAGAAAAAATGAATATAATATCCCCGAACCTGTTGATGGAATTGAAGTGCCGGCTGATAAAATTGATGTGGTTTTCGTACCGTTGCTGGCCTTTGACACTAAAGGGCATCGTGTGGGCTATGGAAAAGGATTTTATGATCTCTTCTTATCCGGATGTAAAAAGGATACGCTAAAAATCGGACTTTCTTTTTTTGAAGCGGAAGGAGAGATTATCGATATTTTCGATAATGATGTCAGGATGGATTTTTGCGTGACTCCAGATAGAATATATGAATTCGGGAAAAAGATGTAACTTTATATAAAAAATGAAAACTACATTTAAATTATCAATCGGATTCCTTTTGCTTTGCTTCGTATTTACAATTTCAGGATGTAGCGCAAGCGTGAGCACAGGAACATCCAGCAAATCCAGCAAAACAAAACCTTTGCCTCCGGGACAAGCTAAAAAAGTGACTGGAGAAAAGAGTGCTAAAAAATATGCTCCGGGACAGAATTAAGCCAATTCTGAATGCTTATTAGAGCCTGAAAATGCTTTTTTATTAAAGACAATCAATATTCCTACTCCGGTAGAAATAGCCATATCGGCTATATTAAAGATTGCATTAAAGAAAGTAAAGTGCTTACCTCCCCAGATTGGCAGCCATTCCGGCAAATTACCTTCCCAGATGGGAAAATAAAGCATGTCGACTACTTTTCCATGAAACCAGGTACCATAAGGCTGATCGGAGAAAAGTGTAGCAGTCTGACCTATGCTATGGTCGAAGATTACTCCGTAAAAAACAGAATCGATAATATTTCCAAAAGCACCTGCCAAAATAAGTGAAATGGCAACGATTAGATATCGGGAACTGTGTTTTTTAACGGCATCCCAAAGCCACCAGCCAATTCCTGTCACGGCTACCAACCTAAAAAGCGTCAGGATTAGTTTTCCATAATCTCCAGGAATTTGGGTTCCCCAAGCCATTCCTTCATTCTCAATCAACAAAATCTTAAACCAGCTGGCTACATTTATCTGTCCATCTTCACCATAAATAAAATTGGTTTTGATGTATATCTTAGATATCTGGTCAACGATAAGAATTAGGATAACTAATAAATATGCTTTTTTTAATGACATTTTCTTTATTTTATTGCGCAAAAATAGGAATTATTATTTTACAAAAAACGCTCCTTAGAAAGTACTTATTCAGGGCTGATTTAGCTTTTGGAGTTACCTAGCCACAGTATTCATCATAAATATCTACAACTATCCCAATACCTTCTTTATCAACGGCTTCTTTTGTAGTCAATTCAATAACTTTTGGACAGTCTTCCGCAAAATAAGCATTTATCATTTTTCGCAAACTACTGTACCCTCCAATTACCATAACTGCGCCCTCAAATGTCGTATAAAAGATCGCGCAAAAATTTTGCTTCGGCTTATACACATAATAGGTAGTTCCTGAAAAGCCTGTACTTCCTTGAACCCCATGAATTTTTTGCGAACTGGAATAAGTGGATAAAAGGCTCAAACTTTTCCCTTCTTTTGCTACTGCCAGCCATGATTTGTTTTTTTCCAGTTTTGGAGATTTAAGATTAAAAATACTCGCAGAGGTTATGTAAACAGCTAAAAATTTAACTGTACTACCCTCCATGTCAATTTCAAAGCTTTTGATATTAGCTGCTTCGAATTTTTCAAAATCTCCTTCTTTTGTAGCTTTAAACTTTAGATTTTTATTATCCTTTTTAGGTATTTCAATAAAACCTGATTTTGTAGAGTCATCATTAAATGTAATCGTTCCCGGATAAACTTTTGCAAACAATATAAATGGAAACAATAAAAATAAAAAAGTAATTTTTCTCATAAATAAAATTTAGGCATTAAAAAAACGCCCCAAAATATGGAGCGTTTCTCTATTTTAATTTAAAACTTATCGCTGCAGGTTTTTGGCTTCGATGCTCATTGTAGCATGAGGAACGATTTTAAGCCTTTCTTTGCTGATCAGTTTTCCTGTCACTTTGCAAACACCGTATGTTTTGTTTTCTACCCTGAAAAGAGCATTTTTCAAATCGCGGATAAACTTTTCCTGACGGATCGCCAACTGAGAGTTCGCTTCTTTTGACATGGTTTCGCTTCCTTCTTCGAATGCCTTAAAGGTTGGTGACGTATCATCCGTTCCATTGTTTAGGTCATTCATATAGGCGCTTTTGATCAAATCTAAGTCTGCTTGTGCTTTTTGTATTTTTTTTAAAATAATTTCTTTGAACTCTGCTAGATCAGCATCTGAGTATCTTGCAACTTCATCTACCATATTATATTATTTTGAAATTAATATACTTGTTTTTATATCGTCAAACTCAATTTCTATACCGTTTTCTACTTTATCCAGAATTATCAGCTCTTCTGTCAGCGTTTCAGCCTTGATATAGTCCTGATTTGCTTGTAACGCTTCTTCGATAATTCCGTCTTTCTGGACTTGTACCTTTATTTTGTCTGTTACCTCAAATCCTGAGTCTTTCCTGATATTTTGAATACGATTGACTAATTCCCTGGCAACTCCTTCTTTTCTCAATTCATCCGAAATGGTGATATCCAAAGCTACCGTAATTCCGTTTGCATTTGCTACCAGCCATCCCTCGATATCCTGAGAGGAAATCTCAACATCTTCAGAGGTTAAATTAATACTTTTCCCTGATATAACAATATCTAGCGAACCGTTTTTGTCCAATTCATTGATCTGTTCCTGCGAGAAATTTTGTATTTCTTTGGAAATCAGACCCATATCCTTACCAAAACGTGGTCCTAATGCTTTAAAATTAGGCTTAATCTGCTTCACTAATATCCCTGAAGCATCATCCAACAACTCAATTTCTTTTACATTTACCTCCGCTTTTATCAGGTCAGACACGGCCTCAATCTCTGCTTTTTGCTTGGCATCAAGTACCGGAATCATTACCTTTTGCAGGGGTTGACGCACTTTTATCATCTCTTTTTTACGCAGTGACAATACTAATGACGAAATCGTCTGTGCTTTCTCCATTCTGCTTTCCAATGACTTATCAACAAAGTTATCAGCATATTCAGGAAAATCGGCCAAATGTACGCTTTCGAATGTTTCCTTATGTGTCGCCTGTGTTAAATCTCTGTAAAGCCTGTCCATAAAGAACGGAGCGATAGGAGCACTTAATTTGGCAACCGTTAGAAGACAGGTATAAAGTGTCTGATAAGCAGCAACTTTGTCTTGTGCATATTCGCCTTTCCAGAATCTTCTTCTGCATAAACGAACGTACCAATTGCTCAAATTCTCCTGAACAAAGTCAGAAATAGCTCTTGCTGCTTTTGTTGGTTCATAATCTGTATAATAGCTGTCTACATTTTTGACTAGAGTATTCAACTCTGACAATATCCAACGGTCGATTTCCGGTCTTTCCTGTAATGGCACTTCAGCTTCCGAATAAGAGAAACCGTCAATGTTTGCATATAAGGCAAAGAACGAATACGTATTATACAAGGTCCCGAAGAATTTACGGCGTACTTCAGCAACTCCTTCGATATCAAATTTTAAATTGTCCCAAGGATTGGCATTTGAAATCATGTACCAACGTGTGGCATCAGCTCCATATTCTGCCAATGTTGTAAACGGATTAACGGCATTACCCAAACGTTTGGACATTTTTTGTCCGTTTTTGTCCAACACCAAACCGTTTGAAACCACATTCTTATACGCTACCTTATCAAAAACCAAAGCGGCTATGGCATGAAGCGTATAGAACCAGCCACGGGTCTGATCTACTCCTTCTGCGATAAAATCAGCAGGGAAATCTTTGTTTTCCTCAATCTTATCTTTGTTTTCAAAAGGATAGTGCCATTGCGCATAAGGCATTGCTCCCGAATCAAACCATACGTCAATCAGATCGGTTTCACGTTTCATCGGTTTTCCGGAAGGCGAAACCAATACGATTTCATCCACAACATTCTTATGCAGGTCGACCAAATCATAATTGGATTCCGACATGTTTCCGATTTCAAATCCTTTGAACGGATTCTCTTTTTGGAAGCCGGCTTCAATCGACTTTTCAATAGCATTATATAGTTCTTCAACAGAACCGATAATCACTTCTTCCCTTTTGTCTTCAGTTCTCCATATTGGCAACGGAATTCCCCAGTATCTTGAACGTGAAAGGTTCCAGTCGTTAGCATTTTTCAACCAGTTCCCAAAACGACCTTCTCCGGTAGATTTTGGCTTCCAGTTAATCGTTTCGTTCAGGTCGAACATTCTGTCTTTTATATCCGTAACCTTAATGAACCAGGAATCTAACGGATAATACAACAATGGTTCGTCTGTTCTCCAGCTATGTGGGTAACTGTGTACGTATTTTTCAACCTTAAAGGCTTTGTTTTCTTCTTTTAAACGAATTGCAATTTCTACATCAACTGATTTCTCAGGAGCTTCGCCTGCATTATAATATTCGTTCTTTACATATTTGCCTGCAAACTCACCCATATGCGAAGTGAATTTTCCTTGCAGGTCTACCAATGGAACCGGTGTGCCATTTTCATCCAAAACCAACATTGGTGGTACTTCTGGTATTGCTTCTTTTGCTACTTTAGCATCGTCTGCACCAAATGTAGGAGCTGTATGCACGATTCCGGTACCGTCTTCTGTGGTAACAAAATCACCTAAAATTACTCTAAATGCATTTTCAGGGTTCTGATACGGCAAAACAAATGGTAGTAATTGCTCATAACGGATGCCCACAAGTTCAGCACCTAAAGTCTCAGCTACTATTTTATAAGGCAACTGTTTGTCACCATTTTTTACTTTATCAAAATCGGCTTCATCTGTACTTTCAAAATAACCCTTGCCAAATTGTTTTCCGACAAGATTCTTTGCCAGAATAACGTTTACCGGCTCGAATGTATATTGATTAAATGTCTTTACCAGAACATAGTCAATCTTTGGTCCTACAGTAAGCGCAGTATTAGATGGCAATGTCCAAGGTGTAGTCGTCCATGCTAAAAAGTGGATATCACCAAGTCCCTGCAAAAAAGAAGGTAACGTTTCCTGAAGAACTTTGAATTGTGCTACTATGGTAGTATCAGTCACATCGCGATAAGCTCCCGGCTGGTTGACTTCATGAGAACTCAATCCCGTTCCTGCTTTTGGAGAGTAGGGTTGGATAGTGTAACCTTTATAAAGCAAACCTTTATCGTAAATCTGCTTCAGCAGCCACCATACAGTTTCCATGTATTTTGACTTATAGGTCACATACGGATCCTGCATATCAACCCAATAGCCCATTTTTTCGGTCAGGTCATTCCATACGTCGGTATAACGCATAACCGTTTTTTTACAGGCTTCGTTATATTCTTCAATAGAAATCGTCTTACCGATATCTTCTTTAGTAATTCCTAATTCTTTTTCAGTCCCCAATTCCACAGGCAGTCCGTGCGTATCCCAGCCTGCTTTTCTTTTTACCTGAAAACCTTTTTGAGTCTTATAGCGACAGAAAATATCCTTAATCGCGCGCGCCATTACGTGGTGAATACCCGGCAATCCGTTTGCTGAAGGCGGACCTTCAAAAAACACATAGGGACTATTACCTTCACGTGTGCTTACACTCTTTTCAAATATTTCTTGTTTTTTCCAAAAATCAAGTACTTCAGAAGCCACTGTTGGCAGGTCAAGTCCTTTGTATTCAGTAAATTTTGTACTCATTTTTATCGCTTTGTAAAATCAATTTGCGAAAGTAATGATTTTTTTGATTAGTTATAGCTTATCGGATATTCGTTTTTTTGGAAGATTCCGCTGAATATCAGTAGTGCTGATGTCTTCTGAAGAGATTTTAATCCATTCTCTTCCCTGACTATGGTTTTTTAATAATCCTTAGCGCGACGTAATTTCATCACCTTTCAGAATCTCTCTTTAACTATTAGCTTATTATCTATTTATTAAACAGTAAATTAATATTATTTTCAATTAAAAAAGAAATATTTCAAGTATTTTATTTGATTATAATCTTATATATTTTATATTTGCCTCCCAAACTTTAACATTTTTTACAGATTTTCTGTAATCGGAGATTTTTGGATGTGCCTAGATTTGTAAAAAATATATTTTTTTGTATAAATTGTTATATTTCTATAATAAAAATTTATTTCTTTACGTTTTAAGACAAATTAACAGTACTTAACTTAACAAATAC
Source organism: uncultured Flavobacterium sp. (assembly GCA_964518395.1). Classification (GTDB taxonomy): domain Bacteria; phylum Bacteroidota; class Bacteroidia; order Flavobacteriales; family Flavobacteriaceae; genus Flavobacterium. The sequence continues at coordinate 54,661 of CAZFGA010000011.1, forward strand.
AGACTTATGACCCTCAAAAAAAACTTCCCGCCGCGCACGGCAGCAGTCGGGCTGTGCGCCCTGCTCTGCTCCGCAACCCTACACGCCCAGGACATCCTCTGGGAGAAATCCTACGGGGGAAAGCACTCCGAATACCTCTTCGACGCACAGCCAACCCCCGACTACGGGTTCATACTGGCCGGAAGCTCGCTCTCCCAAAAGACGGGAAACAAGACCGAGGAGGCCGCCGGAGACCTTGACTACTGGGTATGGAAGATGGACGAGAAGGGAGAACTAGACTGGCAGAAAAGTTTCGGGGGATCGGGAGCCGACCTGCTGCAGTCCGTAAGGCTTACCCGTGACGGCGGTTTCATACTCGCGGGGACATCCGATTCCAAAAAGGGAGGCCAGAAGAAGGACGACGGGTTCGGGAAGGAAGATTTCTGGATAATAAAACTCAACGCCAGGGGAGGCGAGCAGTGGCAGCGAACCATAGGCGGTTCCGGACAGGAACTCCTGCAGAGCATAGCGCCTACTTCTGACGGCGGCTACCTGCTGGCAGGATCGTCCAGCTCCGCCAAGAGCGAGAAGATCATCGCGGGACAGCCCGACCCATTCGGGAAGTCTGAGGCCGGATTCGGGAATCTCGACTACTGGATAATAAAACTTGATTCTGAAGGAAAAATCGAATGGCAGAAGGTTTTTGGCGGACAGTATGCCGACCAGCTACGCAGTGCCGTGCAGACCCGCGACGGCGGCTATCTCCTGGCAGGATCGTCCAACTCCCCGGAATCCGGAAACAAGTCCGAGAAATGCTACGGAATGTCCGACTATTGGGTAATAAAGCTCGATACAAAAGGAGAATTGGAATGGCAGAAGGCATATGGCGGAGAGGGCGACGACCAATTGCAGGCCGCCTTACAGGCTAAGGACGGGAACTTCCTGCTGGCAGGAAGCTCCTCCTCGGCAACCACCGGAAACAAGAACGCGTCCAACGGCAAGGGAACAGATTTCTGGCTATTGAAAATTGATGCCTTGGGAGAGGTCATCTGGCAGAAAACCTATGACATCGGAAAGGCCGACCTTCTCACTTCTCTGGAAGAAAGCAAAGACGGGTCGCTCCTGCTCGGGGGACACGCACAGAGCGAAACCTATGTTACCAGGAAAAAAGACGCTGTAGGAATCAATGACTATATCGCCATCAAGACCGATGACAAGGGAGAAGAACAGTGGACCCGGACCGTGGGAAGCGGCGGTGAGGACATACTGCGCAAGGCCATAGAGACCCGCGACGGGGGCTACATCCTTGCGGGGACCTCCATGGGTTCGCCTTCCCGTGACCGCCATTCCGGACAGGGACGAAACGACTTCTGGGTCGTGAAGCTAAAGGACAAAAAGAAAAAAGAAGAAAAGAAGAATCCTATCGAGGCTTTCCCTAATCCTACTCTGCATTACACTAATGTGATCGTAGGATACGAGTTCCTAAAGGGAACAGCTACCGTATACGACCTTTCCGGAAGGCAATTGCAACACTTTGACATTACCGACAGAACCGTACCCGTTGACATGGGAGGTATGCCCGAGGGAATCTACATCGTGGAGATTCGCACCAACGTGCAGAACGACTCCGTAAAGGTCGTAAAGGCAATCAACAAACAATAATATTCAACACATTACGATATGAAAAAAATATATGCACTCTTGGCTTTGGGATTAGGCATGGCCAGCCACGCACAGGAACAGCCCATGACAAACGAATACGGCTCCGGGAGCCTTCCGGCCTCAACCGCAGCCATGTTCAAGTTTGACGACGTGCCGGTCAGCCTCTACACGGGCGTGCCTGACGTATCCATACCGCTGTTCACGCTTCCAACACGAAGCAAGGACATCTCCATCGACATGTCCTACAGGTACCATCCTTCCGGAAGTGCTTGGAATATCAGCTACGGGGGAGCCATCACCCGCGTCGTTGAAAATGCCTCCTCCGAATTCAAGACCAACGAATTTGGCTTTGCCAACAACACGAGGTTTGCCAGCGACGTATACAAGTTCAGCTTCATGGGGCATTCCGGATCTTTCTTCCTCAAAAAGGAGGCCGACAATACCCTGGTTCCCTCCCTACTGGTCAACAAGGGACAGTATGTAAAGATAGAGGTCGACTACAACCCCATAACCTTTTTCATAAACTCCTTTACCGCCTACGATTCCAAGGGATACAGGTTTGTCTTTGACACCTACGACAAGAATATCGTGATCATTGCTTCTGTTCCCGTACCCAGGGAAACACGTACCACTTTCCGCCTGACGGCCATATACGACAACAACGGGCAGAAGCTTGCCGAACTCACCTATACCGAGAGATTCAAGGAAGAACCCGGTACGGGAAGAAAGGAATACATCAAGAAAACCTCCCAAATACAGTCCGAGGGCTTTGGAAAAATACAGTTTGCCTATTCGTCCAGTGATGATGCGAGAGTAGAAGAAATAACCCTTTCAGACCTCGGTTCCAATGTAGTCAGGAGGGCCGACTTTAGGGGATCCAACAACCTGGTATTCAGGGATGCCGCACAGAACAAGATTGAGGAGTACAAATTCTTTTACAATGAGCCGGGAGACTATGACATAACCCAGGGCATCCTCACCACGGACCGCTTCGGCTTTCCCAGCTTCGTTCCCTATTATCTCTATGAGGACAGCTACCAGACACAGGAAGCGTATCTCCGCCATGCAGTCAACCCAAATACGGTCAACATCGGCGTACTGGAAAGGATGATACTGCCGACAGGAGGATCCATAAGTTACGAATACGAATCGAATACCTACTCGTTCTTCGGGGGAGAGTCCATCTCAAAAGGCATCTATTCGGGAGGGGCCATGCAGGAGGATCCCGATTACTATTACGACTACTACCCCTATGAGGATGTCTATCCCTACAACCATATCGTGGAGGAGATTGCCAAAGGATGGGTCGAAAATCTTTCCAAATTTACCCTAAGCAGCCCGCAGACGGTCTACATATCGGTCCGCCCCCAGAGATATTTCAGCGACCTCAGCCTTACATGGATCTATCCGGAGGTCAATCTGTCAGGTCCGGGTACAAGCGCCCCCATCTACAGGCCATACAATCTTGAAAACATGGGAATAGGAAGGCCGTTTGCACTGAACCCGGGGCTTCACCATATCACAATGACTCCGTTTGGCGGAACCTACAGCGCCTACAGGACGATAAGCACGATGCGCAGGAACCCCGATGTCAAGAAATGGAAGTACGGGGGCGGAAGGCGCATCAAGAGGATCGCCTATTTCGACATCCCAAACCCAAATCCCTTGTCCGTACCCGTAAAAGAAACCCGCTATTCCTATAACCTGTTCGACGAACCCAACCGAAGCAGCGGCAATCTGGTAGCCGGCAGCCAGATGGACTTTGCCGACAAATACGGGCAGATGGAATTTGTCACCTACCGCAACGTGACGGTGACCGAAAGCGGAAACAACGGAAAGACGGAATACACCTTCACTTCTGCGGCCGACTATCCCCTTGACTTTATTGATGCGGGGGACAGCCCAAGCCAGTCCATGGACTACAAGCGCGGGCTGCTGAAAAAACAAGAAGGCCTATGACAGGAACAATACCCTGGTGCAGAATACGGATTATACCTACCTGTTTTTTGACGAGAATGACCAGGTAAACTATTTTGACGACAAGACGGTCAGGGACAGGACCGGAAAGTCAAGGATAGGAAGCGAGACCACGACCTACTATCCTGCCAATTCAGAGCCGATGGTAAAGACCACCACATACGGCTACTATGCCGACATTAACCGCAGCCTGGAGTCGAAGACGGCCACCACCTCTGCCGGGGACGTGCTCAAGTCAAAATACTTTTACCATACAGGGAACTCCGTCCTGTCCAAAAACAGGATCTCGGAAATCGAGAAGGTCGAGGACTACAGGAACGGGAACCTGGTATCCACCGGAAAGACGGACTATTCCAACACCTGGCCCGATAATGTGTCCTGGCTGCCTTCTGCGGTTTCCGCCTCAACGGGCAGCGCTCCCCTTGTTGCCAAGGCGAAATTCAACCGCTATGACCAGTACGGCAACCTTCTGGAAAGCGAGCAGCCCAACGGAATGAAGACCAGCTATGTATGGGGCTATAACGGCACGCAGATGGTAGCCAGGATAGAGAATATGGCTTACGGAAGCATTCCCCAAAGCCTGATAGGTGCTTTACAGGGCTATTCAAACAGTGCGACATACAATGAGGCCTCCCTGCTGTCTGCCCTGGAAGACCTGCGTATCTCCGCAACAGCCTCCGGAGCCATGATGACAGGATATTCCTATAAACCACTGGTCGGGATATCCGCAACCATAGACCCGAAGGGCGAAAGAACCTACTACGAGTACGACTCCTTCGGAAGGATGAAATCCGTAAAGGACAAGGACAGCAACGTGCTGACAGAGAAACAATACAATTACAGACCCTAACCCATCACAGCCATGATACGACATACATCCAAGATTTTTAAGGTGTGCCTGCTGCTGGCACTTGCCCCTGCCGCCGCAATGGCACAGACCGCCACGCAGAACTATACAAAGACCACGACCTACAGGGAAGCGGGTGGCGGAAGGCCGGCCGTTTCCATCACCTACCATGACGGGCTCGGGCGACCGATACAGCAGCGCGCCCATGCCATGTCAGACACAGGAAAGGACATCGTGACCCATATCGAGTACGACGCCTCGGGGAGGCAGGCAAGGGAATTCCTGCCGTTTGTGAGTACATCCCCTACCCTCAACTACAATCCCGCGGCAGCAACGGACGTAATGTCCTTCTACGCCTCGCCTAGCCCTCCCCTGACGGGAAATCCTAATTTCGAGGCTACCGGAAATCCCTACAGTGAAAAGCTCTTTGAGGCCTCGCCACTGGAACGCGTGCTAAAGCAGGCAGCACCGGGGAATGCATGGAAGTTGCCTACAACCGGAGCCGATCCAGACCATACCGTACGCACCGAATACCTTTCCAATTCCGCAGCGGATGCCGTAAGGCTCTATAAGGCCACGAACGGCACACTTTCGGGAGGCTACTATCCGGCAACGCTCTCGCAGCAGGGCACCTATCCGGCCGGTTCATTATACAAGACGGTACTTAAGGACGAGAACTGGACGGCCGGAAACAGCCATACCATGCAGGAATTCAAGAACAAGGAAGGGCAGGTCATACTGAAAAGGACCTGGGGATCCTCCATCGTAAGCGGGGTGCCTGCCGAAGGCTGGCACGATACCTACTACGTCTATGACAATTTCGGGAACCTTGCCTTCGTGCTGCCGCCGCTCTCCGACGGAAGCGCAAGCCAGGCAGACCTGGACGGCCTCTGCTACCAGTACCGATATGACGAACGCAAACGGCTTGTGGAAAAGAAGCTTCCCGGAAAGCAGTGGGAGTTTATCGTCTATGACAGCCTGGACCGTGTTATTGCCACAGGCCCGGCCCTCTCGCCCTTCAATGACATTACCGCATCCGGATGGCTGTTTACCAAATACGACGTGTTCGGCAGGGTAGCATATACCGGATGGATGCAGACCACGGTGGGCAGTGCCGAGAGGAATACCCTGCAGGCGACACGCAATGCCCAGACAGCCAACCTGAGCGAGGCCAAAACCACATCAGACAGCAGCGTCAATGGTGTGGCCTTCCGCTATACCAACCAGGCATGGCCTACGGGTTCCGGATGGCACGTACTCACGGTAAACTACTATGACAGCTACGCCTTCCCGGGAGCGCCTGCTACATTTCCCGATGTGGAAGGACAGCCCGTGTACTACAACCTATCCGTACTGCCAAAAGGGCTGCCTACTGGTTCATGGACAAGGGTTGCCGAGGCCTCTACGGCCGCAGCCGGAGAACTTTCCTATAGCCTGTACGACCATAAGGCTAGGCCTGTGCGTACCCGTATACTGAACCATCTGGGAGGATATACCCAGACGGATTCAAAACTCGACTTTTCCGGAAAAGTGCTCTATACGGTAACCGAACACAAACGCACCAATGCGGATGCCGCACTGACGGTACGGGAAGACTTTGCCTATACTGCCCAGGACAGGCTTCTCTCCCATACGCATAAGGTCAATAACAATCCTACGGAACTCCTGTCAATGAATGCCTATGACGAGCTGGGCCGGCTCATCTCCAAAAAGACGGGCGGACAGGACCTTTCCGGAAACAGTTCTTTCCAGAAGGTAGACTATGCCTATACGGTACGCGGGTGGCTGAAAGGGATCAACGATACGGGAACGCTTTCAAAGCCCGGAGACCCTTTAGACCTGTTCGCCTTCAGGATAAATTATGACAATATGGAAAATACTACCGGCTATGAGGTAGTGCCCCTCTACAACGGGAACATAGCCGAGACCTTCTGGAAGGCGGCCAGCGACAACCGCTTAAGAAGCTATGACTATGCCTATGATGCCATGAACAGGCTGACCCGATCTTTCTACCAGAAAGAAAGGCAGGCGACCCATTCCTATAATGAGGACATACAATACGACAGGAACGGAAACATAAGGGGGCTGCAGAGAAACGGGGCCAGCGACGGGGCCGTTGGACAGGGAATCGATATCCTCACCTATACCTACGACCCGCAAAAACCGAACATGCTCCGCAAGGTAATGGACACTTCCCTGAGCCCGCAGGGCTTTTACGACGACAGCAACGGGATTACCGATCCCGAGGACGATTATGCCTATGACGGCTCCGGAAACATGACTGCCGACCAGAACAAGAACATTACCGACATACGCTACAATCAGCTTAACCTTCCCACCAAGATAACTTTCGGGTCGCAAAAGCGAAAAATTGACTATCTTTATACCGCGGGCGGAAAAAAGGTCAGGAAGGGTGTAAGCAGCCAGAACCTCTTCGAGATAGCCTCCATAGACTACCTCGACGGGTTCCAGTACAGTGACGGGAAGCTCCAATTCTTCCCTACCTCGGAAGGCTATGTAAGGGCCACGGATGTCAACGGGACCATAGCCTACAGCTATGTCTATAACTATACTGACCACCTGGGCAACATCAGGCTCTCCTATGCACAGGACCCGGCCTCGCCGACAGAGCTGAAGATACTGGAAGAGAACCATTACTATCCGTACGGTCTCAAGCATACCAACTATAACTCGGGCCTGTTGGTACATAGGGAAGATGCGGGTGCCTTGAAGATAAAGGACCCGGGACCTTACGAGCCTTTCGTACCAGTACTGCCGTATAACTACAAGTACAACGGAAAGGAGTTCCAGGACGAGATGGGGCTTAACTTCTACGACTACGGCGCAAGGAATTATGACCCGGCAATTGGAAGATGGATGAATATTGACCCGCTGGCGGAGAACTCAAGACGATGGACACCATATAACTATGCCTACAACAATCCTATTTTCTTTGTCGACCCAGATGGAATGCAAGCTTACCCTCCCACTGAAGAGGAATTTGCTAATTTAGGTGTTGATATGACTAAAATACAAAATGGAGAAACTTGGGTAGATAAAGATGGTAGTTGGGCATATAACACCTCAAACAAAACTTGGGAAGGAATTAATGGTACGGACGTAAACATTCCAGCTGAAACACAACAACTGGAAGAAGTAACAATTACCAATGAAAATTGGGCTGAAAGAAATCTTGTTTTCAAAGCTCAAATAAAAGGTTCTGTTGGAGGTCAAATTGGAGTTAAAGCAGGTGTCGCCAAAATTGAAGGCGGATTATTTACAACTGATTTAGGGGCAGCAGAATTTGATTTTATTAATATGAGTGGTGATGCAAAAGGTCCTGATGGACAATTACATAATTTTGCTGGTACATCTGTAGGATTTGGAGAGGGGAAAAAGCAACTATCAGTGGGAGCTAAATATGATTATTCATTTGGTTTAAATGAGCAAGGAAATGCAACGGCAGGCACGAGTAATTGGAGTGCTTCGTTAGGGAAATCATTTGGTCCTGGTGTCAAAAATGGTTTTGAAGGTTTGGGAATTCGACCAAGTGCTAAAGCAAATAGTAGCAGTGACTGTTATTGTTTAGATGTAGGAGCTGCTGCAAAACTTATTCTTGGAGTGGAAGTTAAATTTGTAATAGGTATTAAAAAATGACAGTTGAAATAGAATTATATGGAAACATCTATATTAGAGAAAACGATAGAGAAAACATTTTTGTAAAAAGGAAATTCTCTTGGAACAGTAATATAAAATTAGATTTCTTTAGAAACGATATTTTATTCTTAAAAACAAGCTATTTTACACTCATACCATTTTCAAAATTAAAAATTATTTTTCAAGATATGGAAGAAAAAATTTCAATAGAAAAGCTTGATGGAAAAGAATTTTTAATTGTCGATAACAATAGATTGCAAATTTTGCACAATAACTTTTATTCAGAAAAACTTTGTACAATATTAAATAATGGCCAGCAAATTTGCGAGGTCGTCAATCATAAAAAATTTAGTACAAAAGGTTGGAAATTGGAGCTAAATTTTAATATAACTAATGAAGATATTAAATTTTATTCTGCTATATTCGTTGTACTAAACTATCTGGATATTGATGGTGGAGAATAGTATATTATTATGAAAGACAACTTTAACGAATTTGAAAGTGTGATTAGAAGAAGAAGTTTACTTCCTTGGTGGATAAAAATCTTTTGTTGGATTTTTATGGTAACAGGAATATTGTCCCTATTCGTTGTCTGTTTAGTAATTGCGAGTTATAAACCTGAATTAGAAATATTCGGCTTTAATGCAAATGATAACCATCCTTACAATTCCATTCTAATACTTTTTAGCTTTTTATTTCTAGGAGTTACAGCGTATTTATTATGGTTTGAAAAGCGTAAAGCAATTATTATTGGACAAATTAACGCTCTATGGGGCATCGTACTATGTTTGATTTCTATGGGTTTCGGATTAGTTAATGGTAACTTTGTTTTTAGGATAGAATTATTTTTTTTAGTTCTTTTCCTCATAAAACTTTCTCACATCAAGCCGAAATGGGGTAATGTATCAGATTAGGTGTTTTTATAAGACAGCACCATAACTGCTTGAAAAACAATATCAATTCAAAAAAAATGATTAAAAAAGAGACGACTAATTGGTCGTCTCTTCTATTTTTAGGGTTTTAAAAAGCCTTAAAATCCTTTTATAATAACTTAATGTATCGAAATAGGTGGTAAAAATCGAATGTAACTTTTGTAATGGGAAATATATTAAAAACGGCTTTCAAATCAATGGAAGTCAACGCTATAAATTCACTTTTTGCTGAAAAGGACAACAAAAAAAATACAATTACAATGCTTGTAAAACAAGCCGAATAAAAACATAAATTTTTTTACCAAAGAAGGTTTGGGAATAGAAGTAAAGATTCCCTTAAATAAGATAATCGGAGAATTATTAGTTTTATTTTATTAATTAACTTAAAACATAAATTATGGAACAAATCCAAGCTATCAAACCTGGTCCGAAACCCAAAAAAGAGGACGGAACACCAGATGAAAGAAGGCGAGTTACTCCCCCTAACAAGGACAAGCATCCTGACTTAAAACCTCACATTCATAAGCCTAAGGATTAAAATCTCTTGGAAATATGTTTAGATTTAAAATAAAAGACAGCCCTGTGCTGTCTTTTTTATTCCAAACTACATTCCATTTAGATAGTTTTTAAACAGATTTGATGCTTATAAAATGACTGCCCAATAAGTGATAAACTTATCCGATAGCTTATTTACTTACTAATAGGCTTTTTTTAAAAAAGGAAAACACCGAAATATCGTTTTCTAAAAACGAACAAATCTCGAAAAGAGATACGGCAAATCCTATCCAGTTTATTATGTCCATACTTGAAAATGTACCCTAGGTTCGATTCCTTTTGCGTCACAATTAAAGCAATAAAATGCTAATTATCAGGATTTTTTAAAATTTACGTGTCATTTATGTGCCAAAATCAGATTTTTTTTAAAGGAAGAATAGAACGGGCATCGTTTTTAAAAAACGAATAGACACCCATAAGGGAAGCAACAAGTCCTATGATATTTATAAAATCCATCAAGACAAATATAGTCAAAGTCCGGGAAATATATGCAATTGACATTTACAGTTGCAACTGTCGCAAACTTGAAACAGTAACAATTACTATAAAAACAAAAAAAGTCCCAGAAAAGCTACACTTTTCCAAACCAGCTACGCAACAGCCCAGCATTGGCAGGCACCTTGCTGACTACCTATACCTACAGGCCGCTGGTGGGAGTAACCACCATGACGGATCCCAAAGGCGATAGGATTACTTATGAATACGACTCCTTCGGAAGATCCAAGACCATAAAGGACAGGAACGGCAACATACTTACCGAGAACCAATACAATTACAGACCCTAAGCCATGATACGACATACATCAAAGATACTCAAGACATGCCTACTGCTGGCACTAGCGCCTATGGCGACACTGGCACAGACCGCCACGCAAAACTATACGAAAACTACTACCTACAGGGAAGCGGGAAGCGGAAGGCCCGCAACCTCCATTATCTACTATGACGGGCTCGGACGCCCGATACAGCAGCGTGCATATCAAATGTCCGGCTCAGGCAAGGATATCGTGACCCATATCGAATATGACGCCTCGGGAAGGCAGGCAAAAAAATTCCTGCCTTTCGTCAGCCAGTCCCCTACGCTGGACTACAACCCTGCCGCCGCTACGGACATTTCCACATTCTACGCCTCGCCGAGCCTCTCGCTGACAGGAAATCCAGACTTTGAGGCCACGGGAAATCCCTACACAGAGAAGCTATTCGAGTCCTCTCCGCTAGGACGAGTACTGAAGCAGGCAGCGCCAGGAAGCACATGGAAGATACCCACATCAGCCGCTGACCCCGACCATATTGTACGCACCGAATATCTTTCCAATTCCGCCGAGGACGGCGTAAGGCTATATAAGGCTGTAAATGGCGTCCTTTCGGGAGGCTACTATCCCGCAACACTGTCCCAACAGGGAATCTATCCCGCTGGAACCCTATACAAGACCGTTGTAAAGGACGAGAACTGGACCGTTTCTTCCGGCAACAGTCATACTACCCAAGAATTCAAGAACAAGGAAGGGCAAGTCATCTTGAAAAGAACCTGGGGCTCTTCCATCGTAAACAATGTGTCTGCCGAGAGCTGGCACGACACCTATTACGTCTATGATGATTTCGGGAACCTCGCCTTCGTGATTCCTCCTCTTTCCAACGGAAACGGAAGTCAGGCCGACCTGAACGGGCTGTGCTACCAGTACCGCTACGACGAGCGCAAAAGGCTCGTGGAAAAAAAACTTCCAGGAAAACAGTGGGAATTCATCGTCTATGACAATCTTGACCGCATCATAGCTAAAGGTCCGGCTCGCTCACCCTTCACGAACATGGCGGGTGCTGTCGGATGGCTGTTTACCAAATACGACATGTTCGGGCGCATCGCCTATACCGGATGGATGCAGGCTATGGTGACCAGCGGAAACAGGAATACCCTGCAGGCCGCACGAAATGCGCAAGTAACCAACCTGAGTGAGTCCAAGACGGTTTCCGACAATAGCGTCAGCGGAGTAACATTCCGATATACCAACCAGGCATGGCCTACTGGTTCCGGATGGCAAGTTCTTACGGTAAGCTACTATGACAGCTATGATTTCCCGGGAGCTCCAATAGGCTTTGCTGATGTGGAAGGGCAGCCTGTATACTACAACCTTTCGGTACCGCCAAAAGGCCTACCAACAGGCTCCTGGACAAGGGTTCTTGAGGCCCCTACCGTCGTTAGCGGAGAACTCTCCTATACCCTATACGATTATAAAGCAAGGCCGATAAGTACCCTAGTCTCCAATCATTTTGGAGGATATACCCAGTCCGACACTAAGTTTGACTTTTCTGGAAAGGCACTCTATACGGTAACCGAACACAAGCGTACCGGTTCGGATTCGCCCATTACCGTAAGGGAAGATTTTACCTACAGCAGCCAAGACCGCCTACTCAGCCACAGCCACAAGATCGGAAACAGGGCCGCAGAACTGCTGTTTCAGAACACCTATGACGAGCTAGGGCAGCTCATGTCCAAAAAGACTGGCGGATCCGCACTTGTTGCGCCCCTGCAGAAGGTAGACTATACCTATAACGTGCGCGGGTGGCTCAAAGGAATCAACGATACCGGAGCGCTTGCAAAGCCAGGAGATCCCGCAGACCTATTCGCCTTTAAGATCAGCTACGACAGTCCGCAGGCAGCACAGCCCCAGTTCAACGGGAACATATCCGAAACCTATTGGAGAACAGCTAACGACAACATACTCCGCAGGTATGCCTACCAGTTTGACAGCATGGGACGCCTTACCTCCGCATCCTACCACAAGCCCGAAAGCGTGTCGGCTCCTGATTCCTACAAGGAGAGTCAGCAGTACGACAAGAACGGGAACATAAGGAAGTTACAGCGTTTCGGGGAGTTTGACGATGCCATAACCGCCATGATGGTCGACGACCTGGATTATGCCTACCAAACCAATTCCAACAGGATTGCCAAGGTCACCGACCATACCGGCAGCCCGGCCGGCTTTGCGGACGACAGCAACGACACGAATGACTCGGAAGACGATTACAGTTACGACCCAAGCGGGAACATGACTTCCGACCAGAACAAGAACATCGACCATATAACATACAACCACCTCAACCTACCGATAAGCATCAGCTTTGCGGAAGGTGGCGCAACAATCGAGTACCTCTACAATGCTGTCGGAAAAAAATTGAGGAAGACCGTGACAGAGAGCCCGAAGCCTGTAAAAACACAGGAATACCTAGGTGGATTCGACTATGCGAACGGCATACTGGAAGCCATACATACAGGTGAAGGGTATGTGAAGGCAGCAAGCGACGGGACAAGGCCCGCATTCAACTACATCTACAACTACAAGGACCATCTGGGCAACATCAGGCTCAGCTACACCAAGGATCCGGTATCGGAGCAGGTGGTCATCATAGAAGAGAACAACTATTACCCGCTGGGGCTTACCCACAAGAACTACAATACCACCAAGAGGATGTACGATAGGATGGGCGGAGGCCTGATAGAATTCTGCCCAGACTGCCCATTCCCGTACTCCTACAACTACAAGTTCAACGGAAAGGAATTCCAAGAAGAGCTAGGACTGAACGTGACGGCCATGGACTTCAGGCAGTATGACAATGCGCTGGGAAGGTTTCACGGAATGGATGCGCTAGCTGAAATGCAATATTCATATACACCCTACCATTTTTCAGGAAATAATTCCGTATATTTCCGCGACCCTACGGGGCTGATACAAGGTGGACCTCTAATTAATGCCGTGTGGAATAATACAGCTTCTGGCACTAATAGATTTTGGCAAAACGACGGAAGTGGGATGTTTTATTCCAAGAGACCTGGCTCTAATGTGAACGATGCTGTTGACACTGAAGGATATTTTTATGAAAATATTTTAGATCCAGTAACCGTAAGATATGGCTGGAGTGCAGACGGAATAACAATGCAAGATCATATATATAGTAAGAGTTCATTCTATCAGGCCTTACGTGATGCTAGAAGTTCACAACGAATGGATGAATTTCAAGCTGACATGGAAATTATCGGAGCTATTGACCCAACCGGTATTGTAGATCTTGGCAATGCTATTGGATATGCTTTGAGAGGACAAACGACTAATGCAATGATATCAGCTATAGGTATAATTCCATATGCTGGTGATTTGGCAAAAGCTTTTAAATATGGAAGCAAAGTAGACAATATTGCCACAACTGCATATAGAGAATTTTCAGGAACTGCTCGAGCAGTTGGTGAGGGAATACCTAATTCATCATACGAATATTTGACACCAAATGGAAATCCAATCTCAAAACATTTTTATAATGATGCTGGAAAAATAGAATTTGAAATAAATTACAAACCTCATAATATGGGCGGGGTTCACGGGCACTCAATGAGTATTCCAGGCTCAATAAACTCAGGTCATTTACCTGAAAATCACATACCATTTATGCTAATCCCTAATAAATATTTTTAATGCTAAAAGATTTTATAAATACCTATGGACAGCTCTCGGATTCAATTATAACTGAGGTTAAATTTAAAGTTGACTTAAGCAATCCTAGTGAAAAGCGTATGGAGATTAAAATTTACTGCTCAAATATCATTTCAGATTTTAAATATGAAATAGTAAAGTTAGAGTTTCTAAACATATCTGAATTAATTTTCAATGACAATGAGGAATTCAAAAATTTTGCCCCTAAGGATGTTTTTATAGCTAAAGAAGAAGATAGAATTGTATTTGATTTCGACCCAATTGATTATTTAGATTATTTAGAAGAGAAACCTAATTCTAACTTTAAAATTAAGTGTAAGAATATATATTATTCAATAGAAAACTAAACGGTAACATGTCGTTAGTTTTGTTTTTATTTTCTCAAACCTCTAAAAAAACAAGTTATGTATAAAACTTGAAGTAATTTCTAGGCTATTTCAATAAAAAACAATTAGACTCTTTTATTTAAAGGGGGCGCCTTTCGCACCCCCTTTTTTCATTCTTAAATCAAAAAAGGCTTTGCAATAGATGTGTTGTTGGGTAACTATACTAGAAAAAGATGACAAACAAAACTAGATTTTCTCACAAAACACTTCACATGATATTAAAATATCAAGCATTCCAGTACAGATAGCTACTTTAAAATAAAATACATTTATAAGACTCCTAAAATTTCATCAAAAACATAAAAACACCAATCCTATTACGTCAAAGCGTATATATTACTTATTTTTATAGCCCTAAAAACGAAAAACAGCTATGAAAAAAATCCAAACATTATTACTTGCATTAGCCTCTACAACGCTATGGGCGCAACAAACAATTTCTTTTGAAGCCTCAGAGGGCTATCAAATCGGTACTCTTCACTTACAAAACGGTTGGGAAGTTACAGAAAGCTCTGATGGCTTTGTTACCAATCAAACCGTGAGTAACGAAGCGGCTTCAACGGGTAGTTATTCTTTTAAAAATGCACATGAACCTAGCTATGGAGATCAATTTTTCCCAATATTTGGTGCTTCCAAAACATTTGACTCTCCTAAAAGCTATAATAATTTCACTATTTCTTATGACGTAATGGCTACAGCAAAATTAGGTTCTGATTTTGAGTTTACACTATTTGCCATTGACAGCAATGAGGAATATGTGCCAGTTGCAGGTGTAGGAATTGAAAATCAGGGATATATATACCTAATCAAGAATATAGATTATGGTTCTGATCGTGCTGTCCCTGAGTGGACTCCAAACCAATGGGTTAATATTAAGATTGAAGTCACTACAAGTGAAATCAAATACTATATTAATAATACGCTTGAAAAAACCATTGCTAACTACACAGAACTTAACATCGTAGGTTTTAACATGCTCCATAACAATTACGGCAACAATGCTTTTTATGATAATTTCGTCATCACAAGTGAAAATCTGGGCACAAAACCTTTTGAGACTATTTCTTATTCTGTATACCCAAATCCGGCTCAAGATATTGTTTCTATAGAATTACCGGCAAATACTACACTATCAGAAACCGCTATTTATAATATAGCCGGACAAAAAGTAATACACACTGAAGGTAATCAGACTATCAACGTAAGTACGCTTTCTGCCGGAACTTATTTCCTTAAAGGACTTACAACCGACGGAGCTTCTTTCACAAAAAAACTCATAAAAAAATAAATCTTCAAAACGCCGGACAATGATCCGGCGTTTTTTTTACGAAAAATAAAGACAATTACTTAAAGGAAAAAAACTATTCCGATAATTGACAACTTCCACCACTAACCTTGCGAATCCCATAAACCACTTGCCGCAATCTCTTTTACATATTCTGAAAAATCCTTTGGCTTTCTGCCTAAAGCTTCCTCAATTCCATAACTCACAGAAGCATTTCTCCCGTCTAATACTTCAGTAAAGAGATAGGTAGACAAATCGATATACTCTTTCGGAATTTGATAGGCAGTCATCTGAGCAACATATTCTTCTATTGAAGGCTGTTCATAGACAATTGTCCTGCTTGTTGCATCAGAAATTTCAGCAACCGCTTCTCTAAAGCTCAACAATCTCGAGCCTGTCACTTCATAGAGTTTTCCATCGTGTCCGTCTTCAGTAAGCGATGCAACAACTACATCAGCAATATCATCCGCATCAATAAATGGTTCTTTAACATCTCCTAAAGGCAAAGAAACATGCCCTTGAAGAATAGGTTCCAAGAAAAAGCTTTCACTAAAATTCTGGCTGAACCAGCTGGCTCTTACAATAGTCCATTTCAAACCGCTTTCCATGATGATTTTCTCGCATACCTCGGCTTCCTTTTCACCTCGACCCGAAAGTAGTACCAGCTTTTCAACACCCGCTTCTTTTGCTAATCTTGAAAGTAGTTGTATCGCATCATCCGAACCTTCTACAGCCAAATCAGGCTGAAAAGTAATATATATACTGCTGATACCTTTCAATACTTCGTTCCAGTTTTCTGAATGTTCCCAGTCGAATTTAGGAACCGCCGAACGGGAACCTTTTCGAACTGGCAAATTGCGTTTTTCCAATCGTTCCACTACCCGACTTCCTGTTTTTCCGTTTGCGCCTAACACTAAAATATGTTTTGTTTCCATTATGTTTCTATTTTTAAACAAAGCTAGACACCTGAATTACGTTAAAATAGAACAGAACCGACAGCATTATTATTTTTTACATACTTCACTCCAAAGTACACCTCTAATCACTCCTCTTTTTTTGTAAATTAGCTTGGCCTAAAAACAACTCCATGACCCAGCACGACATTGCAAAATTTCGGTTGCTTTCACAGCAAATTGCCAAACCGGAGCTAAAATCTGCCCCAGAAATGGTGGCCTATTTTGGAGCCATTCAAGGACAAGAATATGCCCAAACAAAATGGTCGCTAGGCATACGGATACCGCATTTGAATGATGCCGATATTGAAAAGGATCTCAACGAAGGCAGAATCTTAAGAACACACCTTCTACGCCCTACCTGGCATTTTGTAGCGCCAGAAGATATTCGATGGATGCTGATGCTGACAGGCCCTAGAGTGGAAGCAATAAATGCTTACATGTACCGTAAGATGGAACTGGACAGTACCACTTTTAACCAATGCAACACTATCATGCAACGTGCCCTTGAAGGTGGAAAACATCTGACCCGTGAAGCATTGAGCCAGGAATTTCTAAAAAACAATATACAAGCAGATGGCACTCGCTTAGTCTGCATCATGATGAAGGCTGAACTCGAAGGATTAATCTGCAGCGGTGCCAGACAAGGCAATCAGTTTACTTATGCTTTACTTGAAGAAAGAGTTCCGCCAGTCACGAAAAAAGACTGGGATGAGGCACTAGCCGAACTTTCCCAACGTTATTTTATCAGTCATGGTCCGGCAACAGCCAAAGATTTTTCAACTTGGTCAGGATTAAGCCTCACCGACTGTAAAAAAGGAATCGAAATGGTCAAAGCACAATTAGCAGAGGAAAAAATAGAATCCGAAACCTATTATTTCTCTCCAAAAATGAATTTGAATATGGGAAGCTTCGGGCAATTGCAATTACTTCCTGTTTATGATGAAATGATTATGGGATATAAAAACAGGGATGCATTGATGCAACACCGAAATTCCGTACAACCCGGAAAAAGACTCCGATATGACAACACCCTTTTATTTGACGGGCAGGTTATCGGTTCCTGGAGAAGAAAAATAAAACCAAAAGCAATTGATCTTGAATATGAATTTCTTGAACAACCAGACAAAAAGCAAGAATCCGAATTTGAAAAGGCCTTACTTCGATTTGAAGAATTTTATGGCCTGACCATTAATACAATTAATAACTCCAAATAAATTTATGAAACCCTTTTTAACTCTATTATTTTCCTTAGTAATTACCAGTTCATCTTTTGCACAAAAGTCAAGTCCAAAAACCGAACCTTTCGTTTTAGGGCGAATTGAAAAAATCAAATCGAATGTTTTAAATGAAACCCGAACGCTGAACATTTATATTCCTGACAGCTATAATAAAAATCCAAAAACTGCTTATCCTGTTATTTATCTTTTAGATGGTTCTGCCAACGAAGATTTTATTCATGTTACCGGACTTGTGCAGTTCCTAACCATGATTCAGAAAATGCCCGAATCCATTATTATCGGGATAGCCAATATCGACAGAAAAAGAGACTTTACGTTTCCAACAACCAATGCCAAGGACAAACAAGACTTTCCAACTACCGGTCATTCTGAAAAGTTCCTGAGTTTTGTTGAAAAAGAACTAATCCCTTACGTCAAAAAACAATACCGTACCAGTACTTCAACCATTTCGGGCCAATCGCTAGGTGGGCTTTTTGCGACAGAAACGCTTCTTAAAAAACCGGAACTTTTTGACAATTATATCATCATAAGCCCAAGCCTGTGGTGGGATGACGAATCTTTGTTGGCCAAAGCCCCGGAATTATTAGCAAAAAAGAGAAACAAAAAAATTCAGGTGTTTGTAGCCGTTGGCACTGAAGGGAAACAGATGGAAGATGATGCGTTCCAACTTTCGGAAATCCTGGCGAAATCAAATGACAATCTTGTTTCTTCTTTTGTGAAAATGACTGAAGAAAATCATCTTACCATACTGCATAATTCGCTTTACAAGGCATTTGAAGCAATAAATAAGCCACAATAAACAATTACATTTACCGACTATGTACACACCTCAGCATTATAAAAACGAAAATAGTGATGAAGTCCGGGAATTTATTAAAGCCAACAGCTTTGGTATATTGATCAGCCAGACTAAAGGAAGGTTATGGGGGACGCATATTCCGATGGAACTCGATTTTGACGAAAAAGGCAATGCCATTCTCTATAGCCATATCTCAAAAGCCAATCCACAATGGGAAAGTTTTGCAGATGGCGAAGAAGTCATGGCAATTTTCCACGGACCGCATAGTTATGTCTCTTCTTCATGGTATCAAAAAGAAGATGTGCCTACCTGGAATTATATTGCTGTACATGCCTATGGAAAAGTACAGATTATTGAAGGTAAAGAATTGATGGATTCACTGAAAAAACTGGTTGACCATTACGAACATGCTTCAGAACATCCGGTTTCGGTGGAAAATCTTTCTGAAAAAACGATGCGACAGGTCAATGGTATTGTAGGCTTTAAGATAAGTATCTCGGAAATTCAGGCGACTTATAAATTGTCCCAAACCCGAAAAGACACCGACTTTCATACGATTGTCGGCCAACTGGAAAGCAGCCCTGATTTTATGTCAAAAGCCACTGCCGAAGCCATGAAACAATCCAGAGAAAAAGAATAATCCGCAAGTTTCGGGTTTCAGGACGCCAAGGCTCGCGCTAGCTTTGTATCATAAATTTCAAAGAAATGAACGAGCAAGAACACATCAATTATATTCGGATAGCAGAGGCCATCGAATATATCCGCGAAAACTTTAAAGACCAGCCTAATCTTGACGATGTGGCTGCAAAGGTACATCTGAGCCCTTTCCATTTCCAGCGTCTTTTTACGGAATGGGCAGGAGTTAGTCCTAAGAAATTCCTGCAATACATTAGCGTTGAACATGCCAAACACATACTGAAAGAAAAAGAAACGACTTTGTTTGACGCTGCTTATGAAACAGGATTATCAGGTACGGGAAGACTGCACGATCTTTTTATCAAAATCGAAGGAATGACACCCGGAGAATTTAAAAACGGAGGCGAAAATCTTTCGATCAACTATAGCTATGCCGAAAGTCCGTTTGGCAATATCATCGTAGCGTCAACACCAAAAGGTGTATGCTATATGGCTTTTTCTGAAAACGAAGACCAATCCTTATCTGATCTGAAAAGTCATTTCCCTAATGCGATTCTCAAACAAAAGCTTGATCTTATACAGCAAAACGCCTTATATATTTTCACTCATGATTGGGACAAACTCCATCAGGTAAAACTACACCTCAAAGGAACCGACTTCCAATTGAAAGTTTGGGAAACCTTGTTGAAAATTCCAATGGGAGAATTATCAACTTATGGTAAGATTGCAGAAAAAATCAATAAACCAAGAGCATCCCGGGCGGTTGGAACAGCTATTGGCAACAATCCTGTAGCCTTTCTGATTCCTTGTCATCGCGTTATTCAATCCAGTGGGAATTTTGGAGGCTATATGTGGGGCAATACCCGTAAAACAGCTATTATTGGATGGGAAGCCGCACAATCACATGTTCCAAAACTATAAGCCATGGAAAACATACACGAAAAATTTACAGCGCTTGATTGGGCTGCATTTAACGATGAAATGAACGAAAAAGGATATGCTGTCATTCCTAAGCTGATTACAGAACGGCAATGCGATGAACTGATTAAAAATTATGACAATCCTTCCGGCTATCGAAAAACAGTTGTCATGGAACGCTATCGTTTTGGTTTGGGGGAATATAAATATTTTAATTATCCGCTTCCTGACCTGATTCAAAACATAAGGGAAAGTCTTTATCCAAAACTAGCCCCGATTGCTAACCTATGGATGAAGGTACTGAACATAAGCTCCCGCTTTCCATCTGATTTTAATGAATTACAGGCGTTGTGTCATGCGAATAATCAGCTAAAACCAACAGTACTGATTTTGAAATATGGCAAAGGCGGACACAATACCTTACATCAGGATTTATATGGCGATATCTTTTTTCCGATGCAGACCGTACTTTTCTTAGACAATCCGGATGAAGATTACACCGGCGGCGAATTTGTATTGACACAGCAAACGCCAAGAGCGCAATCTAAGGCAATCGTTCTAAAACCTAAAAAAGGTGATGCATTGGTATTCACAACTAATTTCAGACCTGTCAAGGGTTCAAAAGGTTATTATCGAGTTAATATGAAACACGGTGTAAGTGAGTTGCATTCAGGAAAACGGCATACACTCGGAATTATTTTTCACGATGCTTTAAGTTGATATGATAGCGCACGAACAGATTACAGATGTCTTACTCCATGGAAAAATAATACGGAAGGAAATTACATTAGGAGGAAATAAGAAGTTGAAAATTTACGGTACCTTGCACTGCCAGTCCGGAAAAAGAATGCTACGGAAGAACAGGGTTTTCTTCGACTCCGAAGAAGAAGCTTTGCAAAATGGCTACAGGCCATGTGGTCACTGCCTTTCGGAAAAATATAAAATCTGGAAAATCAAAAACAGTAATGGACTTATTTAATGATGACATAACGGCCAATCTGCTGCCTTATGACGGAACCGTAGTTTACTACGGAAAAGTCATGAGCCATGCCCAGGCACAACATTATCTGGAAAGATTGCTTGAGGATATTGAATGGAAAAATGACGAAGCAATTATTTTTGGAAAACTCATCATAACCAAAAGAAAAATTGGCTGGTACGGCGATAGTAATTACCAGTATACCTATTCCAATACCACCAAACAAGCACTGCCATGGACTAAAGAGCTGCTGGAATTAAAAAAACTGGCTGAAGAAATTTCAGGAACAACCTTTAATTCCTGTCTGCTAAATTTATATCATGATGGAAACGAAGGCATGGCGTATCATAGCGATGATGAAAAATCTTTGGGTAAAAACACGACTATTGCCTCACTAAGCTTTGGTGCAGAACGAAAGTTTTCATTCAAGCACAAGCAGACAAAAGATACAGTTTCCGTACAATTAGAACATGGAAGCTTACTTGTCATGAAAGACGAAACTCAAAGTCACTGGTTACACCGCCTGCCTCCATCAAAAAAAATAACACGACCAAGAGTAAACCTGACCTTCCGGACGATTGTTTTATAAAGTCAGAAAGTATTTCCGTTACGAAAAAACTTCTTTGAGCACTTCTAATGATTTTGGCTTTTTAAAGCCGTCCAGATGGAAACTGTAATAGTCAAGGATGATCTTTAGCAATTGCTGTCTCTCCTTTCCGTTAAAAACCTGCTGGTTGCTGTCAAAACGCAAAGCAAGTAATTTTCTGAACAGGGTTGTTTCCTTTTCTGAAAGACAAGACAAAGATTGAAAAGGTGTAAAAATCCCTTCTATCATTTCAAAAAAAGCATAATCGTTAGTGGAAGCATCGGGATAAAAGCCCAGAAATTTGGTAATTTCTAAAAGCAGTATCAAATGGAAATTGGCAATCTCATCATGACTGTCGAGCCATAAAAGGGCGGTTTCCAGAAAATGAAAAAGGTCTTCATTGTTTTCTTCTTCACGGATACTATGATGCAGCATTTCTGAAAGGAAAATAATGATTGTGCTTTTTACAATATCAATATGGATGGTATGATAGGCCGCAAAAAGCTTGATTTCCTTAAAGTTCTCCAGCGTTCCCTTGTTTTTATGTACCGCTTCAATCTCAAGAATATTCAACGGTTGGAAATAGGCGATTTTCTGCCTGTTATTTTTACCGGAAAAAGCATTGTGAACAAAATAAGATTTCAATCCATCAACTTCAGTAAAACATTTCACAATCAGGCTTTTTTCCTGATATTTGAGGGAACTGATTACAATAGCTTTTGTCTTGACGAGCATCTTTTAAATTAGGAATTTTAGAATTAGGAATTCAATAAGACAATCGTAATTCGTAATTTATCTTATTATCATGACTTTTTTGACCTTGGTTTCGGCACCGTCTTTAGAAGAAATGAATACCATATACACTCCGGAAGCAACACGGTATTTTCCAAAAGCCTTAGTATCCCATTCAATAGTTCCTCCTTCTGAAGTAGTTTCATAAACGAGATTACCCTCAATATCGGTAATTTTAATATTGGCATTATTAATCAGACCGCTTATCTTGACAGTTCCGACAAATTCCGGGCGGACAGGATTTGGATAGATATATACCTGAGAAAGGTCATCATTGCCTTTAGTCGACGTACCCTGGAAAGAAACAAGACCCGCAGTAGTAGCAAAAAACACTTCGCCCGTCACTGCATTGACATCGATATCATTAATAGAATTGCTAGGCAGCGGTGAATTTTCTCTTGTAAATCTGTGAATAGTCTCTTGTCCGTTAGAAGACACCAGAAAAACACCCGAATCTGCGGTTCCTATCCATTTGTTATTGGCTCCATCTACTACTATATCCGTAATAAACTGTTCATAAAGCAATTCTTGCGGAAGTCCGTCTTCAATGATGATAATTGGATTGGTTTCCAAATCGCCCTCTCCCATAAAACGGTCTACGCTTGGCAAAACTCTTAATCCTTGCATTGTGCCAATCCATAACTGATTCCTGTTATCAACGGCAACGGCAATTGCATTTTTTATAAGCGGATTTCCAGCATCTTCTTGTGAAGCTGCCAACCTGAATTTGGCTGTGGCATTTTCATTAAAACCAATAACTCCGTTTAAAGAAGATACGAACCATTTTGTACCGTTCTTATCGATTACCATACGCCCATAATCCTGTTCTAAAAAATCACTGGCAAAACCATCAATAGAATAGGACTGCCAGGAGCCGCTGGCATTCAAAACTTTTATTGCTTTTTCAACCCTTGAATTGTTAAACCACAAATTACCCGATCTATCAAATCCGGCACCGTTAATACGGACTGATTTATAATTCGGATCAGGTCCAAAGAAAAGCGATTCCGGTCCGTTTTGGGTTGTATGATCATACTTTGCTGTGACCACATCATTCTCTACTTTCAATAAACCGGAATGGAAAGAACTTATATACAATTGGTTTTCGTTAGATGGATTTATGGTAATCCTTGAAAGCGAGTGGGCTTGCATAACATCCTCATACGGTATATTAAGCCAGCCGTTTTCGGAAAACTTGCTGATTCCGTTCGAACTCACATCCGGGACATAAAACACGTTATAGCCGCCATACACCGCCCAAAGTTTTCCTGTTGGCGTTGTTTGTATGGCGAAAATATTATTCTTTGAAGGACCATCTGGTTTGATTACCTGAAATGTAGCGGTATTGGCAACCTGTGTCGAGATTATCCCGTTTTCTTTGGTACCTATATAAATCGTGCCATCAATAACGGTTGCGCAATTAAACGCAGCAGTCATTTCCGGAATGCTAGTACTCACTATATGAGCCGTTTGTGAAAAGTTTTCGTTATAAGTATAAACGTGATTTAAAGTAGTAGCAATCAGGTTATTTTGATAGGATCGGATATCTATCCCTGGCTGCATCAAGTTTGTTACGGTAGCAAAAGCAGTTCCCGTATGTCTGGCAACTCTATTGGCACTTATACCCACAATCTGGTTATTATGTGTCACGATTCCAGTCCATACTCCGGTATCAAAAGTCTGCCACTGGTTAAAATCATTAAGGTTAGGGTTGGATAGGTCGGCTCTTCTGATACCACTTTCTGCGGTAGCTACATAAATAAAGTTATTTAAAACGGTAGATTGGTATGCCTTAACCTCTTCTCCGGCAGTTCCCAGCAAATAGGTATCTCCAAACCCAAGCGTTGCCAGGTTATATTGTACGACCCCGAAATCACAGGAAATGTATATCTTCCCGTCATGTTCATAAAAATGGTTGATGCGTTTCCGGTTTGGTGTAAGTCCAGCCTGATCACGGATTCCGGGCACGATTAAAATATTCCCGGTACTTTCAGTAAGAATAAGCATCAATCCGTTAGCATGCCCAATAATTGTTTTATTAAAAGCCTGGCTGTAATAAACCGCCGTAATATCCTGTCCGGAAAGTCCATTGATTGTGGTTACTGTTTTTAGTTCGTTCGTAGCAAGGTTTTTGGAGAACAAACTTTTTTGAGTAGCCCCTGTTATTCTTGTAGCCGATTCTGTGAGATCGTTTACTTCATTATAGGAAAAATAGCCCTTCCATAACTGATTGTTTTGGGCAAAAGCGATTTGTACAAAAAAAGAAAAAAGAAAAATTAGGAATTGCTTTTTCATTATCGATTAGGAATTGCATACAAATATAATACAAACGGATATATTTCTCTTTTCATATATTGTCTGTCTGAAACAGCTAAAAAAAATGCCCTCTGTATAGAGGGCATTTTTATACTATACGGATTTTTCGATTATACGACTCCTTGTGCCAGCATTGCGTCAGCTACTTTTACAAAGCCTGCGATGTTTGCTCCTTTTACATAATCTACATATCCTGTTCCGTCAGAACCATATTTTACGCATGAAGTATGGATGTCTAGCATAATTCTTTTCAATCTTTCGTCTACTTCTTCAGAAGTCCAGCTCAAACGCAATGAGTTTTGAGACATTTCAAGACCAGATGTTGCTACTCCACCGGCATTTGATGCCTTACCCGGAGCAAAAAGAATTTTAGCTTTCTGGAAAACCTCAACTGCTTCAGGAGTTGAAGGCATATTAGCTCCTTCTGCCACACAGATACATCCGTTTGCCACTAATAATTTTGCTTCTTCTCCGTCCAATTCGTTTTGGGTTGCACAAGGCAAAGCGATATCACATTTTACTTCCCAAGGACGTTTTCCAGCCACATATTTTGCGCTTGGATATTTTTTTGTGTACTCACTGATTCTAGCATAGTCTACATTTTTAAGTTGCATAACATACGCTAATTTTTCAGCATCAATTCCGTCCGCATCATAGATATATCCTGCAGAATCTGACAATGTAATTACTTTACCGCCTAACTGGGTTGCTTTTTCTGCTGCGTATTGTGCTACGTTTCCTGAACCAGAAACCACAACCGTTTTGCCTTCAAAGCTTTGCCCTTTAGTCTGAAGCATGCTTTGTGCAAAATACACATCGCCATAACCGGTAGCTTCAGGACGAATAAGAGAACCTCCAAAAGAAATTCCTTTACCGGTCAAAACACCTGTAAATTCATTTCTAAGTCTTTTGTACTGGCCAAACATATAGCCAACTTCTCTTCCTCCAACACCAATATCACCAGCAGGTACGTCAGTATTGTCACCAATATGCTTAGACAATTCCGTCATAAACGCCTGGCAGAATTTCATGATTTCGTTATCTGATTTTCCTTTTGGGTCAAAATCAGCACCACCTTTTCCACCGCCCATTGGCAATGTGGTTAAGCTGTTTTTAAAGGTCTGCTCAAAAGCAAGAAATTTTAAGATACTCAGGTTTACAGAAGGATGGAAACGGATACCACCTTTGTAGGGTCCGATTGCCGAATTCATCTGGATTCTGTAGCCACGATTTACCTTGGTATTTCCGGCATCATCCATCCAGCTTACTCTGAACATGACCACACGTTCAGCTTCGACCATTCGCTCCAAAAGCATCTTGTTTTGGTATTTTTTATTTTCTTCGATAAAAGGAATTACAGTCTCTGCAACTTCTTTTACAGCCTGTAGAAATTCAGGCTCATTAGGATTTCTTGTAGCAACTGCTTCAACAAAAGAGTTAATACTTTCTGACATGATTATTAAGTAGTTATTAACGTTTTCAAAGAAAACGTTTTCGTTTGATAGCACAAAGATACATCTTCTCCAAATACGTGAAGTTTTTTTTTTGATTATCAATAGATTTATTTTTTTATGAGAAAATCTTAAACAAATCTATTTTTAGAAGGGTGATTTTAGAGTTTTTATGATATTTTCTGAGGCAAAAAACTATTTTTCTTTTTTTTTTATAAGTGCCTGATGTTTTTATATATTTGTCTCAAATTCTTTAAAAATTCGATTAGATGCCCAGAATCTATTTTTTAATTCTAGCATTAGCTTTTGGAGGGCTTAATGCTGCTTTTGCCCAATTTGGCTTTTCGCATGAGATTGGAGTAATCGTGGGTCCCGTAGCACTGCAATCAGACTATGGAGAGCGCCACGACTTAAGCACAAATGCTGGAAATACAGGAATTGGAGTTGGAATTATTCACTACCTTAATTTTTCTTACAAAGCAGAATGTAACTGTTATGCACGTGAGACATTTTTCAACGACCATTTTAAAGTAAGAACCGAATTGTCTTACAGCAAGACCAATTTACAGCACTTTGGAAAATGGGTTGATGACAGCAAAACAAGCGTTACAGCTCAACAGCTAAGAAATATGAGAGGAAGCACTGCAATTACCAATATCGGAATGCAGCTTGAATATTATCCGCTAAGTATTCGTGATTTTACGGCTTCTGACGGGAGTTGGGCACCTTTTATTAGCTTAGGAGCTCAATTTAGCCATTACAATCCGGAAGCAAAGTCTACAACCGGCCCACTGACAATTATCAATACCCCTGTAAAATATCGTGATGCTTTCAAAAACGAATCAGGAACCGTATGGTCTGTCGTTACAAGCGTTGGAACCCGATACAAACTGAATGAAATATCCGATTTGATGGTGGATTTGAGGTTCCAGTATTATTTTTCTGACTGGGTTGACGGATTACGACCTGATCCGGCCCGCTATTCAGAAAACAAAGCCAATGACTGGCTGGTATGGTTTAACGTAGGATATATCTACTATTTGAATTAAAATTACATCTTAAATAAAAAAGTCCCGATTTTCATCGGGACTTTTCATTTTATTGCAATGCCTGTTTAAGGTCTTCAATCAGATCGTCGATATCTTCAATACCCACACTCAAACGAACCAAATCGTCTGAAATTCCTATTTCTTTTCTTTTATCTTCCGGAATGGAAGCGTGTGTCATCAGAGCCGGATGGTTCGCCAACGATTCAACACCACCTAAAGACTCAGCCAAGGTAAATACTTGTAGTTTTTCCAGGAAACGGACTGCATCTTCCTTTTTTCCTGATTCGAAAGTAAAAGATACCATACCTCCAAAACCGTTTTTCATTTGCTTTTTGGCTATTTCGTGGAACGGGTGTGATTCCAATCCAGGATAAAATACTGTTTTGACTTTTGGATGGTTATTCAAAAATTCCGTAACCTTTGCTCCATTCTCACAATGTCTTTGAACTCTTAAATGCAACGTCTTGATTCCTCTAAGTACCAAGAAAGAATCCTGCGGGCCCAATGTCGCACCTGTAGCAAATTGCTGAAAATGTAATTGTTCAGCCAAAGCCTCATCTTTCACAACCAAAGCACCAGCAATAACATCAGAGTGTCCACCCAAATATTTTGTTGCAGAATGCATAACGATATCTGCTCCCAAATCCAATGGTTTTTGCAGGTAAGGAGTAGCAAAAGTATTATCGACAGCAAAAAGCAGTTTGTGTTCTTTTGTTATTTTGGCAATGGCTTCAATATCTGCCAGTTTCATCAACGGATTGGTTGGCGTTTCTACCCATACCAATTTTGTATTTTCATTGATTAATGATTTGAATTTCTCCAAATCGTTCATATCAACAAAATGAAATTTGATGCCTGAGTTTTTATAAATTCTCGTAAACATTCTATAAGTTCCGCCATACAAATCGTCCATGGCAATAACCTCATCTCCAGTTTTAAAAGATCTCAAAACGCAATCTGTAGCTGCTAATCCAGAAGAAAAAGCAAGCCCTTTTGTTCCGTTTTCAATACTTGCCAAAGCATTCTCCAAAGCTGTACGCGTTGGGTTGGCTGCTCTGCTGTATTCATAATCTCCAATAGGCTGTCCAGGGCTTGACTGTACAAAGGTAGAAGTCTGGTAAACTGGCGGCATTACAGCTCCCGTGCTGGGATCGTGATGCTGTCCGCCATGGATCACTTTAGTGTTAAATTTCATATAAATGATTATTTAAGTATCAATATTTTGGACAAATTTACCTTTTAATTTTATTCTAAAAACGCTATATTTATAAATAATTAACACAGCCATCATGAAACGTCTATTATTATTTCTCGCACTGCCGCTAGCTTTTGCAAGCTGCCAAAAGGACAAAAAAGAAGGATCAGAACTAAAAACAGTTGATTTCCAATCCAAAACCTTTGAAAAGAAAACAACACTGCCTTGCAAGGGTGACCTTTGTGCTGAAGTAAAAATAACGATTCCGGAAGCTTCTGCTGTTCCTGTAGTGGCTGACAGTATCAACAAGAAAATCTTCAATACCGTTCGCGGTATTGTTTATTTTGGCGAAAAGCCATACAACGGGAAAACTTATGAAGAAATCATGACTTCTTTTATCAATTCGTATGAAGAACTGAAAAAAGAATTTCCTGATGAAACTTTAGGCTGGGAAGCAAAAATAGACGCCAAAGTAGATTATACTTCAGACAAGGTTCTAAATATCAAATTACACCACTATACCTATACTGGTGGTGCTCATGGTTATGAAGGAAACCGTTCATTGCTTTTCAATCCTGAAACAGGAAAAGAATTGACCCGAAAAGACTTCCTGAAAGACGAAGCCGGCTTTAAGGCTTTTGCTGAAAAGGAATTCCGAAAAAAATATAAGATTCCCGCAGGTGCCATAAATGCGACAGGACTGATGTTTGAAAATGAGGTTTTTGACCTTCCGCAAAGCATTTTCTTTACGCCCAAAGGACTGCTGCTATATTATAACACCTACGAAATTGCTTCTTATGCTGATGGCCCTAAAGAGCTGCTGCTGCCTTACGACCAACTAAATGACTATCTTATTATCAAATAAAAATGTTATACGAATTTGCGAATGCTCATCATCATTCCCAAATGCATGGCTTCATGATAATAATTATAAGCAACAGCTCCTTCAGCACTTCGGATTGTAAATCCTAGGTTATTTGTGAATTCATGGTAGGCTTTAAAAATATGGTTGTCAAAATCAGCTTGGGTTTTTTCAATGGTCACATAAAGTAATCGTTTAATCTCATCGACTTCTTCCTGCGTTGCATCGGTTTCAGGACGGGTTCCTTTTTGGTATTTGGCAATCATTTCATCTGGAATCATCGTAGGAAGTCCCGACAATTTATAAACCAATAACTGCTGTACGACAATAATATGCCCTATATTCCAGATCAGATTGTTATTAAAACCTTCTGGAACTTTGTTTAATTGTTCCAACGAGTAGTTTTGCAGATAGTCCTCCAGGACTTTTCTGTTTTGCATAGTGATCTTAAATGCTTCTTGCATGGTATTTATTAATTAAAAAAGTTGTTTTTGAAATTGTGTTTTTAGCTTTTTCTAATCAGGGATGGAGCGGAATTTAAAAAACACTTGTCTTTTGTCTTCCAAACTCATAGAGAAATCTCCAGTTATCAGCTTACATGTTTTTCTATCCAAAACATATTGTCCCTTTGCCTTATTATCAACAAAACCTGCCATGCCGGTTATTTTCGAAGCTACAGAAACAACAATCTGCTTGTCATTAATTTCCGTTATTTTATAAGTTGACACGGTTTTTATTTTTGTCAATACCTCTTCCCTTTCTGCTTCCCATTCTGAGCCCATTCCAACAGCTTCATCAGGAAAGGGAATGTAGACATTAGAAATGTCAATAATCTGCTCCGTTAGCGTATGCCTGTCGCCATTTTTGCTTTTGAAGGGCTCTATTACTTTTGCTTTGTTATTTATAGAAATTAAAAAAGACCGATTCAATACTTGTTGCATATCCTGATGCATGCTTTTTTCTTCTTCGGTCATTTTGCTAACATCTTTATTAGAATCGTAACCCTCTCTTTCACCAAAAGCATTAGAATCTGAGCTCATTCTGACAACTTCTACATCGATCACATTTCTGTCAGGCTTCACAGCTTCTGTTTTGAATCTCATTTCTACAATACTTTGATACTCCATAGGGCCGCCTTTCACTATTGTAGCCGCATAGACTCTTTCTACTTCACCTGTCTTAAATTTAAGATTCAGGTCAATAGTTTCTTTCTTAGTACAACCAAATAAAATTGCCATAATCCCTACCAAAATGGGTGTGTAAATAATCTTAAATTTCATATTTATAATTTGCCAATAATTTTGATAAAAATACAGCTTTTAAACTTTAAATGATTTTTCTTTGTGCTATTAAATTTTACTCAAATGAACAATAAAATATATTACTTAAGCTCTTGCGATACCTGCCGAAAAATCATAAAATCGCTTCCAAATACGGACAGATTGGAATTTCATGACATCCGTCAAAATCCTATTACAGAAGCAGAATTAGAAGAAATGCACAAGCTATCGGGAAGCTATGAAGCACTTTTCAGCAAAAAGGCACAGCTTTACAAATCGTTAGATTTGAAAAACAAAAACCTGCAGGAAGCCGATTTCAAAAAATACCTTCTGGAACATTATACTTTTTTAAGCCGTCCGGTTTTTATCATTGACGGAAAAATCTATATCGGGAACAGCCAGAAGAACATCCTTGAAGTGACCAAAGCTCTTTCTTAAGATGTCTACCCGAAATTGGGCCTTACTAGGCGCTCTAATGGTTTCAATTATTTATGGCGTGACATTTACAATTGCCAAAGATGTAATGCCGGAGTTTGTCAAACCTTTCGGATTTATTGTCTTGCGGGTTGGTGGTTCAGCATTGCTGTTCTGGTTGGTCGCCCTTTTTGTAAAAACAGAAAAAATTGCCTTGAATGATTTTCCAAGAATCATTGCTTCTGCATTTTTTGGAGTGGCTTTTAATATGCTTACTTTTTTTGAAGGTTTAAGCCTTACCTCGCCCATTATGGCTTCGGTAATTATGGTTACAACACCCATGATTGTACTGGTTCTTTCTGCCATAATCATGAAGGAAAAAATTCTGAAATGGAAAGCTTTTGGAATTATATTGGGATTGGCAGGAACTTTACTGTTGATTTTATACGGTAAAAGCGTAGGTAATGCTTCCAATGCCATGTGGGGCAATTTTCTGGTTTTTGTCAATGCCGTTTCTTATGGTTTTTACCTGATTATTGTCAAAAAACTGATGGAAAAATACAGCGCTTTTTCATTCGTGAAATGGATTTATCTTTTCGGATTTATTATGGTGCTGCCTTTTGGATGGAAACAGGTTCAGGAAATAGAATGGGCCCTTATTCCAACGTCTGTATATGCTAAAATCCTTTTTGTTGTTGTAATATCAACATTCCTGACCTATCTGTTGAATCTTCTTTCAATGAAAGAACTCAAACCTACGATTGTTGCCGTTTTTATCTACCTGCAGCCTTTCTTTGCAACCCTGTTTGCTATCGGTTTAGGGAAAGACCAATTGAGCCTGATCAAGATAATTTCGGCCGGAATGATTTTCCTTGGTATCTACCTCGTAACGCAAAAGAAAAAAACCGTACTAACAAACTAATTCAAATCCTTGATTTTATAAGAATCTAATTTCAAGCGTCTGAAAACGGACTCAATACTTTTTATTACATTTGTAGCTATTTAAATTGGAATATGATACAATCAATGACTGGTTTCGGCAAAGCAACTTTGCAATTGCCTAACAAAAAAATTACCGTTGAAATCAAATCCTTAAACAGCAAAAGTTTGGATTTGAATGTGAGGACGCCTTATGTTTATCGCGAAATGGAATTGACGCTCCGAAATCAGATTGCTCAGAAATTAGAAAGAGGAAAAGTAGATTTTTCTTTATTTATAGAAATTACCGGCGAAGAGACTTCGTCCAAAATTAATGTGCCTATCGTAAAAGCCTATATCAATCAACTGAGACAAGTTGTTGACGGTGATGATACGGAACTGCTAAAAATGGCTGTCAGAATGCCGGATGCGCTAAAAACCGAGCGTGAGGAATTAGACGAAAACGAATGGAAAATTATACAAGGTGTTATTGACCAGGGATTGAAAAACATTCAGGAATTCAGAACTTCGGAAGGTATTGCGCTCGAAAAAGAATTTCTTATCAGAATTGGCAACATTCTTTCGTTGATGAAAGAGACAGTGGCTTTAGATGGCGAAAGAATTGAAACGGTAAAAAACCGTCTGAAAACCGCTATCGAAGAACTAAATGTCAATGTTGACGAAAATCGCTTTGAGCAGGAACTTATTTTCTATCTTGAAAAATACGATATTACAGAGGAAAAAGTACGTTTGGAAAACCACCTGAATTATTTCATGGAAACATTGGCCGGGAATGAGGCCAACGGTCGAAAACTAGGCTTTATTACTCAGGAAATAGGTAGAGAAATCAATACAATGGGTTCCAAATCCAACCATGCACAAATGCAAAAGCTTGTCGTCCAGATGAAAGACGAACTGGAAAAAATTAAAGAACAAGTCTTGAACGTTTTGTAAAAACAAACAACAACGCAACAATGAATAATGGCAAATTAATAGTATTTTCGGCTCCTTCCGGTTCTGGAAAGACTACGATAGTACGATATCTTTTAGCTCAAAAAGAACTGCACCTGGATTTTTCTATTTCGGCAACTTCGCGCGAAAAAAGAGGAGAAGAAATCAACGGCAGGGATTATTATTTTCTATCTGCTGAAGAATTCCAGAAAAAAATAGAAGAAAATGCTTTTGTCGAATACGAAGAAGTTTATAAAGACAATTATTATGGTACGCTGAAAAGCGAACTGGAACGAATCTGGGCTGACGGAAAACATGTCATATTTGATATTGATGTGATTGGTGGCCTGAATATAAAAAAACAATACCCAAAACAGACTTTAGCCGTATTTGTAAGCCCTCCATCTGTAGAAGAACTGGAAAGAAGACTCCGTTTTCGTCAAACCGAAACAGACGAAAAAATACAGATGCGTATTGCCAAAGCCGAGAAAGAAATTGCCAAAGCTGAAGAATTTGACGTAATCCTGAAAAATTACGATCTTGAAATAGCGAAAAACGACGCTTATAAGTTGGTTTACGATTATTTGAAAATGATTTAATGAGGTGCTGAGGCATTAAGGCTCTAAGGACCTTAGCAACTCAGAACCTTAGTCACTTAGAGCCTTAACAAATGAAAATAGGATTATACTTCGGAACGTTTAACCCAATCCATGTAGGTCATATGATTATTGCCAACCATATGGCTGAATTCTCAGATTTGGATCAGGTATGGATGGTTGTGACGCCACATAATCCTTTAAAAAAGAAAAACACGCTTTTAGAAGATCATCACAGGCTACAGATGGTTTTTCTGGCAACAGAAGACTATCCCAAATTAAAACCTTCCGATATTGAATTTAAGCTGCCACAACCTAATTATACGGTAAATACCTTAGCTTATCTTCAGGAAAAGTTTCCCCAATATGAATTTTCTTTAATCATGGGCGAAGATAACCTCAACTCTTTCCATAAGTGGAAAAACTATGATGTTATCCTTCAGAATCATGATATTTATGTTTATCCTAGAATTTCAGATGAGATTATCAGTCCGGAATTTACAGGGCATCCAAAAATCCATGTCATTGACGCTCCGGTAGTCGAAATTTCTTCAACTAAAATTCGGGAAAGTATCAAAAACGGAAAAAATGCAAGACCTATGCTTCCTGAAAAAGTATGGGATTATATCGATCATAATTTATTTTACAAAAAGTAGATTTTAACCGCCGATTATAAAGGCTAAAAAAATGAGTCAACTATTACGTCAGCAAATCGAGAAAATCACGCCGCTAACTGATGGCGAATTCGATTATATACTGTCTCATTTTACTCCTAAAAAATACAAAAAGCATCAATTTTTAATCCAGGAAGGCGAAGATGTTCCTAACGATTTCTTTGTTTTAGACGGTTGCCTAAAAGCCTATCATGTCAGCCAGGACGGAAAAGAACATATTCTTCAATTTGCGCTTCCCGATTGGTGGATTTGTGATTTCAACGCTTATTTCAACCAGACAAAAGCCACTCTCAATATAGACTGTATAGAAGATACAGAAGTACTTTGCCTTTCACTATACAACCGCGAAAAACTCTGCTCTGAAATGCATAAGATTGAGCATTTTTTTCGCAGAAAATCCAATTCCGGATATATCGCCCTACAGCAGAGAATCTTATCTATGCTCAATAACAATCCGCAGGAACGTTATGAAAAATTACTACAACTCTATCCTGCCTTATTCCAAAAAGTCCCTAAAAAACTCATCGCCTCCTATCTTGGTGTTTCCCGAGAAACATTAAGCCGTTTTAGTTCGTAAGTGTGACAATTGTCACTTCAAATTGGTGACTTTTTACCTTTTCAGACCCTAAATTTCTTCTGAATTTTGTAACTTAATTCTAAAGAACATTCGTTATGAAAAAAATAATCACTCCGGGTTTGATGGTTATTGCATTTTTTGCCCTTTTCTTAAGCCCTGATTTAGCAAACGCACAAACTAAAAAATTAAAAAAGATGGAAAAGAAAATTTTATTCGTGGTTTCGAGCCATGACAAAAAAGGAAACACGGGCGAACCAACCGGCTATTATCTTGGAGAAGTTACTCATGCTTGGGAAGCATTAAAAAACGACTATACAATCGATTTTGTAAGCCCAAAAGGCGGAACACCACCTGTTGACGGTTTTGACTTGAATGATCCTATTAACAAGCAATTTTGGGATGATATTGTTTACCACAACAAAATCAATAATTCGATGAAACCATCAGAGGTAAATCCAAATGATTATGTCGCTATTTATTATGCCGGTGGACATGGTGCCATGTGGGATTTTCCTGAAAATGCAGAAATTGCTAAAATAGCTACTGCCATTTATGAGAAAAATGGTGTTGTTGGTGCGGTCTGCCACGGACCAGCCGGATTAGTAAACATTAAATTAAGCAATGGCAAGTATCTAGTAGACGGCAAAAAAGTAAATGCCTTTACCAATGAAGAAGAAATTGCAGTTAAATTAGAAAAGGTCGTGCCATTTGCGTTAGAAACAAAACTGATTGAACGTGGGGCAAAATTTGAAAAATCAGGATTATGGCAACCACATGTTACGATTGACGGAAGACTGGTAACAGGTCAAAATCCGCAATCTGCAAAAGGTGTCGGGGAAGCTATTTTAAAAGAATTGAAATCGCTGCGAAAATAATTCCATGAAATAAAAAGCCTAAACTGTATCGTTTAGGCTTTTTATTTTATTATTTTTTAATCGTCTCCCGAATCTCATCAAGAGAATGATTGACAAGCAGTTTCCCATCCCTGAAAACTTCTTTTAGTTCGCCTTTTCTTTCTTCATCCCAGGAAACCTGATCTATGAGCTTATAGGTTCCGTTTTCCAATTCAATCTTCATTAATCCTTTTGCTGATTTTTTTGTTCCGTCATCTGTAATCGGATCTTTAAAAATTGCCCTTCCTTCTCCGTTTACTTCTCCATAAGTAGCTTTCATCGCAAAACCAAAAGTATCTCTGGTATTGTATTGGTAGGTAAACGATCCTATTCCCAAAACCACGTTGGTTGAAGCAAAGCCTTTTTCTTTTAGCTTTTCACAGATTTTCGTTGCTCGTTCAACAGTGATACTATCGCCATAAATCGCTCCTATTTGAGGCACCAGTTCTTTATAGCCTTTTTCATTGGTAGTTCCTCCAAAAACATCCCATAACAGCTCTATCACTCCTTTTCTTTCTTCATCCGTTTTTCCATAAGGATTACCGCATAAGATATGAATAGGATCTCCACTATCCGGTCTAACTACTACTTTTCCTTCTCTGGAAATGATATCATTTTTAAGTCTTGGCAAATAGTCTGTCAAAACCTTCCATAAATCCCAGGTATCAGAAACAATAGAAACAATACCTTTTGGATATACTTTTGTAATCAGTCGCTCAAAGGTTTCAAACTCGCCTTCTGTAGTTCCCATACACATAACAGAATGTTCAGTAGCTGCTACCGAACCACCAATAAGTTCATTATCAGAATTTGCATAATAATATTCTTCAAAAAAATCAATTGCCGGAATCGTATCAGTACCCGTAAAACTCAGCAAATGTCCTGCTGCAGAAGTCACTGCCGCTTCCACTCCACCCATTCCCCGCATAGAGAAATCGTGTGCCTGCCAGTTTACAAATTCCGGCACAGAAGAAGTTTCTTCTGCAAAACGGTCCAAAACTTTTCGGTATTGTTTTGCTATGGTTGCCGAATTGCAAGGCAACCAAATTACGGCAGAAAGCAAGGTTTCAAAATAGTTAGTCAGCCAGAAAAACTCCGGTTTCGTATTGTACATCGTAAACATCGGCACACGGACAGGAACACTTGCTCCTTCAGGCAAAGCCTTAAAAACCATAGGAATGTATCCTAAATCATGCAAATCTCCAATATGTTTTGTACCGACTTGATTTTCGCCTAAATAATTATTGATTCTTCGGGCATATTTTCTCACGACTTCTTCTTTTGACTGCTTAAAAAAGTCCCGTTCAAAATCTTCAATGATGTATTTCTTGATAAAGTACTGCAATCCGAAAAACACTACTTCATCTATATTTTCAATTCTTGATTTTCTAGGTGTCCAGTTAGAATAAACTAATGTTGTTCCTTCTGGATATTGTCTTCTGTGATCGACTTTGTATCCGTCTGTTAATAAGAGTGGGTTCATCGCTATTATTTTTTAAAAATCGTAAACTGTTGTATTAATATCTTTCTTTAAAATTGTCTTTTCAATAATGGGTTCAATCATTTCCCATTTTCCTCCTGCTAAACCACAACCTATCCTAGGCATATGAACAGAAGCATTTATTTCGTGTGCAAAATCTGCAACCTTGCTCAATCCACTTTCAACTGCATCATATCTTATCGGTGCATTACCGTTTTCATCTTTGTTTATTTTATGCTGCCCTATTAGATTCGCAACCCACAAATCTTCCTGGACTTGTACAAATTGGACTTCTCCAAGGTTAAAATTTTCTTTAGATTTATACCATTCTCTGTATTTATTTTCCGGTCCTTTCCATTTTTTTGAAATGGCCATCACAAAACCTTTTCCCCATCCGCCAATATCATTACAAATGTGAACAATTATCTTATTCCCATTGACTATAGGGTTAATTGCATCTCCTTTTTTATATTCAATATCTTTCATTGTTTATTGGTCTTAATTTCGTCCTTTTTCGATTGATTATCCTAAGTCAATAAATCTTTGTATAAGTTATAATTCTCTTCATCAAAACAGACAAAGATTATCTTTTCGAATTCTTCTTTTCGAGAGAATTCTTTTATTGTCTGGATTGCAATTTCTGCAGCTTTATCTTTAGGAAAATGATAAATTCCTGTACTAATATTCGGAAAAGCAATTGTTTTGATTGTATTCTTAAGCGCTAATTCCAGACTGTTTTTATAACAATCAGCCAGGAGTTTTTCCTTTTCTTCTTTGTCTCCATTCCAAACCGGCCCAACGGTGTGGATTACAAATTTGGATGGCAAATTTCCCGCTGTCGTAATTACGGCTTGGCCTACATCACAACCGCCCTGCCTATTCCTGATAGCAATACACTCTTCGAGAATTTGTTTTCCGCCTTTTCTATGGATGGCACCATCAACTCCACCCCCGCCCAAAAGGGAAGTATTTGCTGCATTTACAATGGCATCAGTTTGAATTTCGGTAATATCGTCTTGAATAACTTCGATTTCCATTACCTAAACTTTTCTATTTTTATATTTAAATCCTTGTTTGTAGAAGCCTTATAATTCGCTCCAAAAAAGACATTTACAATTTCTATTTCTCCTTTTATATACTCATTAAAAACTTCTAATTCTTCTGAAGGAATCCAAAGCTCATTATGTGAATTATCTCCAACGTTTTGAATTTCAAATTTTTGAATATAGCCTTCATCAACCTTAAAAACAGTCACGATACCGCAAAATCCTGAAAATTCATCTGGCGTATTCCATTCGTTTGCTATTTGCTCTGCATATTGCTGATTTAAAACCGGATAAAAAACAGGCTGCCATTCTAATCTGGGAGGGAATTTTTTATAATTGCTTTCAGCAATCAGCTCCATCTCTCTTAATCCAACCGGACGATATAATGTTTGTGTTTTCATTCTATTTTTAATTTTACCACCTCTACCATCTCATTGTCAAATTCCCTAAAAGAATTTGTCGTAAATATTTTCTCGAAATCTTTTTGAAAAACATCAAATCCTTTGTTGAAAATTCCGTGGCTTACGGCTAAATATAATTTTCCAGCATTTTTCTTTTTTAATTCTTCGGCAAGTCCAACGAAGGTGCCGCCTCCGTCACAAATGTCATCTACAATCAAACAGTCCATTCCTTCAAGGTCGTCATTGTAGACTTTAAAACCAGATAATTTTCCGGTCTTTACATCACGGCTTTTACTACATTCCACTACCTCAACACCGCCTAAATATTCAGAAACTTTATAGATTTTTTTCAAAGCACCACCATCCGGAGAAATCAATTTTACTTCCTTCCCTATTTTTTTCAAAACCTCTGCAATAAAAGCATGGTTTGGAATCACTTCACAATTATCAAGTAACGCCGGAGTTACTTCAGAATGTGCGTCAAAAACAGTAACTTTATTTAGTTTCAGGCTATTCAAAATGTCCGCATAAACCTTTACAGACAATGGTTCACCAGAAATCATCACACGATCCTGTCTTGCAGCCGGAAAATATGGGATAAAGACATTTATCAATTTTACATCCATTCTTTTCAATGCATCGATTGCCAACAATAGCAAGCCAAAATCATTAAAAGAATTGATTCGATGTGTAATCGTTACCGGTTCTGAAACATCAAAATCAGGATTGATCTTGATATGTGGCTCACCTCCTGAAAAAGTAAAACTTTGGAACTGTATTTCTCTTTTGCCTGGAAAAGGATTGAAATGGGTATCTAAATTGAGTATCATGTTTTTTAGTTTGTGTAATTATTACGCAAATATAAAACAAAAAACATAACGGTCAAATTATTTAGTGTAAATTTTACGCAAATTTTATTTCGAAGTGAAAACCTTCTTTTTCAAGGTTGTGGTATTTTTGCTTATTGAATTTGAAAAGCTTGGCTGGACGACCGCTTTTTACAGGTGAGAACTTCTCGGTTTCTTCAATAATCCCGAAGCTTAAAATCTTCTTGCGAAAATTTCTTCTGTCGATTTCCTTTTCTAAAATGGTGCAATATAAATTTTCAAGTTCCGAAAACATAAATTCTTCTGGAAGCAAGTCAAAACCTACAGGTTGGTAAGTCAATTTTGCTTTTACTCTTTCTACTGCTTTATTCAATATCAAATTATGATCGAAAGCGAGTTGGGGAACGGCTTTTATCTCAAACCATTTCACTTTTTCTGCGTCAGAATCTGCCTTAATATCAAATTTTGAGGAGTCGACCAAAGCGAAATAGGCTACAGAAATTACACGGTTTCTGGAATCACGATGTATGTCATCGCCAAAAGTATAAAGCTGTTCAAAATAATTAATAGCCACATTGGTTTCTTCTTGCAGTTCCCGCTGTACAGCCTCTTTTAATGTTTCCTCTTCTTTTACCAAACCTCCAGGCAAAGCCCAATAGGCTTTTTCTGAACCAAATTTTTGCTGTATCAGAAGTACATAAAGCTTATTGTTTTGGTAACCAAAAACAATGGCATCAACAGCTACTCGTATATTTTGAATTGGCGACATAATAAATGCGTAATTTTTACACAAATATAAAAATTGTTTGCCATAAAGCAGCATTCTTATATCGTTTTCAGGTTATTTTCTTAACAGACCTTTACCACTTTTTCGCCTGGCGGATTTGTAATTTTACATAAAATTTTAAAATCATGCTGAACTTCGAATTATAT
This sequence comes from uncultured Flavobacterium sp., assembly GCA_964518395.1. Lineage (GTDB taxonomy): Bacteria > Bacteroidota > Bacteroidia > Flavobacteriales > Flavobacteriaceae > Flavobacterium. Next base: position 95,189 of record CAZFGA010000011.1, read on the forward strand.
AATCCTACCCAACTTGTTTTTGGCAAAGGACAAATCGCAAAAATTTCAGACCTCATTCCAAAAGAGGCCAAAGTATTAATCACTTATGGTGGTGGTAGCATCTTCAAAAATGGCGTTTATGATCAGGTCAGAAAAGCGCTGCATGGCTATGACATCACCGAATTTGGAGGAATTGAACCCAATCCACGTTACGAAACCTTGATGAAAGCTGTAGAAATCATCCGTGAAAAACAACTGGATTTTATATTGGCCGTAGGTGGAGGATCTGTAATTGACGGAACCAAGTTTATTTCTGCTGCCGTAAATTTTGACGGGAAACCGATGGATATACTGCAAAAAGGAATTAGGATTCTTGACAATGCCGTTCCATTCGGAACAGTGCTTACGCTTCCGGCAACGGCCAGCGAAATGAATTCGGGAGCTGTAATCACAATCAATGAAACCCAGGAAAAACTTTCATTTGGCGGCCCTGCTTTATTCCCTAAATTTTCAATCTGCGATCCTGAAGTCGTTGCTTCATTGCCAAAGAGACAAATCCAAAACGGTATCGTTGATGCTTATACGCACGTACTTGAGCAGTATCTTACCTATCCGCACGATGCTTTGTTACAGGACAGAATTTCAGAAGGAATTTTGCAAACCCTAATCGAAATCGGACCGGAAGTTGTTGAAAACCCAACCGACTATAAACTCGCATCTAACTATATGTGGAGCTGTACGATGGCATTAAACGGACTGATCCAAAAAGGTGTTCCTACGGACTGGGCAACTCATATGATTGGACATGAGCTGACTGCCTTATTTGAAATTGACCATGCCAGAACATTGGCTATTATTGGCCCGAATCTTTACCGCGTCATGTTTGAAACCAAAAAAGATAAACTGGCACAATATGGCAAAAGGGTTTGGAATGTTGCTGATGCTACTGTAGAGGATATGGCTATAGGAGCCATTGAAAAAACTGTCGAATTTTTCCACCGAATGGGAATGCAGACCAAATTGTCTGAATACACACAAGATTACGAAAAAACGGCCGACTTCATTGCCAAACGATTTGAAGAAAGAGGCTGGAAAGGCTTAGGAGAAAAGAAAAATATTACTCCTGAAAAAGTAAAGAGTATTGTTGAGATGAGCTACTAATAGCAATGCATTTAAAAGTCAAAAGGCACTCCTGAAAGTAATTTTCAAGAGTGCCTTTTTCAAAACACCAAAAACAAATCTTAACTAACTTAATAATACGCGGAGGTATTATCATTCAACGTGTATTGTAATCTAACCAACTCAATATCAATAACGGCAACACGGGCATTGCATTGCATTGATAATCATAATTTTAAGTTAAAATTATATCTGCGCCTGTTTTATGGTGTAGGTTTCTGACAAAAAAGACAATAGAGGGTCGAAATTAATTTCCGATTACCACTAATTTGAGTATTTTTGGCAAACAAACGAAGCAAAATGAATGAACATCCAAAATTTGCCGTAATTGGCGGCGGAAGCTGGGCCACAGCAATTGCAAAAATGCTTTGCGTGAATCTCACTGAGATTGCGTGGTATATGAGAAATGAAAGTGCAATTGAACACATCAAAAAATTCAAACACAATCCCAATTATTTGAGTTCTGTTGAATTTGACACTAAAAAATTAAAACTTACCAGCAATATAAACGAGGCTGTGCAATACGCCGATTATATTATTTTTGCTATTCCTTCTGCTTTTTTAAGCGGCGAATTGGAGCATCTTACAGAAAACTTGGATGGGAAAATTATTTTTTCTGCCATCAAAGGTATTGTTCCGGAAACCAGCCTGATTGTCGGAGAGCATTTTCATGAAAAATACAACATTCCTTATGACAGTATCGGAGTCATAACCGGGCCTTGTCATGCTGAAGAAGTTGCTATGGAGCGTCTTTCTTACCTGACGATTGCTTGCGGTGATTCGCAAAAAGCAAAAATCATGGCAAACAACCTTAGCGGTAACTACATCAAGGCGAAGATTTCTGACGATATTATCGGAACAGAATATGCTGCCATGCTAAAAAACATTTATGCTATCGCAGCCGGAATGGCGCATGGATTAGGCTATGGAGATAACTTCCAGGCGTTGCTGATGAGCAATGCGATACGTGAGATGAAAAAATTCATCCGAAAAGTCCATAAAATGAAACGAAACATCAATGATTCTGCCTATTTGGGCGATTTATTGGTTACAGGATATTCTATATTTTCCAGAAACAGGATGTTTGGAAACATGATTGGGAAAGGCTATACCGTAAAATCGGCTATGATGGAAATGAGCATGGTTGCGGAAGGTTATTATGCCACCAACAGCGCCTATAAACTCAATCAGGGCTTACGTGCCAAAACTCCAATCATTGATGCTGTTTACAGCATCCTATATGAAGGAAAAGAACCTAAAAAAGTATTTAAAAAGCTAACTGAAAAACTTAATTAATTCCTGCCATGCAAGACAACCACGTCGATCACCTGATTAACCATCCCGGAATCCTAACGGCATTTTCTGTTGTAATCATCATTATGTTGCTTCTTGATTTAGGAGTATTCAACAAAAAAAGCCATGTTGTTTCTAACAAAGAAGCGGCTATCTGGTCAATCGTGTGGATTTCGCTAGCCATGGGCTTCAGCGGCGTGATTTATTATTTGATGGGGATAGAACAGTTTACGCAGTTCCAATCGGCTTACTGGATTGAAAAAGCACTTTCTGTTGATAATCTTTTTGTCTTTATTCTGGTTTTTGGATTTTTTAATGTTCCAAAGCATTTGCACCATAAAGTCTTATTTTGGGGAATCATTGGAGCTTTGGTTTTCCGGGCCATTTTTATTTTCTCGGGTGTGGAGCTTATCAACATGACCTATCTTCCTGAGATGGAAATTTTTGGAAAACTGGTCAGTATCAATGTTGTATTATCTGTCTTTGGATTTTTCCTTGTATTTGCGGGATTCAAATCATGGTTTTCAAAAGAAGACAACGACGAAAACAAGGATTTTACGAAAAGTCCGGGGGCCAAATTGGTGCACCGTTTCTTCAAAGTTTCTGAAAATTATGACGGTGATAAGTTTTTCACAGTAGAGAACGGAATCAAAATGGCGACACCGCTTTTGGTTGTTGTGGCTGTTATTGAATTTACGGATTTGATTTTTGCGGTCGATTCTATTCCGGCAATTTTTGCCATAGCGCCAAATGATCCTTTTATCTTGTATACTTCAAACATCTTTGCCATCTTAGGATTAAGAGCTTTGTATTTCCTATTGGCTAACTTTATGTATATGTTCAGCAGATTAAAATATGGATTGGCAATCATCCTGGCTTTTATAGGTGTAAAAATGTTGATACAGCCTTTCTATCACATTTCTTCGCCTGCTTCTCTGACAGTAGTAGGAAGCGTGTTGATCTTATCTGTATTCGCTTCTTTGGCTTTCCCTGTAAAGGAAGAAAAATAGTCTATTTGTGAAAATAAAGTGAAAGTTCTCGGCTGATGTTATTATTTTTCGTAATTATGATAAATAATAACCACACAACCTATGTTAGAACAACTTTTAAACTCGGGAAAATTCTCTGAGGTTTTAGACCAGATTGCCAACGGCGAAAAACTTCCAAAAACACTAAACGAATACAGCAAGTCAAGCATTTTTGATCGGCTATTCCAGCAAAAACAATTTGAAATCATCCACCTCTTTTTAGAAAATGGTGTTATCGAGACCGATGTCTATGAATTTGACAGTTTTGATAAAAGCATTTTCCAAAGCGTCACAAGAGGACTGCAAACAGATGATGAATCGCTTACCTTTTTCAGCGAATTTATTTCAAAATTTGACAATATAAATGATGAAGTTGGCGCCAAAACCTTATTGGGCTACTTTTTCGAAAAAGGTGCCAGTCTTGAAAGCATCAAAATACTGGTCGAAGCAGGATGCGACGTAAACTTTAAAAACAACGCCGAAGAAAACTTCCTGCAGCAGGTTATTAAAACCAACCTGATGAAACCGGAACTTTCTCTTTCTTATCTCGAATTCCTGATTGGGGAAGGTTTGGATGTCAATGCTCAGGATATCGTCCAGAAAACACCTCTAATTACGGCTATAGAATTCAATAGAAACGAATATATTGAACTTCTTCTACAAAATGGAGCAAATCCTAATCATGCTGACAAAAACGGAAACACAGCCTTTTTCTACGCTGTAGCCCATAAATTAGACGTGAGGTTATACGACCAGCTCCGCAATTATGATATGCCGCAATTGGATCTTCTTAACAAGGACCAGGTTACATTGTTGTTTGAATACATGAGAATGATGTATGACACTTCAGAAAAAAGTCTGGAATTATTGCGAAAACTTATTGAAGATGGCGCCGATATTTATCAGGCTAGCAGTTACTATAGTCGGGACGTTACGCCTATTGATCTGGTTGCCGAAAAAAAACCAGTAGTCTTGCAGGCTATACTCGACATCGGGATCTCGGATATCAATCGTCAAGATGACAGCGGGAATACATTATTGCATAAAGTTTGTGCCTACAATGTGAATTACGATGCAGAAAAAGCAAAGGAAATGTACAGAAAAGTAAAGCTTTTGCTTGAAAACGGTGCTGATGTTACCATCACAAACGATAAAGACCAGAAAGCGTTAGATCTGGCATCTGATGATAACCTGAAAATAAAAACTGTCGAACTGCTGATGAAGCAATCCTAATCCAAAAAAGAAAAATCATGTCAATGTCATTTATAATCGCCTGCGAAAGCGGAAAAAGAAAAATAGCCGAACTTTTATTAGCCAACAAAGAAGTTGATGTAACATATACCGATGAAAAAGGCCGAACAGCATTACATTATGCTGCCCATCATGGTTATCTTGACCTTGTGAAGATACTCGTTGATGAAGGCTCAGATATTGATTACGGCGATCATGCAGGTGAAACGCCTTTCTATTTTGCCTGCCTGCAGAAACAAAAACAGACGGCATTATTCTTATTAGAAAAAGGAGCCAAAACAGACAGTAAAGATTTCAAGGGAAACAGCCTTTTGCATCTTACAGCCCAAACCGGACAAATTGAGGTTTTAGAAAAACTGCTTGAACAAGGTTTGGATGCCGATCTAGAAAATAACGAAGCAGAAACACCGCTTCTTATAGCGGCCAGTTGGAGAAATGCAGCGATTGTCAAAAAATTATTAGAAAACGGAGCCAATATAAATACGACCAATAAGCAGGGCAATTCGCCTTTGTTATTTGCCGTAAAGTCAAAAAACCAGCCAATGGTCGAATTGCTTTTAGAAAATGGCGCTGCTATTAACCATATCAATCATTCAGGGGAAAGCGCCTTGCTTTTGGCCTGCTATGATAGCAACCGGATGCTGACCAAACTTTTGACGGAAAAGGGAGCCGATGTTTTTGTTTCTTCTAAAAACGGATTATCACCTGTTTGGTATGCCTGTTCCAACAACCAAAAAGAGATTGTTGATCTTTTCATCGCAAATGGTGTTGATGTCAATTATTCAAAACCAGTAACCGGAAACGAAACATCTATGTATTCTTATCTGGATTGGGTTGAAACGGCAGACAGTCTTAGCATTTCCAGCAGTTTTTCTTTAGATACAACCTATGGTTATGGCGGTGAAAGCCTATTACATGTTGCTTCTAAAAGTGGTCATGTTAGTATGGTCAAATTACTTTTAGACAAAGGCGCCAATATAAATATCCAGGATGAAAGTGGCAATACTGCCTTGCATTATGCTGCCGCCAATGGGAAAAAAGATATGATAAAGTTACTATTGGAACAAGAAGCAGATGCTTCGGTAGTAAACGCAAAAGAACAGAAAGCGATTGACTATTCGAATATCAAGGGATTTAATGAAATTACAGAATTGTTGCTGAAATACAGTCCGTCTAATACCGTTAATGCAAATAGTTCGAAAAAGGAAACCGTGCCAGCTACTGCTCCGGTCGATATGGCTTCAAAAAAGCAAGCTTTGTTAGACCTAAAAGAGCTTTTGGATGCAGGAATTTTATCTCAGGAAGAGTTCAATGCTGAAAAGGCTAAGATTTTGAAAGGCTGATTTATCTGACGATAACTCCGTTTACAAATAAAATAGGCACTTCTTCTGTGGCTCGCTCATTGATGGTATTCGTACGGAAAATGAATTTCTTGTCGTATAGCGTGTTCCCGATAAAATAAGTGACCATGAATTCGTTGTTAAGAGCCAAAACGCTCTTTTCAACCATTTCTACTTTTACTACAGAAACAGCAGGAACCTGCGTGAATGCATGACGTAAAAGCGATGTTTTTTTCATCTCTCCGTCAATGGTTCCAAAAGCCTTTGATACGACCATAACGCTATCCAAATCAAAATCGCTATCATTGACCAAATAGACATACCAAACCTTTTCCATAAACTCGTCGTTCCATTCCTGAACGGCAGCCAGAAAAACGTTTTCTACTTTTGGGATAACGATATCTTTTTTCATAGTGGAAAGGGGATAATTTATAGTGGATAGTTGAAAGTGGATAGTTGGAAAGTAATCGTCTAAAATAAGACTACTTACTTTCCAACTTTCGACTTTATCACTTTATGACTTTTGTCTTTATTGGCTTTACGACTTAAATAGAAGACTTAAATTGCTCTAAGAATCGTACGTCGTTTTCATAAAACATTCTGATGTCGCCAATCTGGTGCAACAACATTGCTATTCTTTCAACGCCCATTCCAAAAGCAAAACCTGTAAATTCATCAGCGTTAATACCGCAGTTTTTCAACACATTTGGATCAACCATTCCGCAACCTCCGATTTCCAACCAACCGGTTCCTTTGGTAATCCTGTAATCGGTTTCGGTTTTTAATCCCCAGTAGATATCAATCTCAGCACTTGGTTCGGTAAACGGGAAATACGACGGACGCAAACGGATTTTCGATTTGCCGAACATTTCCTTTGTGAAATATAAAAGCGTCTGCTTCAGGTCGGCAAATGAAACGTCTTTGTCAATATACAAACCTTCTACCTGATGGAAAATACAGTGCGAACGTGAAGAAACGGCTTCATTTCTGAAAACACGCCCCGGAGAAATAGTTCGGATTGGCGGTTTGTTTTCTTCCATATAACGCACCTGAACCGATGATGTATGTGTTCTCAACAGTATATCCGGATTAGTCTGGATAAAAAACGTATCCTGCATATCTCTTGCCGGATGGTATTCCGGAAGGTTTAATGCCGTAAAGTTATGCCAGTCGTCTTCGATTTCAGGACCTTCAGAAACATTGAAACCAATGTTAGAGAAAATATCTATAATTTGGTTTTTTACCAAAGAAATTGGATGGCGTGAACCTATTTTCAAAGGTTCAGCCGGACGCGTCAAATCGCCGTATATGCCTACGGTTTCTTCTTTGCTTTCAAACAGTTCCTGAATTGATTTTAGTTTATCTTCAGCAGTAGTTTTCAATTGATTGATAACCTGCCCGAATTCTTTTTTCTGTTCGTTAGGAACATTCTTGAATTCTGCGAAAAAATCTTTTATAAGGCCTTTGCTTCCCAGGAATTTTATCCTGAATGCTTCCAGTTCCTCTTTATTTTGGGTTTGAAATGCTTCTACTTCGCCAATATATTCTTTAATCTTGTCTATCATCTTCTTTAGTAAAGGTGCAAATTTAATATTTTTCCATGAAAATAGCCTGCTCTAAACAAACGTTTAGCAATCTCTAATCGATAAATTCTCTTTCCAGAAAATAATTTACGATGGCTTCTTTCATCAGTACGGATTGTTCGCCTGCTTTCAATGGCGGCAATTCTTCCTTAACCTTATAATGTGGCCATCCGTCATTATCAAAATAATCGAATTCATAGAATCCGTAAGGTTCAAGCAAACGGCATATTGCAATATGCATCAGATTTAGCTTTTCCTCTTTTTTGAATTTATTATGGACCTTTCCCAGTTCCTGTACGCCGATAAGGTAGATGATCGAATCTAAATCGAGTTCGTCATCGCCTTCGGCAAATTGATGAGATAAACGGCTGACAACCTTTTCCCATCGTTCTTTTAATTGTATATCTCTAGACATTTGAATCTTAGTTTTTTAAGTTATGGTTAGAGGATTACCTCTCATAAACTGTAAATTTAATCTGCAAAGATACATTCTTGATTTTTGTTTTTCTATGCAAAGTCATCTATCTTGGCCGCTTATTATTTTTTGATGGGACTTTTAGATATTATTTTAGGCGTTTTTTTAGTCTATGGATTAGTTCGCGGGCTGTGGAATGGCCTTTTTGTAGAATTTGCTTCCTTGGTTTCGTTGCTTTTAGGAATTTATATTGCTATCAAGTTTTCTTTCGTTACGGCTGAATTCCTTGCAGATGCATTTTCCTGGAACCCAAAAACCATTGCCATCTGGGCATTCGTACTGACTTTTATAGGCGTAGTTATCGGTATTTCACTACTGGCTAAATTCTTTACTTCGATCGCCAATTTTGCAAGCCTGGGATTACTGAATAAAATCGCAGGAGGAATTTTTGGCGTATTGAAAATGTGCCTGATGCTGAGTTTTACCCTGTCATTGTTCCAAAAAATCAATTCCAGCAACACTTTTGCGGAAAAGAAAACACTCGATGATTCACTGTTTTACAATCCTATACTAAAAATTTCAGAGTTTATTTACCCAGTTTTTGAGGAATGGTTCGATGAGTTGAAGAAGTAGTTTTAGATTTCAGATTCCAGGTTGCAGACTGGCTAAGTAAGATATCAGACAACAGATTCAAGACGGCAGACTAAAACCTGATATCTGCTACCTGCTATCTACTACCTGAAGCCTGCAAACTATTTTATTTCTTTCAAAGCTTCTTTATTAACCCAGCCTTCTTTTTCATCGGCTAGTTTAATTTTTCTCCAATTATCGAGCGCTTCAATAATCTGTACTTTTGTTCCTTCATGAAGCATAAAGGCATTGTCTGCATTTTCTTTCGGTTCATTTTTAATGCCTACGGTATCGGCAAAAATAATGGCCGGCTTATCATTTTCATATCGTGATTTTTCGGCTATAGCAGACGCAACACTTATGACCAATGCAATCAATGCTACAAACAGTCCAACAAAGAAAACACGTTTGAGCCAGGTTGCAGCCGAAAAATAATATCCGATAAAAAACAGCAGGAATACTACTGAAAAACCAATAGCCATTTTTGCCCAGCCATCATAGGTATAGGAAGATGTAAAATCACGAATGATTTTTCCGAATCCTACTTCCTGCACAGGCTTGATTTCATCAATTGTCATATTTTGGGCAAATTGCAGGTTATTTTTCGCATCTGAATAGTTCGGATTAAGCAATAACGCCTTTTCGTAATTATAAATCGCCGGAGCCGTCTTATTCAGCTTGTAATAGGCATTCCCAAGATTATAATACAATTCTGCCGAATGCTGTTTTGTTTTCAGAACGCTTTCGTAAGCTTTCACAGCCTCTTCAAACTTATCCTGACGGTAGAATTTGTTTCCTGCCTCAAAATTGTCCTGAGCCCAAAAAAACTGGGTAAAAAGCAACAGTATGTAGACTATGTTTTTCATTTTTTGTTCAATTTTCAATCCTTACATGAAGTATCAATGGTTAGATTTGTTTTTCCAATTCGGAAATAACGGTCACGGCCTTGTCAAAATCCTGCTGGATGGCTACGCTTGAATAAGGCGCATATCGTGCAAACTCACAGTTTTCCGTAAGGTTTATAAAATCATTTATCGTTTCCGGCTTGGCATTTCTCTCCAAAAGAATCTCACGTATCTTGTCTTTACTCATTTCAGAGGTTTCGATATGCAATTTGGCTTTCAGGAAATTGTGTAATGCCTTTTCAAGAGCAATATAAAATGGCTCTTTGTTATTAATCTGTTTTTTAGCTTCAGACAGGTATTTTTTCGCCAGCCTGTTCGACATCTTTCTCTTGTTTCCTACAACATCGCTATCGATAGCCTCTTTTTTCTTTTTAGCCAGAATAATTATCGGGATAAAAAGGAATGGTAAGAATAACAGCGTATAGAATAATCCCGACCCAAAGAAATGTTCTTTATGGGTTGACTGTAATTGTGTAGTAAGCGCAATAAATCGGAATTGGTTTGTGCTTTTAACAGCCTGCTTGTTTGTTGTTGTTCCAGGAGTCGCTGCTACAGAAGAATCTGAAGATGTTGGACCGTCCAATACTTTAATGACTATGTCATTTGAAGTTATGGTCTTATACGTTTTTGTAGACAGGTCGAAATACGAGAACGTTAATCCTTTGATAGTATAATTACCCTGATATTGTGGAATAATTGTGTATTTGTCTGCTATTTTTCCTTGCATTCCCGAAAGCGGCGTCGTAACCTGCTCACTGTGTACCGGATCATACATTTCCAAAGCACTTGGCACGATTGGTTTTGGCAAAGTGAATAATTTCAGGTTTCCGTTTCCGGAAACGCTAATATCCAAATCCAATGATTCTCCGTGTCTTAATTCGGTTTTAGATGGCTTGACTACAAAATCAAACTTCCCTACAGCTCCTGTAAAATCTTGCGGTTTTCCTGCTTCCGGCAAAGGTTTTACGGCAATAGCCTTGCTTCCTGCCGAAACGGTTTTATTGGTAGTAACAAATTGAACTCTTCCAAAAATATCTCTTCGATTAGTAGGCTGATCAACAACAATATCCAATGAAAGCGGCTCGATAGTCAGCCTGCCCGACTTTTGAGGATATAGCACCGTTTTTCGGAGCACTACATAACGATAGTCTTCGCCATTGTATTTTCCATTTTCAACAACAAGGTTTTTGATGTCGATATTCTGGCTCCAGAAATCGTTGAATTTCGGGCTATCAATTTCTTTCCAGTTCCTGACGCTTACATTATTGCTGACATACAGTTTGTAGACAACCGTAATTGGCTGGTTGAGATACGGATTGGTATTCGATATTTCAGCAATAAGATGTATTCCTCCGCTTGGCACATAATCCGGACTGCTCGGGTCTTTAGATTCATCAATCGGAGCTGTTACGTTTATTTTTATTGGCGCTGTTTTATAAGTCTGTCCTTTGATTTCTATTGTTGCCTGCTTGATGGTGAGCGTTCCTCTTTGCAACGGAAGCAAGATATAGATATAGGATTTATTAAAAGTTGCCCTACCATTGATCCAGGTTTGGCTTACCTGCTGGCTTGGACCACCAACGACACGGAACCCTTCAAAGGAAGGCGGCGTGAAGTTATCGCCGTCTTCATTCATGATGAAATCGATACGGAGCCTTTCGTTAAGCCCAAGCGTCTGTTTACTGACCTTCGCCTCAAATTGTACCTGGGCGGAAAGACCTTGGAAACAGATCAAAATTAATGCTACTATATATTTTCTCATCGCAATCAACATCTTACCAGTCTTTTTCTGTTTGAACCGGCTTGCCTTTTACTTTTTTGGCATTGACCTTTTCTTGAATTTTCTTTTCTTCATTGTTTACTGCATCGAGCAGGTTCTCTATTCGCTGCTTAGACGGACTATTGCCGGGCTGCGGTTTAGGCTGCCCTTTCTGATCAGGATTCTTATCGTTTTTCCCTTCATCATTTTTACCGTCCTGCTTGTCTTTTTTATCGTCGCCTTTGTCTTTGTCGTCTTTCTTATCGTCTTTATTGTCCTTATCTCCGTCTTTCTTCTGGTTCTCCTTATCCTTGTCTTTTTCTTTCTTATCCTTATCTTTTTTCTTGTCGTCTTTTGGCGGTTTCGGAGGATTGTTTTTCAGATATTCTTTAGCCAAAGCATAATTGTATCGGGTCTGCTCATCGCTTGGATTGTTTCGCAATGCATTTTTATAGGCATCAACAGCTTCAGTGTACTTTTTTTCGGTCATGAAAATGTTGCCCAAATTATGAAAAGCCTTGTGTTTTTCGGCTTTGGTTTTGGCATTTTCTATCGTATTTACATAAGCTAATTTTGCTTCGCTTGGTTGCTTTTGTCTGTAAATAGTATTCCCTAAATTATACGATGCTATTGCTTTGGTTGGTGATTTAGATAGTGAAATTCTATATTCAGCTTCGGCATCGGCATAGTTTTTTTCTTTAAATTCCTTGTTTCCTCTTGGCAGATTTTTGTCCTTCTCCTGAGCGATTGCTGCAAAGGAAAAAAGTAGAAGTGCATATATCAATAGCTGTTTCATATTATTCCTTTTCATTAAATAAGTTCATCTTTTTCACCCAGTTTGTCTTTTTCTCCAAAAAGAAGATATCGATAAAGAACAAAAAGAATGCTATTCCTAAAAGCCATTGGAATTGCGATTGGTAATTGGCAAACTGCTTGGTTTCAAATTCGCTTTTCTCGATATTCTCCAAAGCGTGTTTTACGTAGTCAACTACTTCTTTTGTATTATTTCCGTTGACATAACCGCCTTGAGTATTCTTGGCAATTTCTTTCAAAGTGGCCTCATTCAGTTTGGTTACAACAACTTCACCATTTTGGTCACGTTGGAAACTTTCCACTACGCCATTTCTTTTTAACGGAATTGGACCTCCTTTTTCGGTACCTACACCAATTGTTATGATTTTCAATCCGTTTTTATTTGCTTCTTCTGTTGCTCCTTCAATTCCTTCGGAATGATCCTCTCCGTCAGAGATCATAATGACCAACTTGCTTACTTTACTGTCCTCGCTAAAAAAAGTTGATGACAAATGAATGGCTTCGTCAAGCGAAGTTCCTTGCGACGACACCATGCCAGGATTCATGCTTTGTAGGAACATTTTGGCTACGCTATAATCTGTCGTAATTGGCAATACCGGAAAAGCACTACCTGCATAGGCTACAATTCCAATTCTATCACTACCAAGCTGGTTGATAATCTGTGATACGATTTGCTTGGTTTTTTCAAGACGGTTTGGCGCTACATCTTCTGCCAACATTGATTTTGAAACGTCAATGGCAAAAACAATATCAATACCTTCTCTTTTAACCGTTTCTACTTTGGTTCCCAACTTAGGATTAACCAAACCTAAAATCAGGCACGCCAATGCCAAAAGAAAAACCGTAATCTTCAGGGTCGATTTAAAAACCGATTTTTCCGGAGTCAGTTTTCTTACCAGTTTCAGGTCACCAAATTCTTTCTGTTTTTTTCGTTTCCAATAAAGATTGAAAAGGAAAATCAGTACCAGAATTGGTATGACAATCAGGAGGTATAAATATTTTTTTTCGTCTAATTCGTCGTACATAATCTTTTAAATAAAGCTTCTAAAAACCGTATTTTTCAATAAAACTTCCAGTAATAGCAGTATTCCAGCCGCTATTGCGAAAGGTCGGAACCTTTCATCATAATTGTAGAATTTCTGCTCTTCAATTTCAGTGGTTTCCAACTTGTTGATTTCGTCATAGATGGCTTTCAGGCTCTGGTTGTTTTTAGCCCTGAAATATTTACCATCCGTATTTCTTGCAATTTCTTTCATCAACTGCTCGTCGATTTCCACCTGCATCATTCTGTAAACAAATTCTCCATTAGGCGCTATGGCATACGGAGATTCCGCCATTCCGGTTGTTCCTATTCCAATCGTATATACTTTTATTCCGTATTCTTTTGCTATCTCAGAAGCCATTCTCGGGTCGATAAAACCTGAATTATTGACTCCATCCGTAAGCAATATGATTACTTTGCTTTTCGCCTTGCTGTCTTTTAATCGGTTCACGGCTGTTGCCAATCCCATACCAATTCCGGTTCCGTCTTGTAAAAGCTGGTCGTATTTTACGCTGTTCAAAGCATCAAGTACAACTGCCTTGTCACTGGTTACCGGTGTTTTTGTATAACTCTCTGCTGCATAAACAACCAATCCAATTCTATCATTTGGACGGGCTTCAACGAATTCTGAAGCTACCCGTTTTAAGGCTTCCAAACGGTTTGGTTTTAAGTCACGTGTTAGCATACTTCCCGAAACGTCAATAGACATTACAATGTCAATTCCGTTGGTTATGTTGGTTTTATTACTGATATCTACGGTTTGTGGTCTTGCCATAGCAACAATCAGAAATCCTAAAGCAATAATCCTAAAAACAAACAGCAGCGGTTTCAATTTCGACCATATTGACGGTTTGGCTTTGAATCCTTTTAGTGAGCTTACTTTTAACGAGGCTTGTTTTCTTCCTTTCCATATCTGCCATGCAATAGCAATAGGAATCAATATAAACAGCCAGAAAAACTCAGGATTTAAAAAGGTAACATTTTTCATCTTAGTTTACTTTTTTAAGTTCGACTGAGTTCACTATTCTATCTGAAATCTTGGAGCCATATTCATCATTATCACGATAGGTAATGATAATTTCCTGAAGTCCTCCTTCTTGTGCGAATACCAAAATCTCATATCCAATCTTAAGTCCTTTATCGCTGTCCTCTTTGAAAACAACCATAGTTCCATAAGCTTTTATTCCTGAAATGCCTTCTTTGGTATCAAATTGATCCTGTTTTACAAAAACATCTTTGGCTTTATATTTTTTCTCAAATGACTTGATTTCTCTTTCGATTACTTTTTCAAGTGGTCGGCTCAATGTATCTTTAAACGATGTTGTAGCAATATTTACGGAAAGGTCATCAAATAGATCCCCATAAGAAAAAGCCTGGCTTTCTTTTACACCTGCATCTTTTCGTCCATTTGGAAGTTGAGTTCTCTTCAATACTTTTGGCGTTTCTATGGTCACGGCAGGATTTCCATAATCACTCTTAATCCATTCGCCTTCATACATTTCTTTTGTAGGATTACCTAAAATAGCGTCTAAACCTTTTGTTGTAATAAAATAGGTCAATGATCCTACCACCAAAAATGTCACAATAAATGTTGCGATTGCAATTTTGCGCTTGCGCTTTTTCTTTAATAACAATTCTTTTTTCTGCGCATCAAGTAACAATAGTTCCTCATCCTCTTCTTCTACTTCAGGTATGGCTTTATGCAATGTGAAAATGGTCTTCTCGATTTTACTTCTGTCTTCTGCAATTTCAAAATCAAGCGGTTTTGATTTGGCAAATTTTACCAAGTCGGCCTGGCGTAAAACACGCTCTAAGTTTTCGACTGTTTCCTGAGAAATCTTCATTTTTTTACGGACGGCGGCATTTCTCAATCCTATAATAACTTCAGAAGTAGTGCTTTCCATTGCCGGAACTTGAATTTCTTCTTCAATATACGTCCTGGCGATATCGGTCAATTCCGAATAATAATTTTTGACTTCTCCTTTTTGCCAAAGTTCCTTTTGTTCCAGACTTTTCAGAAGACTTACCGCTTTTTCTATTGGCGTTGCATATACAACTTCTTGCGGCTTTTCTCTCTTTTTATATTTTTTTGAAAAGTAGTAAATCAGGTATCCGATTCCGCCCAAAAGCAATAGTCCCAGAAGGTATTTCCACCAATTACCCAGCGATTGCTTCACTTCAACGATTCCTTTGATGTCGTACATTTTTTGTTTCAATGTATCGACTTTAATTCCGGCAACGGAAACAAAAATAGAATCTGTAGAAAAAGGCTTGTCATTGATGAGCACTTTAAGGCTCGGTATCATATACTTTCCGGAATCAAACTGGGTAAGTCCATATCTTTTGGTAAGCAGGTAGCGGTCTTTTTGCTTGACCGTATCTGTTGGATAGGATTCCAAAACTTCTAATTGCCCAAAATTGGTACTTTCAGGAAATACTACATTGGATAACGTATCTACTGAAGTTTTTAGCGTAAGATTTATTTGTGCTCCTATTTTTATCTTGGTAGAATCAACAGCTGTGGTTACGCGTTTCTGCTGACCAAAAGCAACCGTTCCAACCCATAAAAAAAATAGTATGTAAAGCGTGTTATTTTTCATTTTTTAGTTCCTAATCTTAATTCATGAAAGGGGGAAAAAAGATTATCCTCTCGATTTAAAATAGCCCAATAGTTTCGTCACGTAGCTTTCATCAACTCTGGTATTTACTGTTCCTGAGCCGCATCTGCTAAACGTTTCTTTAAAAAATTTCATTTTTTCCTGATAGTATTTTTCATATTCCAGACGCACCGCTTTCGAGCCTGTATTGACCAGCATAGTCTCCCCTGTTTCGGCATCCAGCATATTAACCATCCCGATATTTGGCATTTTTTCTTCCCTTACATCGTAAACACGTATTCCGGTAAGGTCGTGTTTTTTTCCTGCAATTTTTAGCGTATGCTCATAATTATCGTCTGTCATAAAATCAGAAATCACAAAAACGATGGCTTTCTTTTTCATGACTCCCGACAAAAAACGCAAGGCCTGAGAAAGATTGGTCTTATGGCTTTTAGGTTTGAATTCTATCAGCTCACGAATGATTCTCAAAACGTGCGATCTTCCTTTTTTAGGCGGAATAAACAATTCTATTTCATCCGAAAATAAAATCAAGCCTATTTTGTCATTATTTTGCGTTGCTGAAAAAGCCATGGTTGCGGCTATTTCAGTTACTATATCTTTTTTAAAGCCATTTTGTGTTCCAAAGCTTTCTGAACCGCTGACATCTACCATAAGCATCATTGTCAGTTCACGTTCTTCTTCAAAAACTTTGATATAAGGCTCATTATATCTTGCCGTAACGTTCCAGTCAATAGCACGCACATCGTCTCCAAACTGGTACTGTCGGACTTCGCTAAACGTCATCCCACGTCCTTTGAACGATGTGTGATATTCACCCGAAAAAATATGATCGCTCAATCTTCGGGTCTTTATTTCTATTTTCCGTACTTTCTTGAGTAACTCCTTTGTATCCATTTTTTTTAGTTGATAGTGGACAATTTTTAGTGGATAGCTTTTAGTAGATAGTGGATAGTTTTTAGTGGATAGTTCATTTAAACAATGAAGAACCACCAACTATAAACTATAAACTGTCAACCATCAACTCTCTAAGGTACTTCTACTTCGTTTACAATTTTGTTTATGATATCAACAGAAGTCACGTTTTCTGCTTCCGCTTCATACGTAATTCCAATTCTGTGGCGTAGTACATCGTGAACGACAGCACGTACGTCTTCAGGAATTACATAACCTCTTCGTTTGATAAAGGCATAACATTTAGCTGCATTTGCCAAATTGATACTTCCACGAGGCGATGCTCCAAAACTGATTAATGGTTTTAGGTTTTCCAGTTTGTATTTTTCAGGATAACGGGTTGCGAATATGATATCCAGAATGTATTTTTCAATTTTTTCGTCCATATATACTTCACGAACCGCTTCCTGAGCGCGAAGAATCTGGTCTGTAGAAACAACCGGATTTACTTTTTCATAGGATCCTTTCAGATTCTGGCGGATAACCATTCTTTCCTCGTCGATTTTTGGATAATCGATAACTGTTTTCAACATAAAACGGTCGACCTGAGCTTCCGGTAACGGATAGGTTCCTTCCTGCTCAACAGGGTTTTGTGTAGCCAATACTAAAAATGGCTTATCTAACTTGAAAGTCGTATCACCAATTGTAACTTGTT
>CAZFGA010000012.1:0-104981 GCA_964518395.1 uncultured Flavobacterium sp.
TCAAATTTTCTCTTATAGCGCTTTAATGCTCTATCGATATTTTCTCCGTCTTTAATTGGTATAATTAACATAATGTGACACCTCCTCTCGTTAAGGCTGCAAACTTAAGCATTATTTTGAAATTAAAATAAAATTTTTGTCTTTTTTTAAATATCTGGAATCAGAAAGAATCATCTGTTATCAGGAAATTTAATCTTTCTCAAACTTGTATACCGGATATATATGCTTTCCTTCTTTTACATCAATGCTGTAACCTGACAAATCCTTGACGATACTCGCGTCCGAATCAATGTCTATCATGAAATCATATCGAGAATTATCCATGCCTTCATAAAAAAATAATTGATTGGAATTTTTGTTAAGTTCCTCTACCAACATGGATATAGTATAAGATGTTAAAATCAACTTATTTTTTATATTTAGTTCAGAGGGTTTAATCGAAGTGCTTATTTCTGCCGTAATCCGATTATTAACAGATAGTTCATTAGACAACAATTCTTTTCTTTCTTCTGATTTTTTAATATTAAGAACATTTAAAACATTCCTTTCAAAAATTTCTGAACTTTCATTATTTGGATTCCCATTTTTATAGAGTACATCATATCTTTCTTTTAAAAGATCATCCTCAATCAGTAGTTGATTTGGATTATAATCCAAAACTCTAATTAAAATATCTTTTAAGTTTACAGCTTCCAAATAAAACAAACTTTTACCAGCCGACTTATCCGCATCTCCGATTAGCTTAAGAACTGACTTCCTAAGCTCAAAATAAAACTCAACATCATTATCTTGGGCTAAACGTAAAATTTTTTCAAAACCGCTTTGTTGATTCTTTTTTGGAGGAATCAAAAAAACAGGCTTACTTTCCTGGGTTATAATCTGGTCTTTCAAAAAAGCATTCAATATTTTTTCATCTAGTTTTTTTGGAGTTCCAATCCACTTTATCCTATTGTTCTTATCTATAAGCACCGTTAATGGCAATTCGGGAATACCTTTGACACCATCACCATAATTCAACTGCGTCTGGTTTGTTTGATCAGAAACAACAACAGACTTAAAATCAACAAGCTTTAGCACATGTTTAATTTTAGAAACATTTTCATTAGTGACAGACACAAAGACTACATCATTCTGAAATTTTTGTTGAAGATTATTCAAATGTGGCACAGAACTCAAACAAGGCATGCACCAAGTTGCCCAAAACTCTAAAACAATATTTCTGTTTTTTAAAACCTTATCTGCAGGCTCATTCTTAACCCAATCAGTAATAGTTATTGAAGGAGCAACATCACCGACTTTAATTTTAGTCTGGGAATAACTAACGAAATTTAATAGCAACAGAAGCGTTAAACATTTCATTTGTAAAGCTACAGATTAAAATATTACATTTCTGAATTGGTATAAAAGAATTACCAGAAGCACTACGAAATATGGAGCTTTCATTTTTATTTTTTCAAGTGAATAATCACTTTTATTTATGAAAAAGTCAATAAAAAAACCAATTGCAATTAAAATAACCGTGAGCAACAGCCTGTCTACACCATAAATATGCGTATCCATCTTAATTTTCGGCAGAATCAAAACAATAATTGCCAATCCTAACAAGTAAAAGAATAGAAATTTTTTCATTTTTAAAATTTAAAGCCCTCTATTAGACATTTAAGAAACGTACAACACAAGGATTAAAATATCCCACCCCTTAATCTTTGCAATTTCTATAACAGGAATTAAAAGTTCTTGCGCAAGCTTTTTGAGAAGAGGAATGATTTAGAGTTGCGATCATAGAAACTGATACCGCAGCATATATATTACCGCTAGCCCATAATCCACTACTTATTGTCATCGCAGCCGCATAATTTTCATCTGATGCTCTGCCACATGCAACTGCATCATTTATACACTCATTATGACACGGCCCTGCATTAACTTGATAATCTTCATTGCCTACTAAATGAGGATTCGCACCTCCTTCCAATAAAAACAATTCAAGTTGTTGCTTTTTAGTAAATGATGCTATTTCAGATAGGACTTTAATATTTTTAACAACAACAGCTTCATATGCTACTTTAGCATTATCATATAATAAAATAGCCTGATTATAGCTATCAAAATCTGTACCTACTATATTGTTATTTAACCAGTCTTTGAGAAGATTTTCATCCTTAAAATTCAAATCTCCATCTGCTATCAAAAGCCTAGAAGTAAATTCATGTAAAGCATCTGTATATAACAAATACTCTTCCGAATTAATCATATTCTTGTAATCGTCTTTTAACTTCTCGAAATCGCTTTTCGAACGTGCTAATAATTCTGGATTTGCAGTAGCTTCAGGATTTTCACTTAAATTATTGCTATCATTACTACAAGATAATAAAAGTAAAAATAAAATCGAAAGTAAACTTAATCTAATTTTTGGCATAATTGTAAATTTTATTTGGTTGATAGAATTTGCAATCTACAAAAAAATTATCTTTATAAGCAAATCAATATAAGGTAATCGTTATTTAATATTGAATAATCACAATGTTTAAAAACCAAATAGATATGTCAGTAGGATTTAAAATTAAAAAATTGAGAGAGGTAAAAAATATTTCTCAACTAGAATTGGCCCCATTTTAGAAATTTCTCAAACTAAATTATCTAATATTGAAAACGGCAATACTAAATCTGTTGATTTTAATCTTATGGACAAAATTTGCAAATACTTTGAAAAAGATTTTGATTTTTTCATTGACCCTACTAATCAGATTAATAACATTGAGAAACCAGAAGGAAGCATCAACAACTACGGAACCATTAATCTATCACCAGAAAATATCATTGAATATATGAAAAAAGTTTTCGAGGAAAATCAGCAAAAAGATTCTTTTATAAAAACTTTGCAAGAAGAAAACAAAATATTACGCTCAAAATGATAAAAGACTTAAAATCATTCAAATAAACCTAAACGGTATACTGGGATAATTTTTCTCTTTTTGAAGATAATCCCTTAATTATCCAAGACAAAAAACCGTTAGCATCAAAGTCATGAAAACTTTACTAACGGTTGTATATCAAAATACTTTATAATCCTCTAATTTAATCTTTAATATTCCTGATGTTTCAAGCTTTTTTGAATTCGAACTCATATTAAGAACAAAAACGTTTAACGAAAGCTGACCTGCTCTCCGTCAATGAACTGTTCGAGTTTATCAACAATTATACGGCAGGTTTATAATTCTGCTTGTCAATTATTATTTTCGATAAAATTTCTTTTAAAATCTCAGACGTTCCCCCTCCAATTGGGCCTAAACGGCTGTCTCTTAACAAACGCGCCAAAGGATATTCTTCCATATATCCATAACCGCCTAACATTTGCAAGCAGCTATAAATTGTTTCATCAGCCACTTTGGTCGATTTCAATTTTGCCATCGAAGCTTCTTTCACAACATATTCTTTTTGGTTTAATCGGGCAACTGTAGCATAGTTAAATATTTTGCAGTGCTCAACATCTGTTGCATGTTCTACAATTGTATGTCGCAGTGCCTGGAATTTATCAATTGTTTTTCCGAACGCTTCACGTTCCGACATATAGCCAATTGTATACTCAA
Organism: uncultured Flavobacterium sp.; assembly: GCA_964518395.1. Lineage (GTDB taxonomy): Bacteria > Bacteroidota > Bacteroidia > Flavobacteriales > Flavobacteriaceae > Flavobacterium. The sequence continues at coordinate 3,591 of CAZFGA010000012.1, forward strand.
TAGCATATTCTGCTCTGGCGTGAGCATTAATTGCCATAATCAATCGTTCCAGCGCAAAATGCTGCATGATATAAGGAAAGCCTTTTCCTTCTTCACCCATTAAATTCTCTTCGGGGATTTCAACATTATCAAATGCAATTTCGGCAGTATCTGAAGCCCTCCATCCTAACTTATCCAATTTTGTAGCCGCTATCCCTTCAAGATTAGCATCTACCAAAAATATGCTTATCCCTTTGTTACCAGATTCCGGACTTGTTTTAGCCGCAACCACATAGTAATCCGCATAAACACCATTTGTAATAAAAGTTTTTGAGCCGTTAATAACATACTTATTCCCTTGCTTCACTGCCGTTGTGCGCATGCCCGCAACATCACTTCCTCCAAAAGGCTCAGTAATACATAATGCCCCTATCTTATCTCCCGAAATACTTGGCGCTAAATAGTCTTGTTTAATTCTCTCATCACCCTCAGCATTTAAATGCGTCATTGCTAAATAGGCATGAGCCCACATTGCCGCCGCAAAACCAGAAGATTTAATTTTTTGAAGTTCTTCCAGAAAGACTACCGTATAGAATAAATCCAAGTTCATCCCTCCATAAGCTTCAGGATAATTGATTCCGAAGAAACCCATTTCACCAAATTTTTTCCAAATGAAACGTTCGATCGTTCCTGTTTTCTCCCATTTTTCAATGTGCGGGACTACTTCTTTTTGCAAAAAATCTTGTAAACTCTTCCTAAACAGTTCGTGTTCTTCAGTAAAATATATTGAATTCATATTTATAATTAAGGGTATTTTTGTGTCATATTTTTTAGAATTCCAAATATAAAGCAATTATTTTTATTTTTTCAACAGGAAAACCCTTAACTTTTGTTAAATCCTCAATGCTTAAAATCCCATTATTCATACTTCTGTAGGTGACTATTTCCTTGTTGATTGGATATCTAAAATACGGAAAATGAGATAGTTCTTTTACAGATGCGTCATTTATCTTTATTTTTTTGATTTCAGGCATAGATGCGACATGAAATTGCACACTGAGCTTTTCAACAACTTCCGGCGACAATCCCCATATATCGTTCATCTGTTCCATGCTAACAAAGCCTCCTAACAGCTCTTTTTGCTTTAATATCCGCTCAGATAATCCTGGACCAATACCATATATTTTCATTAAATCTTCCTGAGTTGCTTTATTGATATCGATAAGTATAATTTTCGATTTCTTGAACGGTTGCTGATTTTCATATACAATAGCATTCTTCTTATTTTTAACCCAATCCGGAAATTTAAAATAAGGAGCAATGGCTTGTAATAACGAATCGGAAATTTTTGTCACCGCTTGAAACTCTTGTGCAGAGTTTACGTATTTATTTGTCTTTCTAAATTCGAAAAGTCTGTCGATTTGCTCTGTAGACATTCCTAACTTATAACCCTTATAATCTGTGATGAAATTGGGATTAAACGGATACATCACGGGTTTGCCAGTAGTTTTTGCCGTTTTCAGAGAATCGATTTCTGTCTGCAGAGAAAGCCACTGTTGTTTTTCGCGAGAATTATCTTCCTTGACCGTTATATCAATACAATAACTGCCCAATTGTATTGTCAGTATAATGAAAAGCAGAACAAAAATACCTGTGCGTTGTCTGGAATCAAACTTAAAGAGAGACTTGTTTGTTGGCATGTAAAAAAATTGAGTGGCGTAGAAAAAGGAAAGGATAGAATAGTAAGTTATAAATCGAAAACAGAACTTCGTTTCGTGTAGACCAGATCTTTTAACCTGACCAAAAATGCAAGAGTGAGATAGACTCCAAACCAGAGACCCACCGTAAAGAAGGAAATATAGATAAAAAACAACCGAACACTGGAAGCCCTCATTCCCAATCTGTCAGCCAGACGAGAAGAAACCTCAAAGCCATGCTTTTCAAAAAAGTGCCTGATGTTTGTTATAAATGACATATTATTTGATATTTAAAGTTCAAAAGTAAGCATTTCTACTTTTCTATGCCTACTATTTTCAGCTTTTCATCAGTTCCAGCCCTATCCCACATTCCAAACAACGTTTCTTATTGCAATATTCATTTTTGAGCTGTAACAAAGCCTGGGTTTCATAGGCATTGTCTGCGGCAATCCCAAAATCTTGAAACTTATCAATAATTATGTTTTTCTCTGCCGAAATTTCCATAAGCAACCGCACAATCTCCTCCGAAATATCATTGCCAAGCGTGGTGGCATAGGCAAATTTTAGCGGGATTATTGTATTGATCAATAACAGGTCAACAAAGACATTTGTAAGCTTCTTCTCTTTTTTACGGCTTTGCCTGTCAAATTGATAATGATTGCTCCAATAGTCAGAAGCAGACACATTAAAGATTTTATAAAACTCAGAAAGCGATTTGCTTTCTATTATTTCTGAAAACAAATTTGGCTTCGAATGATATAGGTTAGCCAGTTGCGAAAGTCGTATAGTTGGAAAATTACTAGGACGGAGTCTAAAAAACTGTAACGGATCCACATATATCTTCTTCAAAAGATGCTTATGTTTCAAATAAACCCATCGTTCTTTCAGTTCCTGAAAATAAACATCCTCGTTTTCATTATCAAGCAATCCGGCCCTACCATAAAACAAGGCTTCCAAATTCCTGACTTCAAAACTTTCTTTCCTGATTTTCTGAAAAGGAATGGAAAGTGCAATTTTCAAAAAGATTTCACCATTGCTGTTTAATCCAAAGTTTTTCGCCAAAAGACAGAACAACAAAGCCTCCCAATCGTTTAAAGTTTCTGAAAATATTTTCCATATCAATCGGGATTTTTTCTCAAGTCGTTCAAAAAACAACCGCTCTTTCCAATTATCCAGCACAAAATTATCCACTGAAGCAATTTGTTTTTCACAAAAAAGCCAAGTTTTATCCAGCATTAGCGACTCGTAATTTTCCAACATTTTTTTCGGAACATAGTTACTGAGTTCTAAAACGGCAAGTTCCGTATTGTCTTTTCTGAAAACTTCTGTGTCGTGTTCCCAGACAACATGAAGAATTACATTATCATAATTGGGATTAGTTTCATGTCCATGCAAATACCAATCAGACGACCGACAATGTATTTCAACATTACCCGCCCATTTTTGGGTTCCTATAACAATCTGGGCATTAAAAAAATCAGGACCGGCTTTTTGAAGATACAGACCTGAACTGATAATCGTTAGTTTCTCTCCTTTGGTAGTTTGCAGTTTGGCAAGATCGAATTTTTTGAACTGCCACAGAAAATGCAGAAAATCTTCTTTCATTCTGTATGGGTTTTAAATTAGTATTTGGCGTATATAATTAAAAGATTAACTAATGTAGCAAATATTATTTAACAAACAAATCTATCTTTGCGATACTAACTATTCTATAAACCATGAAACACTGCCTCTTAATCGTTTTTGCTTTTTTTACGATTGCTTCCACAGCCCAAAAAAACAGCAAAGCATATAAAATAACATACTCCAGAAGTTCCAACGGAAAAACAGTTGAAGGCCAGGATCCTGTTTTGGTTTTTTCTGATATAAATGAAACCATCATTACTTCGGCAAACAATATTGCAGGCAAGGCTGAGTATCCTTTCGAAGAGACTTTCATTACTCGAAATCCAGATATTGTTATTCAGGCAGCCCATCTTTCGTCTACAAAAAAAATTTTCACTTCTGATAGTCTTTCCTTGGGAAAACAAACCTTCGAAATAGGAAATGAAACCCGTACTATTTTAGGATATAAATGCAAAAAGGCCAAGACGATTATTAATTCCAACACGATTGAGTTGTGGTATACAAACGATCTCAACATTAAAGGTGCACCAAGCGTTTTGGGCCAGAAATTAGGACTGGTACTCGAAATGAATCGCAATAACAATTATATCATTTCGGCAACAAAAGTTGAAAAAATCAAATCAATCCCAAACTATCTATCATCATTAAAATCTAATTTTTCAGCTCTAGATGCTTTAACTTATCGAGACCTGGTTTGGAAAAGCCGTTTTATTACTATTCCCGTTTTCGAAGATGAGATTATCAATTTTTCTGATGCATCCAAATCCAACGACAGCATTTACAGATTTGCCAACGGAACGATTATCCTAAAAAAAATAAAATTTCCTGAAATCAAATCCGGCAGCCAAGTGTTTGTTGACCTGAAAGAGCAATCTAATGGAGATGCTTACGACAGAACCGGAACCGTTTTTGCTATTCCTGTCAATGAAAAATTCTCTTTTATGGAGGGATTAAAAAATGGAGCCAAGACACTTCCTATTTATGAAAACGGCAATGGCAAACAATACCAAGGCGTTGTAAAAACAGACGAGTTTTCTCCTCTGCTAGAATTGATGCGTTTCTTTACTCCTTTCGGCATCAAGCAATATGGACATATTCAATTAAAAGATAAAACCTGGCATGAAAGCGTGCCTTATCGTCAAGACATTTCGGAACTGTATTCGGCTTTAAGCAATCAGGAAGTTTACATAGGAGCTTTTATTGGAAACTATGATAAAGGCGGGCATAAGATAAGCCTGAACATTACAATTCACGGAGAAGAAAAGCAGCAGCCTAAAAACACTTATGTATTACCTCTTTTCAACACGACCAACATCATGGAAATGGCAGGTCAGGAATATGCTACAATGTTCAATAACGAGAAAGGGGTTGTGGTAAATTTCACATTAGAAAAAGATATAAAAAATGCCAAACTTCGCTACATTACGACTGGTCATGGCGGATGGGAAAACGGAGATGAGTTTGTTCCGAAGAAAAACACGATTCTTTTAGACCAAAAAGAAGCGTTTAGCTTTGTGCCTTGGCGAATGGATTGTGGCTCCTACCGCCTTTTCAATCCAGCATCGGGGAATTTCAATAACGGATTATCATCTTCTGATTATAGCCGTTCTAATTGGTGTCCGGGCACGGTTACCAATCCTATGTTGATTGATTTAGGCGATCTTAAAGCCGGGAAACATACTATTCAGGTAAAAATCCCACAAGGCCCAAATGAAGGCGGAGGTTTTAGCTCATGGAATATTTCCGGTGTTTTAATCGGTAATTAAAAGTTGTTACAATAAAAAAGCCTAACAGAAATGTTAGGCTTTTTTTATTTATATGAAGTATTATTTTATAGAACCGATAATATCATACTTGGTGATAATATGATGTTTTCCATTACCTAAATCAACCAATACTGCCTGATTGTCTTTACTGAACAATTTAGAAACTTCTTCGATTGAAGTCCCCAATTTTACAACCGGATAAGGTTTGCCCATCACGTCTTTAATCGGCTTGTCAGCAACGTTTTTATCTGAAACATAGCTTTGGAATAAATCAGTCTCATCAACAGACCCCACAAAACCATTGATATCGATTACAGGAATTTGTGAGATTTTATATTTACGCATTCTTTCGATAGCATGAGAAACCAATTCTTCTGTACGTACGACCACAAGTGGCTTATCGATATGGTCTTTGATTACGTCTTCAGCCTTTGTAATTTCTTCATCAAGAAATCCTCTTTCGCGCATCCAGTCATCATTGAACATTTTACCTACATATCGGCTTCCTGAATCATGGAAAAGAACTACAACAACATCCTCAGGTTTGAAATGTTCCTTTAACTGCAATACGCCTTTTATAGCAGATCCGGCGGAGTTGCCTACAAAAATTCCTTCTTCTAAAGCAATTTTTCTTGTATAAACCGCAGCATCTTTATCTGTTACTTTTGTAAAGCCATCTATCAATGAAAAATCAACATTCTTTGGCAGGATGTCCTCACCTATTCCTTCTGTGATATAGGAATAAATCTCGTTTTCATCAAAAATTCCGGTTTCATGGTATTTCTTAAAAACGGAACCATAGGTATCCACACCCCAAATTTTGATATTAGGATTCTTTTCTTTCAAAAACTTTGCAACTCCCGAGATTGTACCTCCTGTTCCTACACCAACAACAAAATGCGTGATTTTACCCTCTGTCTGTTCCCAGATTTCAGGCCCCGTTTGCTCATAATGGGCTAATGAGTTAGACGGATTATCGTACTGATTCACATACCACGAATTTGGAGTTTCTTCGGCCAGTCTTTTTGAAACTGAATAATAGGAACGTGGATCGGTTGGCTCAACATCCGTTGGACACACTACTACTCTTGCCCCTACAGCACGAAGGATATCCATTTTTTCTTTGGATTGCTTGTCTGAAATTACGCAAATCAGCTTGTATCCTTTAACAATAGCACCTAAAGCCAGTCCCATTCCTGTATTACCCGATGTACCTTCAATTATAGTTCCTCCTGGTTTTAGACGTCCATCTGCTTCAGCATCTTCAATCATTTTTACAGCCATCCTATCCTTAACAGAGTTGCCCGGATTGAAAGTCTCTACTTTTGCCAAAACCAAAGCATCTACTTCTTTAGTGACTTTGTTTAGTTTTACTAAAGGCGTGTTTCCTATAGTTTCTAGTATATTATTTGCATATTTCATTTATAGTCTGTGATTTTTTGAGCCACAAAGATAGGAACTACAAAATTAATTACGAATTATGAAGTATAAATTATATGGTATGTATCTTTTGTGTGAATCCTAAACAGGTAGTTTGGTATCGTCTTAAGAGAAGAAGTTCCATACCAATCCGAAACGCACGATAAAATCCCGGTATGGATAATTAGGAGCAGAATAATAATTTTTATCTCCAAACTTGGAATTGAAATGTTCTGCTTTCAGATAGACTCTTGTGTTACGAATCTTAGCATTTATAAAAAAGTCAAACGTTGGAAAACCTCCTATTTCTCTCTTGGTTTGGATATAGAAATCACCTATTACCGTATTGTAATCGTTTGCATAATATTTTGAGAAATAGCTAAATGTTATACCCGTTTGCAAGAACATTGCTTTTTTGAAAACATGGGTAGAATAATAAAGTGTATTTCTTGTAACCAGCTGTGGAACATTTAATATATCATCATCCTGATCTACTTTTTGGTATAGGACAGTATTGTCAAGCGCCCATTTTCTGAATTTGAACTCTTTTGATACTTTTAATGACAGGTAATTGATTGCTTTTGAATATTGATTCGGTTTGATTGTTAATGTATCCTGAGTTGTACTTTCATTAAAGAAATAGAGATGGTTCTTTATATTCGATACTTGCAATGAAGCATTTGCCCACTGTGTATTGGCATTGACACTCACACTATTGATCTTTTCATTCTCATAATTATTTGCCCAATTATAATCTATATAGCTACTCTGGAAAAGATTAAATATATGGTCCGGCACCTTACTTAGATTCTGGTATTGGAAGTGCACATTATTCTTTTCATCAAATTTGTAGGACAGATTAGCATCAAGCGTTGACATTTTCTGTTCTGAAATGGAGCTTGAGAATAAAAATCGTCCATTCCAGTTATTTTTCTGATAAGTATATTGCCCGCCAACTACATTAAATTCATCTGACAACTTATTTCCAATGGTGTATGTCGGACTCTGTATAATTATACGGTTATAGAAGTAATTGTATCTGAAATCTTCTATAAAAAACTGGAACTGACCTAATGTACTATTTTCATAAGTTGCGCCAACTTTATTATACATCCTGTTATAGCGAGTCTTGTCGTTTATATTACTAGATCGGTATGACTCCCCAAATCTTGACAACCTGATTGTTCCTTGTGCGGGTGTAGTAATTGAAGTAACGATGGTTGGCTGCGTATATTCGAAAAATTTATTTTCGTAATTCAGTTGGTGATCTATATAAAGATTATTAGCGCCTTTATTGGCATTGACTCTAAAATGATGATCAACAAAATAACGATTTCCTTTGAGAATAGAAGTAGCATCTAAAAAGTACACATCCAGTCTCGCCCTGTTATCAAATTCGCTATCGCCGCCTTCAAAATCTTCTAAGCTTACGATTCCCCCATTTTCTCCATTTGTAAGATCTTGTCCTGTAAAATGTGCTTTCAAGAAGTACCTTTCGTTAGAGGTATTATAGCTGGTCATAAATTTGAAATTTCCGTTACTTGAAAGCTGATTTACATACTTCCCTAACGAACGCAATCCTCTGTAACCAATTGAAAAGTTTAATCTTTCGGAAGTATTCAGAGTAATAAAAGCATCTATCATCTGGCCTTGCTCCATAACAGTTTTAAAATAAAGTTCCGTCATGGGTGTGGCAACATTATAGTATTTTATATCATCTACTTCAAGATAGTTGAAATGCTTTCCTGCAAATCCAAATCCGGGATATGCAGTAGCTTTGTTATAACCGTAATCAAGTGTATTGAAAGTCTGCCCTTCATTAGAAAAAGGCAACAGCCCAAAATTATCTTTCCTTAGATAATTGAATTTATATTCTTTCTGTATAGTCAAAGAAGTATCTACATAGGTAGTATCATGCTGTAGAGTGACAATCTTGTACATATCAATTGTGGCAACTGTGTCGCTTTTGGCAGCCTCGAGCAATTGTGTTTTTTTGTCTTTGCTCACAGCAACATTCCCCTTTGTTTTCGGACCTTTTGTTTGTGCAAAGACAAAAAGAGGTAATAAAAATAGCGCTACATAAAAAAACTTTGCCATTCAGATACAATTTGAGCAAAGATACTTTTTTTAAGTAAAATAAAAACATAAAAAAACCCGCTTTGAAAGCGGGTTTTGTATAGGATAATCACCAAATTATTGTTTGATGAATTTTTTTGTAACTGTCTTATTATCGCTTGTAAATTTCGCGAAGTAAACTCCTGATTGAAGTCTTGAAACATCAATAGAGTTTGATGACAAATCTTTGCTTGAAAGAATTTGTTTACCAGTAACATCATAAATTGATACATCAGACAAAACGATTGAATCTGCAACAGCAAAATTTAAGCTACCTGCAACCGGATTTGGATAGATTGATATTGCATCATCAATCTTAACAATATCTTTTGTACTCAATACCTGAGGACCTGAAACAATCAATGAAAAGTCTTGTGAACCGCCAGTCAATGTACCTTTGTGAGTCACTACAATATTATAAGTTCCACCTGGATTGTCAACCTGTACTTTTTCATAGTTGTCTCTGAAATTATCCTGAGTTCTAACAGCAGAAATATACGGAGTTGCTGGATCTAGCGTCCAAGGAAAATAGGTCGTATTATCTGTTTTAACCACTCTTACATCTAAATCATTTATAATATTTAAATTCGTCGGGTCAACTGTACCTGTATTAGCAGTGCCTGGCCTGTCTGTCCATGAAATCGAAACCATCAATGGTTCAGTACCATTTACTGTTATAGATCTTGTATAGGTCTGGCTGTTGCTCAATGTTAATTCATCAATGATAGTAGTTCCTACATTTTTATTTGTTATAACATTTGCTGCTCTTTCAGCATTTAATAATCCCCAGCCATACTCATAATCAGGACCAACATCTAAACCTGCTTCATCAGCTGTATGCAATAACAAACCTTTTACAGTAGCAGCTTTCATAAAACCAAGAAAAATATTTCTATAGTGCTGCTGCATTAACAATACTGCTCCAGTCACAGCAGGTGAAGCCATTGACGTACCGCTCTTAAGACCCGAAGCAGTGTCTGATGTATCTAATGTTGATCTCACACCTACTCCTTTAGCAACAATTTCCGGCTTAATTCTACCATCATCCGTTGGTCCCCAACTACTAAATGAAGACATTACAACGCTTGACGGACTCGTATAATTGTTAATCTGGTTAACGGCACCTACAGTCAGGAAATTTTTTCCATTTTGCATTCCTCTTACTAAATTATAACCAGATTTTTCATTTAGATAAGGCCCAATCAAAGGATCAGAAGCACGATCTCTGTCATTTCCTGCAGCTGTTACCGCCAAATAATAAGGAGCATTAAAAGCAATTTGATCAAATGAACGTGCTCTAGTATCGTAGGCTCCAAAATTCCATCGAGCATTCTGTCCAATCCAGTAGGAATGATTAGAGACTAACATTCCATTAATAGCTTCATCTGCCATTTCTCCATAATCATTATTCCAATCATAGCTATCTGCTGAAGCATCAAAGGCAATACCTTTCAAAGTAGCCGTAAGCCCTTGGGCAACAATAGTACCTGTAACGTGGGTGGCATGATCATCAAGAGCTGCACCATCAATAATATTTACTTTATTGTTAGGAAACTCAACATGAGTAGTTCTTGCTCCACCACCATCCCAAACAAAGGCCTTCATTCCTTGCCCTTGTACATTCAGTCCTAATGAACCTCCAGAGTACAATCTATTAGTACGGATAGTTATGGAAGAACCTGCATTTGATGTTACATAATAAGACACCTCACCATTTACAACATCATAAATCTCTTTCTTTGAAAACTCATCTTTTATTACCCTTTTAGCCTCTGGGTTTTTAAGCAAGTAATCATTAATTCGTTCCTGACGCATAGCGTATTCAGCCTGAAATTGCTTTTTCAATTCTATCAGCTCAGGAACGTTAGTATTTTTAATTACATTTTTTAATTCTTCTTTTGATTGAGAAAAAAGCAAGCCTGAACTAAAAACACTAAGCAAAACATAAAAGTATTTCATAATAAATAATTTAAAGGAAAGCAAAAAATAAATAAAGGTGCTAATATATTATTTTTTAATCCAAAATCTTCCCAATAGTTTTAAAAATATATACATGCTATAAAAAAAAACAGCTATAAGTTTCCTTATAGCTGTAATTTCTATTAATTCTAAAAATTAGATTTTTGTAAAGACATCCTCTCCATCAGGATATGCACCTCCTAAACTAGGAATGTGATATTTCACTTTAAGAGTAATCTTATTAGTACATGGATCTATTTTTGAAGTACCAACTGAAGCAGCTGACATTCTCAACCATAGAATTCCTCCGTTATCATCGTAAAAACCTGTACTTTGATCAGCAAACGTAACATTGTTATTTGAATCATATGTCAAAACAAGATTAGGGTTTGCTGGGTTTGGGAAGAAATCAACAATCTCCAATGTATTAGGAGCTGAACCTTCAATAATTTCATAAGGTCCATTGTCCCAATAATAAAGATTACCACTAAAAGTCCCAACAAAATCATCGATAACAAGTGGACAAACCTCATAAATGTTAACCACAATTCTCTCAGTATCTGTAGATTCGTTTGCTTTCAAACCTGACACTTCAATAACCAATTTTTTAACAACAAAATCCAATAGGCCATTATCAGTACCTGTTAGTGTTGCAACTCCTTCATATGAATTAGCAGGAATTGTTATAGTTGCAGGAACACTGTAAGTAAGTGGATTTGCATCCGTTTCTTCAGTTACAACAGACAAATTAAAAGTTCTTGCAACATTCGATTTACTACTTGCAACAATTTTAATATCAACAGTAGAACTTGAGTTTACATTTACAGGTAGGTTGTAAGTACCTGCCTGAAAACCAAGATAGGTTGAACTATCGTTGTAAGTAACTCCGTCCGGATCTGAGCAGCTTATAAAAGATGCTACAGAAATTAAAAGGATAAAAAGTTTTTTCATAACAATAAATTAATAATTAGGATTTTGAACAATAGTAGGATTTGCAGAAATTTCTATTGTAGGTATTGGCAAGGTAAATCTATAATCACCTGCAGCTAACGAAGTAGGAGCATTGAATGTGAAAGCATCCTCAGACAACCTGTTAATCCCTACATTTATTTCTCCTCCAATACGTTTCAAGTCAAGATATCTATGTCCTTCAAAGGCGAATTCTTTTCTTCTCTCTAACAATATATCAGCCAATGCATCATTTAAGTTTGTATATGTTGGCAAAACGTTAGTACCAGTAATTCTAGCATCTCTTAATTCTTTTACAGCAGTTGCTGCACCAAAATAGTCACTATTTCTTGCCTTACACTCAGCAATGATTAATTTTAACTCAGAAACTCTGAATAGCTTAACGTCATTGATTGTAGGACCATCAGTACTTCCAACATACTTACGAAGTGGATAATTATGACTCAATAAATTCTCAGGCGTCACAACATTACCAAAAAGAACTACTCTTCTAACATCAGGATTAGCTGCAGTATTTAGGGTAGGGAATAATGAGAACAATTGCTGAGACACAGTCAAATAAGGATCAATTGGACCTGTAGAGTTAGTATTAAAATAGAACAGGTTTAATATACTATTATTATTAAGAACTCTTGAAAGTTTAAAAATACATTCTCCTACAGCATCACCATTTCCATACATCTGAATGTATGTATTTCTATTAGCAAGAGCAGGAACACCTGTAGTTGTTAACAATGTTGTAGCCATAGTTTCAGCAGTCGGGTAATCACCTTCTAACAACGCCACTTTACATCTAATAAAATCGACAGCCATAGGTCTCAAATAAAAGAAGTTATTATATGACGTAACACCAGCAGGCAAAGCTGTTTCTCCCGCAACAAGCTGAAGTCCTTCATTCAAGAAAGTTTTTGAGTCTGTCAAATCCTGCTTAATGAATGCAAGTATTTCCCCTACCGTATTTCTAGGATACACATCCAAAGGTGAACTTGGTACAAAATCCATTTTAATAACAGAAGGAGCAGAAAGATTCTTGTAATCAACAGTAAAATACTGGAACAAATCTAAATGACATAAAGCCCTTAATGCCAATAAATTTCCTTTAATGTGCTTAGCACTTCTTTGGTCCGCAGCATTAAAAGTAGGGAATAATCTGTCGTATGCTCTTAAAACTCTATTAACTCTGTTAATTGTAGCATATCTGTTACTCCACACTGCTGTAGGCATATCAGAATTAGGCTGCATAAGGAAATTATACTCCTCAGCTCCCTGACCATTGTTACTTCCTCCTCTTCTTATGTTATCAGTAAACAAATCATTAAAAGCAATAGCATCTCCTCCAAAATCAGGACCATAAGCGCCATATGCACCATTTAATCCGGTTCTTAAGTGAGCAACAGTGACATACGCTTCTTCTTCCGGCAATTCATTATCTTGGATGATATCATACGCATCTGAGCACGAAAAGAGCATCAAGAATAAAATTGGTAATAATAATATCGATTTTTTCATATTCTTTTTTTTTAAAAATTAATTGATGTTCCAAAAGTAAAGATTTTTGGAGTTGGATACTGACCTCTATCTGTTGATCTAAAGTTAGATTCAGGATCCCATCCTCTCCATGAAGAGAAAGTAACAATATTCTCAGCCTGGATAAAGAATCCTAGACCTTTCAAGAATGTTCTGCTTAATTGGTCAGAAGTGAAATTGTAGCTTAATTTAATGTTTCTTAATCTTAAGTAAGAAGCATCTTCAAGATATCTGTCAGTACTGTTGATGTAATCAATTTCATTGTATCCATTTCCAATTCTTGGAATAGAAGTAATATCTCCAGGATTCTGCCAAGCATTCAACAATGTTGTAGATCTGTTACCACCGTTATTCAATGAACCTGATGTTCCATTTTCTAAAGTACCTAAATCTAGGTTATTTCTGTAAATATCAGCAACAAAACTCCATTGAGTGTATAATGTAAATCCTTTGTAAGATACATTTGTATTGAAACCTCCTTGCCATACAGGATACTGAGATTTACCAGTAAATACTCTGTTTGCATCAGTAATTGTTTCAGTCAATCCACCATCAGCAGTTCTAAACAATGGGTTACCATTAGCAGGGTTAACACCAGCATATTTCACTACATAGAAAGAACCGATAGCTTCTCCTGTTCCAAGAGCTGTAGAACCTCCTCCAAACACTAAACCGTTTGTGGATGGTGGCAATTCAACAATTTTGTTTTTGTTGTAAGATGCGTTACCACCAACTGAAACATCCCAGTCTTGATTTTTGAAAATATTATAATTCAAAGTCAATTCAATACCTTTATTCTCCAAAGATCCAATGTTAGTATCTATATCAGTTGCTCCATGAACACCAGAAATCGGCACACTTTGAAAAAGTTCAGTAGTTAGTTTTCTATAAACATCCAAACTACCATTCAATTTATTTTGCCATAGACCGAAATCTAAACCAATGTTGGTTTGAGCAATTTCTTCCCACTGTAGATTTGGGTTTCCAATTTGAGTCAATACTGTTGAAGTTGTACCATTATAACCTGTACCTCCACCATATAAGTAACGAGTAAAATTCAATGCTGAATACTGAGCATTAAGTATTCTCTGGTTACCAGAAACACCATAAGAGCCTCTTAACTTCAACATATTGAATGCAGAACCTTGCATAAAGCTTTCTTGATCAATATTCCATCTACCTCCAACAGACCAGAAAGTACCCCATCTATTATCATCAATAAATCTAAAAGAAGCATCTCTTCTTACGTTGGCGCTAATTCCGTATTTTTCTGAATAGTCGTAATCAACTTGTCCAAAATAAGAGAACAAACCTTCTTCTACTTTAGAAGAACCAATAGTTGGTATATAAGGAGGCAAACCTTGGAAAGATTCCACTGTTGTTCCTGGAATAAAAGCTGCACCAGTACCTGTTAATCTTGGATCTAAACCTCTTTTTTGGAAGTTAAAACTATTGAAGTGAGCTTTATAGTATTCTGTATACAAACCTACATTTAACGAGTGTTTCTCATTAAACACTTTGTTATATTTCAAATAAGTAGTACTGTTAAATCTGAAATCTCTTGAATTCCCTTCAGTATGAATACCACCATATTGAGCAGCAGCACTTACTTGGAATGGCCCTAGTAAGCTTAACGGATCAAGAATAGTTAAAGTATTGAAAGAAGAATAGTCAACCCCTAAGTTAATTCCAGCCGTAAGATTATCTGTAATTTTATAATCCGCATTAAAGTTAGCTAAGATTTTAAGTTCATCTGAAATGTTTTCATTCATTCTAGAAGAATTCAACAGAACTAGCGGAGCATTAGATGGCGTAAGAGCCGCTGTATCTCCATATGCCAATTCAGTTAGAGGATCAATATAAGGAAGACCTCTGATAGCTGCCGTAAAAGGAGCGAAGAATGTAGCATTAGAACCAGCACCATCTTGACCTTTACTTCTTGAGAAGTTAATGTTTATGTTTGAAGCATATGTAAACTTTTCGTTATCAGATTTTCCGTTGAAGTTATTTCTAAAGTTAAATCTTTTAAAGTTGGTATTGATAAAGATACCATCCTGATCCATAAAACCTATAGATGTAAAGTTTCTTGAATTTTTAGAACCTGAAGAAAATGACAAATCATGTTGCTGAGTAACACCAGTTCTGAAGAATACATCTCTCCAATCTGTATTAATCAAAGCACGCTCAGCAATTTGAGCCTCAGTCAAAGTACTTCCTAAACCGTCATTATATTTCTTTTGGAAATCCAAAATCTGTCTTGAACTCATTACATCAAGGTTAAATTTCTGAAGTTCAGTAATACCGTATTGCCCACGATATTTAACCTCTAGACTTTGTCCAAATTTAGCATTTTTTGTATTAATTACAATAACACCATTAGCTCCTCTGTTACCATAAATAGAAGTAGCAGCCGCATCTTTTAAAACTGCAATAGATGCAATATCGTTTTGGTTTATAGATCTGAATCCATCCTCATCAACAGGCATACCGTCAACAATAAACAATGGCTCAATATTACCATTGATCGACCCAACACCTCTAAGAATGATAGTACTATCAGCTCCAGGCTGACCACTACCAGTACCAATGTTCAAACCTGCAACCATACCTTGAAGGTTCTGAATAACCGAAGCATTTGATCTTTCTTCGACTTCATCAATACTTACAAAGTTAACTGCCGCTAAACTTTTAGGTCTCTTGGTGCTTGTATATCCAGTTACAATTACTTCTGTAAGCATCTCGTCACCTTCTTGCATAGCCATATTCACTACACCTGAAGCTCCTACAGATGCTGTAGAAGTTTTATAACCTACGAAGCTAAACTGTAAAACTTCACCCTGAGTTGCAGAGATGGAATATTTACCATCAAAATCAGATTGTGTTCCACGAGTTGTTCCTTTAACTACAACATTAACGCCTGGCAATGGCAAGCCTTGACCATCGGTAATTGTACCAGAAATAGTTTTCTCCTGTGCGAAGGAAAACTGCATTGAAAACGCTAGCAAAAGCGCAAAAATCCATTTGAACTTAGATCTCATATTTAAATTTATTTGAGTTAGTTATCTTGCAAACTTCTTAATAATTTCTTAAATAAACAAATATTACTTCGGAATAATATTTTTATTAATGCTAAAGAAGCCTGAAAATTCAGATTTATGCAGATATCCTAGATATTAGATACAAAAAATTCAAAAGGTTGCGTCATTTTTTGTATTTTTGCTAAAATTCCGAAATGTTAATGTTACTTAATAGTTACTCCAATTTAAAGTTTGAATGCGGAACCGACGAGGCGGGACGCGGTTGTCTTGCCGGCCCCGTAACCGCAGCCGCATTAATCTTACCAGAAGACTTTCTTAATGAATTATTGAATGACTCTAAACAATTGTCAGAAAAAAATAGAGATCTGCTAAGGCCTATAATTGAAGAAAATGCCCTATGCTACTCCGTAACCCATATTGAGCCCGAAATTATTGATGAAGTGAACATCTTGAACGCTTCAATACACGCTATGCAGGAAAGCATAAAAAAACTAAACCCCATACCTAATTATATCATTGTTGACGGAAACCGTTTTAAACCCGTAACCAACATACCACACAGCTGCATAATTAAAGGCGATAGCAAATACCTGAGCATTGCCGCAGCTTCTATTTTAGCAAAAACCTACAGGGATGACTATATGAATCAGATTCATGAAGAATTCCCAATGTACAATTGGAAACAAAATAAAGGCTATCCGACAAAAGAACATCGGGAAGCCATAAAAAAGTACGGCACGACCAAATACCACAGGATGTCGTTCCGCCTATTGCCTGAGCAATTAGAAATTGAATTTTAAACCGTCACAGCTTTGAAAGCAACAAACTGCGATTCGAAGAGTTCTGTAAAATGTTTTTTTATTTTTTCTTTCACCTCTTCCATATCCATTTCTTCCAAACCGAGCTCAACATTTAAAGAAGTTACTGCTTTGCCTCGTATACCGCAAGGAATAATATTATCAAAATATCCCAAGTCCGCATTTACATTTAAGGCGAAGCCATGCATAGTGACCCAACGCGAAGCCCGAACCCCTAAAGCACATATTTTCCTGGCAAAGGGCGTCCCTACTCCTAGCCAAACCCCGGTCTCTCCTTCACTTCGAGTACCCGTGAGACCATAATCTGCTAAAACACGGATAAAAACCTCCTCCAGAAAGCGCAGGTATTTATGAATATCCGTAAAAAAATTTTCCAAGTCCAAGATAGGATAACCTACAATCTGTCCCGGACCATGGTAGGTAATATCACCTCCTCTATTTATTTTATAGAAGGTAGCCCCTCTACTTTCTAATTCTTTCTCACTCAAAAGCAGATTATTGAAATCACCGCTTTTCCCTAAAGTATAAACATGCGGATGCTCAACAAAAAGAAAATAGTTCGGAGTTTCCAACTCCAGCCCTTCTCTTCTATTTTTTATTTTTAAATCAAGAATATCTTTAAAAAGGCTTTCCTGATATTCCCAAGTATCTATATAGTCTTTCCTGCCTAAATCCAAAAGTTGTATTTCCTTATTCATAATCTAAACTTTGATAACACAAAGATACAAACTTAAACTCCATAATCGACACCGCCCAAGGCCACCATAAAGCCAACATAAAAACCTTTAAGTATTAACAAATTATGCTTATTAAATTTATTTTTTTAACTTTACATAAATACATTATTAATCTACACCCCTAAAACCGTATTATTATGATTTGGAAAACTACTTTTAAAAATCAAAAAAAACAATTTAACCGTAATGGATTTCATAACATGAAATTTATTCTCGGTATTATTTTTTGCTCTTTGGGATTTCAAGCGCATTCCCAATATTGTCAACCCGTTTTGGATTGTACAGATGACGACGTGATTTTGAATGTTTCAATCGGAACATTAACCAATGCCAGCACATGCGGTGCCAGCGGATACAGCAATTTCACAGCATTAGCCGCCCCTAGCCTGAATATGGGAACTTCGTATCCTATTTCTGTGACAGTTGGAGACGGCTGGTCTAATGAATCCGTGAGTGTATGGATAGATTATAACGGAAACGGAACTTTCGAGGCCTCAGAATTTACATACATTGGCACTGGAAGCGGTAGTGTTGTAACTGGAAATATTGCGATCCAAACGACGACAGCCGGAACAAAAAGGATGAGAGTTCGTGTGGCAGCAGTTGGAGCAGCAGCAGCCACAGACGACCAAGCTTGTGATGAAGATTCTGAATATGGCGAAACAGAAGATTATACCGTAAACATTCAGCCTGCTTTAGGAATTGGTGATATTAACAACCAGAATCAGCTGGTAATATCGAATTCAAATGACTTTCTGAACATCAACAGTTCCACTGTATTAATAGACAGCATTGAACTATATGATCTTACCGGAAAACTGATTTATCAGAAGGTCAACATCGGCAATAACTCTTCCAGTCTGGACAGCTCTTCATTTGGCAATCAAATTTTAATATTAAAAATATTGACTTCCGATCAAATTGTACATGTCAAAAAAATAGCCAACTAAATTCGGCTTAAAATTCTACCTAAAAAGGCTGCCGCTTATAACGTGCAGCTTTTTTTTATTTTTTCATTTTTTTGATTTTCCGACGTCCCAACTTTTAATTATCTTTGAACCCTTAAAATTAACACTATATGCAACTTTCAGAACAAGAAATCATCAGAAGAGAAAAGTTGGGTAGACTGAGAGAACTCGGCATCAACCCATATCCCGCTAATTTGTTTCCAGTGTCACACACTTCGAAACAGGTCAAGGACACTTTTGAAGAAGGAAAGAAAGTGATTGTTGCGGGACGTGTTATGAGCACACGAATCCAGGGAAAAGCCTCTTTTGCATCATTACAAGATAGCGAAGGACGTATCCAGATTTATGTAAACCGAGACGAGCTTTGCCCAGACGAAGACAAAACACTTTACAACGAAGTATTTAAAAAGTTGGTTGACTTAGGCGACTTTATAGGCGTTGAAGGTACCTTGTTTACAACACAGGTGGGCGAAAAATCAATCCTTGCGACCAATTTTTCCCTGTTAAGCAAAACACTTCGCCCATTACCATTACCAAAAATCGATGCTGAAGGTAATCTACATGACGGATTCACAGATCCGGAATTGCGTTACCGCCAACGTTATGTTGATTTAGTAGTAAATCCACAAGTAAAAGAAGTTTTCGTAAAAAGAACAAAACTGTTCAATGCCATGCGTAACTTTTTCAATACTGCAGGATATATGGAAGTAGAAACTCCTGTGTTGCAATCTATCCCGGGTGGTGCAGCGGCCAGACCATTTATCACCCATCACAACTCCTTAGACATTCCTCTATACATGAGAATAGCTAACGAACTGTATCTTAAAAGATTAATTGTAGGAGGCTTTGATGGCGTATATGAATTCTCTAAAAACTTCAGAAACGAAGGAATGGACAGAACTCATAATCCTGAATTTACTGCCATGGAGATCTATGTAGCTTACAAAGACTACAATTGGATGATGGAATTCACAGAAAATCTTTTAGAGCACTGTGCTGTAGCTGTAAATGGGACTCCTGAAACGACATTTGGCGAGCATAAAGTAAGTTTTAAAGCTCCTTATGCCCGTGTTACAATGACTGATGCCATTAAAAAATATACAGGATTTGACATTTCAGGAAAATCAGAAAAAGAAATTTTCGAAGCTGCGAGATCTATGGGAATTGCAGTTGATGAAACTATGGGTAAAGGAAAATTAATTGATGAAATTTTTGGAGAAAAATGTGAAGGAAACTTCATCCAGCCAACTTTCATAACCGATTATCCAAAAGAAATGAGTCCGCTTTGCAAAGAGCATCGTGACAATCCGGAACTTACAGAACGTTTCGAGCTAATGGTTTGCGGAAAAGAAATAGCAAACGCATATTCTGAATTGAATGACCCAATCGACCAAAGAGAACGATTTGAAGCCCAGCTAAAATTGTCTGAACGAGGCGATGATGAAGCTACGCAGTTTATCGATTACGATTTTCTTAGAGCTTTAGAATATGGCATGCCACCTACATCTGGATTAGGAATCGGAATGGACAGATTAATAATGTTCCTTACTAATAATGCCTCTATCCAAGAAGTATTATTCTTCCCTCAAATGCGACCTGAGAAGAAAACTGTAGAAGTTGAACTTACAGCAGAAGAAAAAGGAATTATTGAAATCCTAAAAGCTAATGAGAATGCCATGTCATTGAATTTATTAAAAGTAAAGTCTGATTTGAGCGGTAAAAAATGGGATGCTTCTATGAAATCTCTTGCTAAACATGCCTTGACAAAAGTATCCGTCAACGGTGAAGACAAAATTGTCCAATATATCGGCTAACACAATTGTCATAATAAATTTAAAGAAGGACTGTTCTAAGGAGCAGTCTTTTTTATTATCCGGGCATTATTATCCATGAAAAGCCACAAAACCTGTTAAAAAATTTTATAACTGATAACTTTACAATTATATTTCTTTGATTTTATTTTTAAATGATTTAGATTTGGTTTCTTAAACCTAATCAAATCAGCTATTATGAAAAAAATACTTGCTATTCTTGCCTTTTTCCTTGCATTCTCGATTGGAGCAAACGCACAAGAATCTCAAAAAGACCCTAACACAGCCGCAAAAGCAGATTTCGCTGCTTTAAATGCGGTAATCCCTACTAAGAAACTGGAAAGAGACTTAACGGAAATATTCTACACCAAACATAAAACTTTAATATCTCAAACCAATATTACCGCTGAGGAAAAAGCGGAACTTTCTTCAAAAATTGAAGCAAAATTGGCTGAAGTACTATCCCAGGAGCAATTCAAAAAATTAAAAGCAAATCAACAACTCTACAAAAAATTAGTTCAATAATTTTTCAAGAATCATATTCAAAGAGCCCATTTAAAATGGGCTCTTTTTATTTTAAATCCTTAAATAATTCAGAAATACACACTTCCGATTAAACCTTTTTTTACTGCAACGGTCTTACTATCAAACTAAAAATTTAAAAAGAAAAGATTATGAAAAAAATGTTTGCACTTGCAGTATTGATGGTAGGAATGACATCATTTGCACAAGAAAAGCCAGTTGGTAAAAAAATGGACAAGGCTAAAATGGAAAGACTAACTCCAGAACAGCGAAATGAACAACATTTAAAAAAGCTGACTAAAGATCTTGGACTAAACGATTCTCAGCAAAAACAAATGGCTACGTTACTTTCTGAACAGTCTGCAAAAAGAGAATCTAAAAAAGCGGAAAGAGAAAAATTAATGCAGGCTAAACGCGCTGAAAGAAATGAAGAAATGAAAGCTTTTGACACTAAAGTCAAAACTATTTTAACTCCGGAGCAGTCTAAAAAGTGGGACGAAATGAAAGCCGAAAAGCGTGAAAAAGTCAAAGAAAAAGTTCAAGAAAGAAGAAAAAGAGCCGAAAAAAAGTAAGGAAATATTGAATGCTTTTTAAAAATATCGTATTTTGGCTTCAAATTTGATATTATATTATCCAAACAAATTCATTTAATCATGAAAAAATTTATTGCTATTCTATCGGTATTTTTTGCATTCACGATTGCTTCATTTGCTCAGACAAGTCCAGCAGATCTTGCAAAAAAAGATGTTGCTTCTTTATCCGAAGCCGTAACATTAAATGAGCAGAATAAAGCCACCTTTTTGGAGCTTTTCAAAAAGAAACATGAGGCACTGTCAAAACCAGGACTTCCTGATGACAAGAAAAAAGTCATTTATAAATCGATTGACGCTAAGTTAAGAGGTACCCTAAGTGCTGAACAGATGGCAAAAATCGACAGCAATCCTGAATTATTAAAACAACTGACTCAGAATTAATCTCTGAGATTCAATACAAAAAAGGCTTTCCAATTGGAAAGCCTTTTTATTTAGAACTGTTTCGATACTTTATCGACAGCATTTATCGTAAAATCTAAATCTTCATAAGTCAGCGCATCTGTTATAAACCATGTTTCATAAGCAGATGGGGCAATATAGATTCCTTCTTGCAGCAAGCCGTGAAAGAATTTTTTAAAATAGTCGTTATCGCCTTTTGAAGCCGTTTGCAAATCGGTTACCGGATTTTCATCAAAATGTACAGAAATCATTGAACCTACTCTATTAATCGTAAACTTAACTCCGTTTGCAGTTAGCCTTTCTCTTATACCTTTCTCCAAGTAAGCCGTCTTTTCATCCAATCTTTTAAAAATATCTGTATCTGCGTTGAGTGCCTTTAGCATCTCAAGACCGGCAGCCATCGCCAAAGGATTCCCAGACAATGTCCCTGCTTGGTATACAGGCCCGATTGGAGCCAGATAATTCATAATTTCATTTCTTGCAGCAAATGCGCCTACAGGAAGCCCACCACCTATTACCTTACCAAAAGTCACAATATCAGCCTTGATATTAAAAAGCGCTTGTGCTCCACCTTTTGCAAGGCGAAATCCCGTCATGACTTCATCAAAAATCAACAACGCCCGGTTTTCATCACAAAGATTCCTTAAACCTTTTAAAAAGCCTTCTAACGGAGGAATACAGCCCATATTACCAGCCACAGGTTCAATAATTATGGCTGCGATTTCATTTTTATTGGCTTCAAATAAATCCGCTACATTTTGAATGTCATTATATCTGGCCAGTAAAGTATCTTTTGCCGTTCCTTGGGTTACACCTGGACTATTTGGTGCCCCAAAAGTAATCGCTCCACTTCCGGCTTGAATTAAAAAAGAATCGGAATGTCCATGGTAGCAACCAGAAAACTTGATAATCTTATCTCGCTTTGTATAACCCCTAGCCAGTCTAATCGCACTCATACAGGCTTCAGTACCTGAATTTACGAATCGGATTTTATCAATATTTGGAACCATCGAAACTGCCAATTCCGCAATCTCAGTTTCCAAAGCAGTCGGCATTCCGAAGGAAGTACCCAATTTGGCTCTTTCAATTACGGCATTAACAACAGGATCGTAAGCATGACCTAAAATCATAGGCCCCCATGAATTAATATAATCAACCAATCTGTTTCCGTCTTCATCAAACAGATAGGCTCCTTTAGCAGATTTTACAAAAATTGGCGTCCCGCCCACAGCTTTAAACGCACGAACCGGGGAATTGACTCCACCGGGAATTACTTTTTCAGCCTCAGCAAAAAGCTGGCTGCTTCTTTGATATAACATATTTTTACAACTAACCCAGACAGGGTTTTGAAAACAACTCTGGCAGGGTTGGAAGCCCTGCCAGAGTTAAGATTAAATTATTTTACTTTTATATATTGTCCAATCGAAATAGCATTGTCCGAAAGGTTGTTCAATCTTTTCAAATCATCAACAGTAGTGTTGAATTTTTTTGAAATGGAGTATAAGGTATCGCCTTTAGTTACTTCATAAAGGCCTTCCGTATTGCTTGGTCTTGTATTCACCGCTACAGGCGGACTTTTCTGAATAGGCGTGAATTCCACCCCTAAAACTTCCGCATCGTATTGATGTAAATTGTATCGCTCAATATAGCTGATCAATTTCTCAGGATATTTCGGATCAGTTGCATATCCCGCAGCTTTTAATCCTTTTGCCCAACCTTGATAATCACCTTTTTCTAATTTGAAAAGGCTTGCATAACGGCTTCTTCCGGTTAAAAATTCCGCATGATCTTTATAGGATTCGGCAGGATCATTATATTTCCTGAAGCATTCCTGATCTGCATCGTCGTCATGACGAACACTTTCTCCTGTCCAACCTGTATGGCATTTTATTCCGAAATGGTTATTGGCTGTCTTGCTCAACGTTCCGGAACCGGCACCAGACTCCAAAATACCTTGGGCCAGAATAATACTTGCAGGAATCCCATATTGCTTCATATTTCCTTTTGCAATGTCTTTGTACTGCAAAACATATCCATTCACCACATCACTATATACGATTGTTTTTGAAGTGGATTCGATAACTTCAGTAGTACGCCCTGAACCTGATTTGTTAGCTGACACTGTTTTTCCAGTGTGAGTTTTTCTGGTTGCCACCTCTCTTTTCGGCTTATAAGCCGCTTTTTTTGTCGTAGCTACCTTTGACTTTGAAGAACCGCAACTTGCCAGTGTTGCAATTGCCAATAGAAAGAAGATTTTTTTAAACATTGATCTTTATTTTGGGTAATTGTTTATTCTCTAACACCGTATTCATTCCTTGAATACCTTGCAATCCTCCCGTGTGGATTATCAAGATTTTTGAATTGTCGGGAAAATATTTTTTCTCAATCAAATCCAAAACACCAAAGACTAGCTTTCCAGTATAAACGGGGTCTAGCGGAACATTATTATCCTGATAAAAATTATTTATAAATTCAATCAGTTCTAAATTCACTTTTCCGTAACCGCCGAAATGATAGTCAGCAATCAGCTCCCAATTTTCATTTGAGGCAAATTTACGAATTTCTTTTTTTAGGAAATCTCCTTTTAACGCCGGAAAACCTAAAACTTTTTGATGTGCCAATGCCGAATTACTTATTCCAGAAATTGTACCTCCTGTCCCCACCGCACAACAGATATAGTCAAATTGCGCATCATCAGCAACAAGGATCTCTTCACAGCCTTTTACCGCCAGTTCATTCGTCCCGCCTTCCGGAATAAGATAAAAGTCGCCAAACTTGTTCATTAATTCCTTCTCGAATTCCGGGTTTTCTTTATCGGAATACTGTGCCCTGGAAATGAACTCAAATTGCATGCCGTTTTCCTGGGCAAACTTCAGGGTTGGATTTTCATCAATTTTTTCTCTTAATTCATCGCCTCTGATAACACCTATGGTTTTAAAATTATTTTCTTTTCCTGCAAAGGCAACAGCAGCAATATGATTTGAAAAAGCACCTCCAAAAGTCAATAACACAGAATGCCCGTCTTCTTTTGCTTTTAGCAGGTTATATTTGAGCTTTCTGTATTTATTACCTGAAACAAAAGGATGAATAAGGTCTTCTCTTTTTATGAAAACATCAACAGTATTCTTACTTAAAACGAACTGATTTTTTACCTCAATCATAATCATTTAGGTTAGAACACAAAAATCCGAAAGAAATATTGGAAATCACAAGGATTAAACTCATTTCTAACAATTTTACACAAAAAAGCCTTTGGAATATTTACCAAAGGCTTTTATCAGGTTATCAAAATTATCATTCTTTGACAATCTTCATATTTTTAATTGTTCCATCAACATTTGCCTTCAAAATATAGTTGCCGGTAGATAATCCCGATAAATCTACCTGACTTTCAGCAGCATCTATCGACTTCGTTAAGACCTCTTGCCCGATCAAATTATAAATTGCTATATCAGAAATTTTTTGGTCATAAGACAAATTCAACATTCCTTTTACCGGATTTGGATAAGCTGTAATTTGCTTTTCATTAAACTCCTCAACGCTCAAAGGCGGGGTCACGGTAAAGTTTGTTACGTTAAACGCAAGATTGTCAGGCGTGGACCAAATTCCCACTGCAAAATAAATTGTCTGATTGGCTTCCAAAGCTGTTGCCGTAACTGTCATAGTTGTCCCTAATGTTGGTGCATATTTCCAATCCAGACAGCCATTTAAAACAGTTCCATTACAACCTGTAAAAGCCATAAGGCCGATATAATTGATATCGGTTACAATTGTAAAAGAAACTGATTCACCTGCCGTTGCGCCTGTCGTATAAGAAAACACATAATCATCACCTACAGAAGTATAACAATTGTGATGGTATTGTCCTGCTGTACCACACAAGGTAGCTGCTGTCACCCAGGTTCCCGGACTTCCGGCTCCGGCTCCGGGTGTAGTTATACCAGACGCTGTATAACCATTTGTTAATTGGACTGCACCCACACATGAAAGTTGTGAGTAGGCACAAGAAGAAATGAAAAGCAAAATAAGGGTAAAGTTTTTCATGATTTTCTACGATTTTAGAAGTTAAGTAATTATTTTAATAAATATTAACCTCAAATTTAACAAATATCACAGAATAAACTAATTACATCACAAATACTTTCTAAAATCCCACACCTTTCTGCCTTTTATATAATCCAGATTAAATTCGTTGGAATAGGCTTCCCTCTCAAAACTGATGTTTCTGTAAGCCATATTCTTATTTTTATATTGAATCAATCTTATGCCATACTCTATGAAATACCACAGAAAAAAGGGAAGGATTAAAAATTCCAATTGCTGGCGGATGTGAATCTTTTCATGATTCACCAACACCTTATTTGCTTTATCAAAAGGATTCTTTAGAATGACAAAAGGAAACAATGTTATACCGCGATAGCCCTTAGGAATTAAATATCTGGAAACGATTAGAAACATTCATTATAAAGTTTATAAATTTGTATTTATGAATGAGCAAAATAATGAAAATAAATTAAAAGAAGGCGAAGATTTTTATTATACGCCCGAAGGATATAAATGCTTTACAGAAAAATATCATTTAAAAAGAGGCTATTGTTGTAAAAGCGGATGCCGCCATTGTCCCTACGGATTTGACAAAAAAACAGGAACCAATAGAAAATAAGCAATCCAGTTATCAGGATAAAAAACAGAATTAGAATCAACATACTAACGAGCCATGAAAACGGCTCTGAAAATTAACAGCTAAATGACTTTCCAAGAACAAATACAACAAGGCATTCCATCAGTTCTGCCGCAACCTAAGCCATACGAAACAACTATAAACCATGCTCCAAAGCGAAAAGAAATCCTTTCTGCTGAAGAAAAAAAACTGGCTATCCGTAATGCGTTACGTTATTTTGATGCAAAACACCATGACGTTTTAGCCAAAGAATTCAAAGACGAGTTAGAAACTTATGGGCGTATTTACATGTATCGCCTGCGTCCTGATTATAAAATGTATGCCCGTCCGATTTCAGAATATCCAGGAAAATCAGAACAAGCAAAAGCAATCATGCTGATGATCCAAAACAACTTGGATTATGCCGTAGCACAGCACCCACATGAACTGATTACGTATGGTGGCAACGGTGCCGTTTTCCAAAACTGGGCCCAATACCTATTAACGATGAAATATCTTTCTGAGATGACCGATGAGCAGACGCTGGTCATGTATTCCGGACATCCAATGGGTTTATTCCCTTCGCATAAAGAAGCGCCAAGAGTTGTAGTTACAAACGGAATGGTCATTCCAAATTATTCCAAACCGGATGATTGGGAAAAATTCAATGCTTTGGGCGTTTCACAATATGGCCAGATGACAGCAGGAAGCTATATGTATATTGGCCCTCAAGGAATCGTACACGGAACAACAATTACAGTCCTTAACGGATTCCGAAAAATAAAAAAATCTCCTTCCGGAAACCTATTCGTTACTTCAGGATTAGGCGGAATGTCTGGGGCACAGCCAAAAGCAGGAAACATCGCAGGATGCGTTACTGTATGTGCAGAAGTCAATCCAAAAATTACACACATTCGCCATTCTCAAGGATGGATTAACGAGATTGTCGAAAATATTGACGAACTGGTTCCGAGAGTAAAAAAAGCATTGGAAAATAAAGAAATAGTTTCTATTGCCTATTTAGGAAATGTCGTTGATGTATGGGAACGATTCGATCAGGAAAACCTGCATATCGATTTAGGTTCTGACCAAACTTCACTCCATAATCCTTGGGCTGGCGGCTACTATCCAACCGGATATACTTTTGAAGAATCCAATGAACTGATGGCTAATGATCCTGAAAAATTCAAGACAGAAGTACAGAAAACATTACGTCGTCATGCAGCCGCAATCAACAAGCACACTGCCAAAGGAACCTATTTCTTTGATTACGGAAACGCCTTTCTTTTGGAAGCTTCACGTGCAGGTGCAGATATAATGGCTGAAAACGGCATTGATTTCAGATATCCAAGCTATGTACAGGATATTATGGGACCAATGTGTTTTGATTACGGATTTGGTCCTTTCCGTTGGGTTTGTACATCAGGAAAACCAGAAGATTTACAAAAAACAGACGAAATCGCCTCAAAGGTATTGGAAGAAATGTCGAAAACGGCACCAATTGAGATCCAACAGCAAATGCAGGATAATATCCAGTGGATTAAAGGCGCTCAAGAAAATAAATTGGTAGTAGGCTCCCAAGCCAGAATTCTTTATGCTGATGCCGAAGGACGAATCAAGATTGCCGAAGCTTTTAACCAGGCTATTGCTAAAGGCGAAATCGGATATGTTGTATTAGGCCGTGACCACCATGATGTTTCCGGAACGGACTCTCCTTACAGAGAGACTTCCAACATCTATGATGGTTCCAGATTTACAGCAGACATGGCCATTCATAATGTGATTGGCGACAGCTTCAGAGGCGCAACCTGGGTTTCTATCCATAATGGCGGCGGTGTTGGCTGGGGCGAGGTTATCAATGGTGGCTTTGGTATGGTTCTTGATGGTTCTAAGGAAGCATCAAGACGTCTGGAATCCATGCTATTTTGGGATGTAAACAATGGTATTTCCAGAAGAAGTTGGGCCAGAAATGACGGTGCTATTTTTGCTATCAAAAGAGCTATGGAAGTGCAACCGCTATTAAAAGTTACTCTTCCGAATATAGTTGACGATAGCCTTTTGGATTTTTAATATTTTCATCAAGCAAACATGAAAACGCTAAATAGTATTTCATTAATGTTTATGAGCCTTGGGTTCTTTGTTCTCGGTATGCTTTTTGAAAATGTACGGCTAAAAATCGTTGTATTGACGGCTGCTGCAATCCTGAGTATTGCTGCTGCAATAAAAAGCTTTCAGGAAAAGAAAAAGGACAAATAACTTATTCTCAATAAAACATTAAATAAATTGCTATGAAAACGATTAAATTTTTACCCCTGCTCTTTCTTTTTGTCTTGGCCTCCTGCTCTTCTGTTAGAGTA
This sequence comes from uncultured Flavobacterium sp., assembly GCA_964518395.1. Lineage (GTDB taxonomy): Bacteria > Bacteroidota > Bacteroidia > Flavobacteriales > Flavobacteriaceae > Flavobacterium. The sequence continues at coordinate 32,551 of CAZFGA010000012.1, forward strand.
GCTACCGATTATGACAAAAATGTTGATTTTGCAAACTACAAATCATTTGCTTTTTTCAAACCCGGAGTTGACAAAGTCGAAATTTCAGACCTTGACAAAAGAAGAATACTGAATGCTATTGATGCAGAATTGACCGCTAAAGGAATAACGAAAAGTGAAAATCCTGACCTTTTGGTTAACATTTTCACCAAATCCCGTCAGCAAGTTGACGTAAACCAGTTCAATGCGGGATGGGGCTATGGTTGGGGATGGGGATGGAATCCCTGGATGTGGGGCGGAAGCAGGACTACCGTTTCTACCTCAACAGAAGGAACCTTATATATCGACCTGATTGATGCCCGAAAAAAAGAATTGATCTGGCAAGGTGAAGGTGTGGGCGTGCTTACACAAAACCTCAACAAAAAGGACGAACGTATCCAGGAATTTGTCAAAAAAATATTGGAGAAATATCCTCCTGCAAAAAAATAAACGTCTATTTGAAAACCGCAACTTCTTGCGGTTTTTTTATTGATTGCTTTTTTGATTATACGTAACGCAAATCCTATTGATATTTTTTATATTTTTTTAAGACATGTTTCTGGTAAAGATTCGTAATTTTACAAAAACTACAACGTTTGAAAAACATGAATGCACCTTTTGAAAGCAACCCATTAATTGACCGACTTCCTGAACATTTAAAGCAATTTATTAAGCCACAGGATTACGAAGACTATACACCTATCAACCAGGCTGTATGGCGTTATGTAATGCGTAAAAATGTGGATTATCTTTCAAAAGTAGCACACAATTCGTATCTCGACGGACTGAAAAAAACAGGTCTTGAGGTAGAAAACATCCCAAACATGTACGGAATGAACCGCATCCTAAAAGAAATTGGATGGGCCGCAGTAGCTGTTGACGGATTTATTCCGCCAAACGCTTTTATGGAATTTCAGGCTTACAATGTTTTGGTAATTGCTTCCGACATCCGACAATTAGAACATATCGAATACACGCCTGCTCCGGATATTATTCACGAAGGTGCCGGCCACGCTCCTATTATTGCCAATCCGGAATATGCCGAATACCTTAGAAGGTTTGGAGAAATTGGATGTAAGGCTATTTCATCTTCGAGAGATTATGAAATGTATGAGGCCATCCGACTTCTTTCCATCCTGAAAGAGGCCGAAGGAACGCCTCAGGATGAAATCGATGCCATCGAAAAAAGAGTAGATGACCTGCAAAACGATATGGGCGAATTGTCTGAAATGGCACTAATCAGAAACCTGCACTGGTGGACAGTAGAATACGGACTGATTGGCGATATTTTAAATCCTAAAATTTATGGTGCCGGACTGCTTTCTTCAATTGGTGAAAGTGCCTGGTGCATGACTGATAATGTAAAAAAGATTCCTTACGATATTACCGCAGCTTATCAAAGTTTTGACATAACGAAACCACAACCGCAGCTTTTTGTTACTCCAGATTTTGCACACTTAAACCAGGTATTGGAAGAATTTGCCAATACAATGGCTTTGAGAACCGGAGGATTATCCGGTGTTCAAAAACTAATACAGTCGAAAGCTTTAGGCACAATAGAATTAAGTACCGGAATACAGATTTCTGGTGTATTTACCAACGTTATTGAAAGCGAAAGCAAACCCGTTTATATACAGACAACCGGAGAAACGGCCTTATCGTACAGAGAAAAAGAATTGGTTGGGCATTCTTCATCTTACCATGCTGAAGGCTTTGGAAGTCCGATCGGGAAGCTAAAAGGAATCAATCTGGCTATTGAAGACATGAGCCCTAGAGATTTGAAAGCTTACGGCATTTATGAAGGAGAGCGCGTTACGCTCGAATTTCAGGGCGACATTACCGTTACAGGAGAAATTATTACCGGCACTAGAAATATTCAGGGAAAAATCATCCTGATTAGTTTTAAAAACTGTACGGTAACTCACAATGATACTGTTCTTTTCCAACCGGAATGGGGAATCTATGATATGGCAGTAGGCAAAAAAGTAATCTCTGCCTTCTCTGGTCCTGCAGACGTAAAAAGCTTTAACCTTGTGAGCCATGTGCCTTCCAGCAAGACTATAAAAGCTAAAAAAAGTCCGGAAAGAGAAGAATTAGAAAGCCTTTACCTGAACATCAGGAATATACGCGAGGAAAAAACTCCGTTTATGACTATCGAAAAGACTTTTGAAATACTAAAAGAAAACCATCCTAAAGATTGGCTTTTGGCTGTGGAAATTGCCGAACTGCTTGACAAGAATCATCAAACCGATTTCTTACAGGAAGTTCTTATTTATCTTGAAAAACTAAAACAAAGCCGTCCTGAAGTAGCCCATTTAATTTCTGGTGGATTGGAGTTAATTTTTGAAAACGAAAGCGTTTAATTTACCTAAAACAATACGAATCGATTGGCTAAAGCAACACTTTGTCAATCGATTCTTCATTTATAGTCTGCCCATCATATCGCAATGTCCAGCCCATTGAATTTGTAGTAATCAATATTTTGGAAAGCTCGCTAATCAGTCGGTTTTGGGCATTTGTTTTCAATGATGATTTTTCTATTTTTTTAGCTAAACTGGCTTTTACAGACTTATTGATTTTATTATAATCATCGCCGGTAAATGGGTTCATACGACTCTGGTTGATATCATAGAACTTGATATCGGGGTTTATTTTTATTTCCTCTTTAGGAATGTACTTGATTGTTATTGTCTTATTTTTTTCATCGACATCATATTTCATTTGTCGCAGGTCATACGAAACAGTCACATCTGCATTTACAATGACAAGTGCTTTTTTCTCAAAAGAAATCAAATCCATCAAATATTTCTCCTGATCTTTATAAGTAAGCACTTCTGCAAAATGTCCTTCGGTAACAATCAGCTTGCCTACATTCACAATCCGTTCCTGAATAAGATTCGTATCATATTCTATAGTCGAACTGTCGTCTTTTTTAAATTGGCAAAAACGGAAGGCTAAAATAACAGCTATTACAATTCCGGCATAAATGAGGATTCTTCGCATTACTTTTTTCTATAAAGTTACAGAATTTTAATAATGCCGTGCAAAGATTTTATTTTATATGAGCTTGTTGTTCTTGGCTTTTTCAATGGCTTCAATCTTATTATGTACCTGTAGTTTGCCATAAATATTTTCGATATGTTTTCTCACCGTTCCTGGTGAAAGGATAAGATTATCTGCTATTACATTATAACTCAAACCCTTGCTGAGCTGTTCCAGAACTTCAATTTCTCGTGATGTGAGTTTAATTTCGTCAACACCTTTCCGTTCAAATTCTATCGGATTTCGGAGCAGTTTTAATGTTTTTAAGGCAATCGACGGATTCATTGCCGCACCACCATTCATTGTTTCCACAATACCCTGGCACAAATCCTTAGCATTAACTTCTTTTAGCAAATAACCGTCGGCTCCAACTTTAATGGCGTTAAAAATATTTTCATCATTATCAAAAACAGTCAGCATAATAATCTTGATGTGCGGGTATTTACTTTTGATGCGTTCTGTAGCTTCAATACCATTCATTTCAGGCATTTCTATATCCATCAGTATCAAGTCGATATTGTGATTAGATTCTAATTTTTCGAGTAATTCTTTTCCGTTCAATGCGGTAAACCGACACTGTAATTCGGTAAAAAAAGACAACTTTTCTAGAATCGTTTTCTGTAAAAAATAATTATCATCTGCTATGGCTATTTTGATGGACATGGTGTTTGTTTTTGATTAAGCATATTGCGGAAGAAATAGTTTCATAACCGTCCCCTCTCCTAGTTTAGAATTAAATTCAATTTCTCCACCAATTTCTTTGGCTCGTTTTTTAATATTATTCAACCCGTTTCCGTCATTAGTGGTCTCTACATCGAATCCTCTGCCATTATCAGTTATTTCTATAATCAATTTGTTTTCATCACATTCAATCGTTACGGCTATCTTACTGGCTCCAGAATGTTTTATAGCATTGTTTATCGCTTCTTGGATAATCCTGTATATATTCATCCCTTCTACAGACGTAAATATTTTTTTATTGAGATTATCATCAGAATAAGTAAATCTAAAATCAATCCCGTTAGACGAAATCTTTGCATTATCGATAAAATTTGATATTCTTGATTTCAAATCTTCAAAAGTGATCTGGTTCATGTTCATCGCCCAAATCGTATCACGAAGCTCATAAATGGTTTCTTTGGTAAATTCACTGATTCCCGTCAGTCTGTTTTGTAACCTTTCATCTTCAATCCGGAAACCATATTTGAGGTTGTCTATTGAAGAAATAATAAAGGTTAGCTGTGCACCTATGTTATCGTGTAAATCTCTTGAAATTCGGAGTCTTTGTTCTTGTAATTTATTTTGGGTTTCAATTTTTAAGAGTGCGTCTTTCAGTTCGTTCTCCTTTTGAAGTTGTACGTTTTTTAGCTTCTGACGGTTGAAAAACTGCCATCCCACCAATATTGAAAGCAGCAACAGAAAAACAAACGCCATAATCATGAGATTTTTACGTTCAATTTTCAACTCATTTTCTGCGATTCGAGCCCTCTGGACAAGAATTTCCCTTTCCTTTTTTTCTGTTTCGTATTGGGTTTCCAGTTCAAAAACCGCTTTCGTTTTTTCTTCTTCAAAAAGCGCATCCCTACCTTTGGAATAGGCATTTGACAATTCATAAGCTTTTAAATAATTTCCAATTCCGGCATAGGCATGAGCCAAATTTTTTAAGGCATTCACTTCTAACGGAAATAATTTTGCTCTTTTTATATAAGTCAAAGCTTCTTCAGAAATACGGATACTTTCCCTAAACTTTGATTGCTTGTTCAAACTTCTGGAATATGCATTTGAGATATTCCCGATTTCATAATCATTCCTGAATTTTTTATGCAAATTGATAGACAGCAGGTAAAATTCTTCGGCCTTGTCATATTCTTTCAGGCTATCATAAGCAATCGCAATATTTGAAATGGGATACGCTTCATACCTGTCATAGCCTAACTTTTTGTAGCCTTCTTTTGCCACTTCCGAATAGCGTATGGATTCTCTGAATTTTTTGAAATCGATTAATACAGAACCTATATTTCCTGACGTAGCCGCAAAACCGAATTCCGATTTGTTTCGGTCATATATGGCATTTGCTTTTTTATAGTAATCCAGTGATTTTTCGTATTCTTTTTGGGTTTTATAAACAATCCCGATGTTCACATAAGTCATCGCTATTTTTTCACTGTCTTTTTTCCTTTCATATATTTTCAGGGCTTTGAAATAGTTTTCCAGTGCTTCTTGAAATTTCCCTTGCTGATCCAGACAGATTCCAATATTATTATAAGAATCTGCTGTTCCAATCTGGTTTTTCAATTTCACACGAATTGCCAAAGCCTTCTTATGAAAAAAAAGAGCCGAATCCAGTTTGCTTCGGGTTTCATAATTTAAGGCAATGCTGTTGTAGCTTACCGAAATAAGACTGTCGTTTTTGAGTTCTTGCGAAGTCCTCAATGCTTCTTGTGCATACAACAGTGAATTTTCAGGATTAGAACCTGACAATTCGTCTGAAAGCAGAATCAAGGATTTGGCTTTTGAAACGCTGCTCTTGGAATAAATCTGCTTTTTCAGGCTGTCGATTTTTGTTTTATTGGCTTGACTGAAACCGGAAATAGTTCCAAACAGGAAGAAAACCGCCAAAATGAATTTAGTTTTTAAGTGCATAGTTCCAGAATATAACAGACAAAAACCAGTTTGGGCTCTTTAAATATACAAAATAATTCTTGTCACGTATTGAAAAAGTCCTTTCCAGGCGCATAAAATTATTTTTCCCTGCTGCGGCCTGAAAAGGACAAGTCAACAACTTTTATTGTTGTGTTAGATTATAAGTATGGATTACTTTATGGAATCTGGATTTTTGCCGTAAAAGTTCCTTCTGTAATCTCAACACTTTCTGTAGGGTTAGAAATATTCTCTGGCGCTGTCGCAGAAAAAGTCCCTTTAACATACGTGTCTGTCACTTCCGTAATTTCTACCAAACCATCGCCCCGAACCGAAGTAAAAGTTCTGAACTGACCTACTGTAGCACCTGCCTTGAGATAATTAATATAACCTGCCATAAGGTTATTGTTTCCCGAAGTATAGCTTCCAACTCCATTATAATTCATTACCTGAATCTGGATTGAGTTCCCACCATTGTCACTACTTTGGATAACCAAAATATTGTTTGTAATCACGGCCATCGGATCAAAATAATTTGAATTCGAATAATTAGCGCCGTTTACTTTTGCTTTTAAAGAAAAGCTTCCTCCCGATGGCCCATTGTTACTGTCATCGCTGCTGCATGAGAATAAAATTGTTGCCAAAAGGCACATTGCTCCAAATGTTTTTAATGTTTTCATAGTTTTAATAATTTATGGTTTGTTATTGAAGTTTGTTTTAAATGGTAGCAAAAGACATCTGCCTATTTTATAATCTTTTTTGTGTCTTTTTGAAGTGAAAGTGTAAGTGCGGAAACATACATCTTGAAAGCACTAATCATCGATTGCGGATTAAACCCTCTTTCTGTCCAGAAATAGGCTATATAATTAATCGAGTTGTTTTTTTCGATATAATAGCTCTTTACCAAAATGATTTCACTGTTCAGCTGGTTCATCAATTCCAAAGCATCTTTTTGGGGAGTGCCGGCAACCAAAGAATACGAGCTGCTGAAACAAACATATCTTTTTGAAGGATCGATGTCAATAAAGATATCATACGTATCCTGTACCTTGATAAATTCATTTTGGGTTTCCAGGACTTTGATATACGCATTTTCAAATGTCTGTTTTAAAAGTGCCGGAGTCAGGTTTTCTGCCGGAACTAAATTTTGGGAGAAAGCTGTCGTCCCAAGGAAAAAAAGGAATACGACAGCCAATTTTGAAAGTAAAGTTGTTGGTTTCATAATAAATTATTTTTTTAGGTTTAACAATCCAAAATTCCCTTTATTCCAAGCAAAAAAAAATACGGCATCTGCCGTATTCTTATAAAAATAAACTAATTACTATCTCAAAACTCCATAAAAGGATATTTAGATTGCAAAACCAGCATCTTATTTTGGAGGTTTTCTAAAAATTTTTGGTGCTGTTCTGATTCGGGATTAAAAGACCTATGACTCAAGCCTTTTCTTATACTGTCTACTTCCTGCATTACCAGAAAAGCATCTTCTGAAATCCAGGTTTCAGCAAATCGTTTCCAGATATAATCAATTGCTAACGAACTTGGGTGAATCATGTCTTCTGTATAAAAACGGTAATCACGCAATTCATCCATCATAATTTCATAGCTGGGAAAATAATGTGTGTTTTCTGTAGCATGAAGGACTTCATGAAGACCCGAAATCAGATTGGCCTTGCTCCATTGGTTCTCAACAAAACCATCTTTGATATGGCGTACCGGAGAAACCGTAAAAATCAGGTTTGCTTTTGGATTAAAAGATAAAACAGCCTCAATAATTTCTACAAGACCGGCTTTAACATGCTGAACAGACAACAATTCTTTTTTAAATGCCGCCTGCGGCACTTTATGGCAATTGGCAACAATAGCATCCGTTTCAATTTTTCGATAGACCCAGGAGGTCCCTAAAGTGATTATGACGTGACTACTTTCCAGTAAAGCATTGTGCAAAAATCCTAAACTCAAATTAAGGTTTTCCAAAAAAGATGTTTTATCCGCCAGACTCAACCCAGAATGTACGTCAAAGGAGTGCCATCTTTCATTATGAAAAAAAACATCTTCTTCTGTAAATGGTTCCTGACGAACCGCTTTCTGTATTATTTTATGTAGCGCCAGCGGATGGAACAAAATTCCAAAAGGATTTGTTATGTTCTGGAATTTAAAATAATCCAGTTTGTCCCCCATGTTTTCCGCAAAGCACGAGCCTAGCGAAACAGTCTTTGAACCATAGCTAATTGGATGGTGGCTTTTAGGTATCGGAATAGGAGTAGCAAATTGCATTTGTTGAAAATTTTAGCTACAAAGATAGGGAACTAGTTTATAGTGGACAGATGATAATGGATAGTTGATAGTGGGTAGTTGATAGTTGATAGTGAGTATTAAAAGACCGGCCTTGTTAAGGCCGGAATATGTATTATAGTACGGGTACGTAGCGTCTGGGTGCGTCACCGGATAAAACTTTGGCAATTTGGTTGGAAATGGCTCCATCGATTAGGCGATCAAGCCAGAAAAATTCTCCTGCCGAATTAATTTCGAGGAAATAATGCTCATTTTCTGGAGTGACAATAATATCAATGGCTCCATAATTAATCTGGTAGATGTCCATCATCTTCAATAATTTTTCTTTTACAGACTGTGGCAAATCATAGGGTTTCCATTTATCCAGCAGCTCAACACCTTCACGTCGCCAATCGATTTTAGCGTTGTCCAGCTTTTGAGAATCTATCTCAAAAGAAAAAACAGCATCTCCCACAATGGTTATCCGAAGTTCTTTTTGTTTTTCAAGTTTCTCTTGAAACTGCATCGGACAATACTGCAAACTGTCAATCGTATCCAGATTGTCTTCAGTAATAACATTTGTAAAAACCACATGTTCAACACCGCCCCTGTCAATAGCAAAAGAGCTTTGCATTTTAGTAATAGCTCCGTTAGGATGCGAAAGCACAAATCTTTTTGCTTCGTCAGGATTGTTAGTAATGCAGGTTTCCGGGATTTTTAATCCTAACGAAGAAGCAATTTTCATCTGTTCTTCTTTACTGTCAAGCCTTCTGTATTGGCTAAATTTTCCTATCTGAAAACAATTCATGCTTTCCAACATACCAAAAAGCGTCGTTCTTATTTCGCCATGGGCAGAGGACAAATATTCGCCTTCCAACACACTGCTCAAGCCGGCCCCCAGATTGTGGCTTCGCCTGTACCATAATGCATCTATATCATGTATAGATTCTCTTTCTCCATTATGGTCGAGGTAGACTTTCCATTGGCCGTCTTCAAAACAGCTTGTCAGTCGGTAGCGTAATGGATACAGATCCACGTTAAAACGTATGACTCTTGCATTGTATTTTTTTAGCTGTTCTGTAACAGTCTCTATAGATTCATTATCCTGGCTATGTGTAATTATCAATACTTTTTTCATAAAGAATAGTTTGGGGAGTTAAAATAACGCGGGTTGCTAACTCAATTTAGCTATTAATTTTTCAGCTATGGTTTCTCCAATAGGATAGCCCAAATCTCTTTGCAGCATTCCCCATTCGCCCTGAGGATTTACCTCGAGAAAAATATAGCGTCCGTCCTGATGACGAATCATATCAATAGCACCAAAAAAAAGCCCCATCTGTTGCATCATTTTGGTAAGCGATGTTGCAACTGTGTCTGGCAACTTATAGGATTCCCATTTAAAATAAATATCTGTCGCAATCCGCCAATCTGTCTTGCCCCGTTCGGACTCTCCGGCATTAATTTTTCCGGCAAAAAATTCACCATCAACATAAATGATGCGAAGTTCATAAGCCTTAGGAATCATTTGCTGAAAAATCATAGGGCAATAAACAAGAGTAGCAAGACCTTCAAGATTCGGTTCTGTAATCTGTGTAGTAGGAAAAAAAGATGCATTGCCTGACATACTTCGGGAAAGCGTACCATGAAGCTTGGCAATCATCAGCTTATTACATTCTTCATAGAAAAATGCCTTTACTTTTTCCTGATCGTTTGTAAAAAGACTTTTGGGTATCTCAATGCCGTTTTGGGAAGCTACGGATAGCTGTCCAAATTTGTTATTGCTGATTTCATGATCTTTTACCATTGGATTAAACCAGGGAACATCATTCAGCGATTCAAAAAAGATATTCCGCATGGTAAAATATTCCTGGAAATAAATCTCTTTAAAATCATCGTCAAGTTCATCAGGAATTTCTGCCTGCCAAAGCTTGCGGTACCACACGGCTTCAACAGCATCGGCATGAATAGGATGTCCGTCAATTTGAACATGAACAGCATTCTTCTCATTAGAAAGCGAATAATCAAAAGACAATTGATGCGAAAAAAGGTCACTATTCATCCTATAGGCCTCTTTCCCTAGTTCTCTCAGCCTTTTCATCACTATATCAATAGTATAGAGATCATTGCTGTGCGTCAGACAAAGTATCATTAATTGGGAAATTATTTAAATAAAAAAGCCCAAGCATATCTATCCTGAGCTCAAAAGAAAGCAACAGTACTTCAAAGAAATACTGTTGCTATCATTAAGTCTTACAATTCAACTCCAGCTTCATCGTTATCTGACGGATATTTCATCGTCTGATAAAGATCTTTAATTCTGCTGGTGATGACTTGGCCTGGACCATCCTCCCCGTCTGATGGGAACTTAAGAGTTACTACATCAGTTCCGCCGTTGATTTGTTCCATTTCCTTTTCAGGAACTTGGCTTTCTAAAAAGTTAGCAAAAAAAGGCTTTTTCAATTTTTTGTCATTTTCCATGATAATAAATTTGGGATTAATACTATGTTTTTCTTTTTCAGTCCTAAGGTAAAAAAATTACTGAAACAATCTTAATTTACACCACTGAAAATCAAAATTTTAACATCATTAGTTCGCAATCAGCGAACAAAAATTAGGTAAGAAATCGCTCACAACCCAATACCCGACTGACTTTAGATGAAAATACTATGCAAATATTATTTCAAAGACAGCTGTCCTGTTTCGCCCTCAATATTGTCTAATTTACGACCTCTTATTTCTGCTGTTTCAATTTACCTTTGTAAAAGGCAAAAACAAAATCAATCATTTTAAAAAAACAAACAATGAACAATTCAAACCAAACAATTACCGTAGAAACTACTGTAAAAGCTCCAATAGCAAAAGTATGGCAGGGGTTTACAGAACCGGCACACATCATGAACTGGAGCTTCGCTTCTGAAGATTGGCATGCTCCCGAAGCAGAAAACGACTTGAGAACCGGAGGGAAATTCAGAACAAAAATGGCCGCAAAAGATGGCAGTATGGCTTTTGATTTCGAAGGCGAATACACCAATGTCGTAAATCACAAAGAAATCGAATATGTTATGGGCGATGGCCGCCGCGTAAGCATTACTTTCGAAGATTTGGGAGATGGCATTAAAGTTTCCGAAACTTTTGATCCTGAGAACACACATCCTATCGAATTTCAAAAAGCAGGATGGCAAGCCATCATGGATAACTTTAAAAAATATACCGAAACGATTTAAAACATTTACAACTAAAAAACAGCAATCATGGTAAAAGAATTTTGGATCAATCTTCCTGCAAAAGACATCAGTAAGACCCGAACTTTCTTCAAGGCTATTGGCTTTACGGAAAATTCACAATTTAGCGAAAACCCTACAATGGCTTCTTTTTTTGTAGGAGACAAGAATGTGGTAGTAAACTTCTTTCCCGAAACGCTTTTTAAAAGCTTTAGCGGCAATGAAATCTCAGATACAGCAAAAGGCACCGAAGCTCTGTTTTCAATCGACGCACAGTCTCCTGGCGATGTCGACGAGCTGGCCAAAAAAGCTGTAGCAGCCGGAGCTGTGCTCTATGCTAGTCCGGGTGAAAAAGACGGCTGGATGTATGGCTGCGGATTCAGCGACCTGGACGGACATCGTTGGAACGTGCTTTTTATGGATTTCAGCAAAATGCCACAACAATAATAATCCATCTTAAAAAACAAAAAAACCACAACATTGCTGTTGTGGTTTTTTTATGGATTGTTGAAATCTATTACTTCACGAAATCTTTTGCTTTTTCCAAGGCTTCTTTAATTCCGTCAGCATTTTTCCCTCCTGCTGTTGCAAAGAAAGGCTGACCGCCTCCGCCGCCCTGGATGTATTTTCCAAGCTCACGGACAACTTGTCCGGCATTTAGGTTTCTTTCTGCTACCAATTCTTTAGAGATGTAGCATGTCAGCATTGGCTTTCCTTCTTCGGCAGTAGCCAAAACCAGGAAAAGGTTAGTACCCAGATTACCTAATTCATACGCCAAATCTTTAGCGCCTTCAGGATTCAGATCAACTTGTTTTGCTAAAAATTTCAAGCCATTGATTTCTTCAATCTCTGAAACCAATTCGCCTTTAAGATTCTTTGCCTTTTCTTTCAGTAATGCTTCAATCTGCTTTTTCAGTTTCGCATTTTCCTCTTGTAAAGAGACAACTGCTTTTAATGAATCCTGTGGATTTTTCAAAGCTTCTTTTATTTCTTTCAGGGCATTCTCCTGAGAAGCGAAAAATTCTTTTGCTCCTTCATTTGTAATTGCCTCAATACGTCGGATTCCGGCTGCAACAGCTCCTTCGCTTGTAATTTTAAAATACCATATATCAGCCGTATTTCTAACATGGATACCTCCACAAAGTTCCATACTGTCGCCAAATTTTATGGCACGCACCGTATCGCCGTATTTCTCTCCGAACAGAGCCATAGCACCTTCTTCGATTGCCTGCTTGAACGGAATATTTCTTCTTTCAACTAACGGAAGCTGTTCCTGGATTTTTGTGTTCACAAAAGTTTCCACTTCTTTCAGTTCTTCATCAGTGACTTTTGCAAAATGAGAGAAGTCAAAACGAAGATAGTTAGGCGCAACCAACGAACCTTTTTGTTCTACGTGCGTTCCTAAAACATGTCTCAGGGCTTGGTGCAACAAGTGTGTAGCCGAGTGATTACTTGCCGATTCGCTACGCAATTTTGTGTTGACCAATGCCATGAATTTTCCTTCCGGATTTTCAGGAAGTTCTTTTGCAAAATGCAAGATCAGGTTATTTTCTTTTTTGGTGTCGATTATCTCGATAGCCTGGTTTGGTGTGAACAGAGTCCCCTTATCACCAACCTGACCTCCACCTTCCGGATAAAATGGCGTAGCATCTAAAACTATCTGGTACAACTTACCGTCTTTTTTAGAGTCAACTTTTCTATATCTTGTAATTCTTACTTCTTTTTCTACTTCGTCATATCCAACAAAAGTCTCAACATTCCCGTCTATTATAATAGTCCAGTCATCTGTTGAAGTTTCTGATGCGGCACGAGAGCGGTCTTTTTGTTTTTGCAACTCAACATCAAATTCTTTTTCGTTATATGACATTCCCTTTTCTTTCAGGATCAATGCTGTCAAATCTTTTGGAAAACCAAAAGTATCATACAGTTCAAAAGCTTTTGCTCCCGAAACCTCATTCCCTTTCGTTTCCTTAACAACATTTTCAAGCAGTTGCAAACCTTGATCCAGCGTTCGTAAGAAAGAAGCTTCTTCTTCCTTGATTACATTGGTAACCAGATTCTGCTGTGTCTTGATTTCCGGGAAAAATTCGCCCATTTGGTTCGCCAATACGGCAACCAATTTATAGATAAACGGTTCTTTGGTATTCAAGAAAGTAAACCCATAACGGATAGCGCGACGCAAAATCCTTCTGATTACATAACCGGCACCCGTATTTGAAGGCAATTGCCCGTCAGCAATAGCAAAAGCTACAGCACGAACGTGATCCACAACAACACGGATTGCAATGTTGGTCTTGTTTTGCTCTTCGCTTATATCTTTAATATCATTTGAAGTATATTTCTTTCCGGTAATCGCTTCAACTTCGCGAATCAGCGGTGTAAACACATCCGTATCATAATTTGACTGTACGCCTTGCAAAGCCATACACAAACGCTCAAATCCCATTCCTGTATCAACATGCTGAGCCGGTAATTTTTCAAGAGAACCATCTGCCTTACGGTTGAATTCCATAAAAACGTTGTTCCAGATTTCCACAACCTGAGGATGGTCGTTATTGACCAAACTCTTTCCTGAAACCTGTGCTTTTTCTTCTTCACTTCGTAAATCAACATGTATTTCCGAACACGGTCCGCATGGCCCCTGTTCTCCCATTTCCCAGAAATTATCTTTTTTATTTCCAAGAATGATACGGTCCTCATCGATCAGTGTTTTCCAGATATCCCAAGCTTCCTGATCAAAGGGCACATTTTCTGCCGGATTTCCTTCAAAAACAGAAACGTATAAATTTTCTTTTGGTATTTTATATACTTCTGTCAGCAATTGCCAAGCCCAATTGATTGCTTCTTTTTTGAAATAATCGCCAAAACTCCAGTTCCCCAACATTTCAAACATGGTGTGGTGGTAGGTATCAAAACCTACATCTTCCAAATCGTTATGTTTTCCGGAAACGCGAAGACATTTTTGGGTATCGGCAATTCTTTTGCTTTTTGGCGTGGCGTTACCCAAAAAATATTCCTTGAACTGGGCCATCCCAGAATTATTAAACATCAAGGTTGGGTCGTCTTTTAGCACGATAGGCGCAGAAGGCACGATTAAATGACCGCGTTCCTCAAAAAATTGTAAAAATTGCTTTCTGATATCCTGTGATTTCATCTGAAATATTAGTTTATGGTCTTGGAGTAAAATTTTTTATTCTAAAAATAATAGGGCGAACCTATGTAACATTTATTAAATTTGTTCGTACAATTATTGCATATAGACTATTAGCCTTATTTGGCATGTAAAGTACAACTAGTTATATTAAAAGTTATAATATTATAACTAAAAAGTGCAAAAGTAGCATATTTTAAAATATGAAGAAGGTAAAATATTATTACGATACCGAAAATTTAGCTTACCGGAAAATCAAACCAAAAAAGGGACAAAAACTAGGCGTAATTGCCTTATTTTTATTAGCTTCGGCATTGTTTGGTTTTTTGTGTTTCGTAATATTAATCAATACACCGTTCTTTGAAACTCCCAAAGACCGACTTCAGGCTCGTGAGATTGAAAACATGAAAATCAATTATGCGATCCTGAATAAAAAAATGGACCAGGTGGATGAAGTTTTGGAAAATGTAGCCGAACGCGACAACAACCTATACCGTGTTTATTTTAACTCCTCACCTATTCCTGAAGAACAACGAAAAGCAGGATTTGGCGGAGTGAACCGATATAAGGCGCTGGAAGGTTACAATAATTCTGAATTGGTTGTAAGCACGACAAAACGCGTAGATATTATTTCCAAGGAATTGGTTATTCAATCCAAATCTTTAGATGAGATTCTGAAACTGGCAAAAGAAAAAGAAAAACTCCTGACAGCAATTCCTGCCATTCAGCCAGTCAAGAACGAACAATTGAAACAGATGGCATCGGGGTTTGGATATCGAAGCGACCCGTTTACAAAAATCAGGAAATTCCACGCCGGAATGGACTTCTCTGCCAAAACAGGAACTCCGGTTTATGCCACGGGTGACGGCGTGGTAGAACGAGCTGACAACACAGCGTCAGGTTATGGGAACCATATCGTAATTCGGCACGGATTTGGATATGAAACATTATACGGCCACTTGAGCAAATATAAAGTGAGAGCCGGACAACGAGTAAAAAGAGGTGACATAATAGGCTATGTAGGAAGCACCGGACGTTCCGAAGCACCACATTTGCATTATGAAGTACATAAAAACGGGGAAGTAGTAAACCCATTGAATTATTATTACGGAAATATTTCGGCAGCAGAATTTGCGGCCATATCAAAATTAGCTAACCAAGAAAACCAATCTTTAGATTAATGCATTTAAACTTATCGCCAGACAAAAGATATTACAGCATTGGCGAATTAGCCAAGGCCTTTGACGTGAATGCTTCGCTCATCCGTTTTTGGGATAAGGAATTTGACATCCTGAAGCCCAAAAAGAACGCGAAAGGCAATCGTATGTTTACACCTGAAGATGTGAAAAATCTCCAGCTGATTTATCATTTGGTCAAAGAACGTGGCTTTACACTTGATGGGGCCAAAACACATTTAAAAGAAGGCCAGAAAAAGACTTTGGATAAATTTGAAATCGTCAGCAAACTGGAGTCTATAAAAGCCCAGCTGACCAGCATTAAAAATGAATTGTAGCATAAAAAAGAAAACAAATCAATAAATAATAAACTCTAAAAACAAAAGTAAAATGAGAAAATGGTTAATACCTCTGGGAATTATTGTTGTACTTGTAGTAATCATCGGATTCTGGGTTGTCGGAATTAAAAATACGGCATTGAGATACAATCAGGCTGTTTCAAAAGAATGGGCAAATGTTGAGACTACATACCAAAGAAGAAATGACCTTATTGCTAATTTAGTAAATACCGTAAAAGGTGCTGCCGATTTTGAAAAAGGAACTTTGACTGCTGTTGTTGAAGCCCGTGCAAAGGCAACTTCTATGACAATTGATCCGAGCAATGTTACTCCGGAACAAATGGCACAATTCCAACAAGCACAATCTAACGTATCTTCAAGCCTTTCGAGATTGTTAGTTACCGTAGAGGCCTATCCGCAATTGAAAGCGAACGAAAACTTCTTGAAACTACAGGATGAGTTAGCCAGTACAGAAAACCAAATCCTTACGGCAAGAACTCGTTTTAATGAGCAGGTTCAGATTTACAATGGATATGTACTTAAGTTTCCAAACAGTATGTTCTTAGGCTCATATCCGGAAAAACCATACTTTAAATCGGTTGAAGGTGCTGAAAAACCTGTAGAAGTAAAATTCTAAAAACACGAATCAATGTCAAAAGTTGAAGATTTCCTTAGTCCGGAAGAAGAAAATGAAATTGTGCAGGCTATTTCGCAGGCAGAAAGAAACACTTCGGGAGAAATAAGGGTGCACATTGAGGATCATACCGAAAAACCTCCGCTCGAAAGAGCCCAGGAGGTTTTTAATTTTTTAGGTATGCAGAATACGAACATGCGTAATGGCGTACTCTTTTACGTAGGCGTTTCAGATCATGCCTTTGCAATTATTGGAGACGAGGGTATTCATAAAATGGTTGAAGAAGATTTTTGGGATTGCACAAAAGACACCGTCATTTCTCATTTCAAGGAAAACAAATACAAAGAAGGATTGGTTTCCGGAATCTTAAGAGCCGGTGAACGACTGAAACAGTATTTCCCTTTTGAGAACGACGACACGAATGAATTATCTAACGAAATATCTAAAGGATAAATGAAACTTTTCCCAACAAAAAATGCTTTCCTGCTATCCTTTCTTTTGCTGTTGCTAGTCCAGACCGGATATGCCCAATTTGATATTCCAAAAAAGCCCAGTTTTCAGACCAGTGTATATGATTATGCCAACATTTTAGGTTCTGATAAGGCAAAATTAGAAGAAAAGCTAATTCGTTATTCTGATTCCACATCCACGCAAATTGTAGCGGTTACTGTCCCTACAATAAACGGCGAAGACATAGGCCTTTTAGCTCCAAAATGGGGCCATGCATGGGGTGTAGGACAAGAAAAAGAAGACAACGGGGTATTTATCTTATTGGCTGTAAAAGAGAAAAAAATATGGATTGCTCCGGGTTATGGCGTTGAAGACAGGCTGACAGCCGGAATCAACGGCGAACTGATACGAAACATAATAATACCTGAGTTTAAAGCAGGCAACTATTACCAAGGTTTAGACAAAGGCGCTGACGCCATATTTGACGTTCTCAAAGGAAAATACAAAGGAACTCGAAAAGGCGGAGGAGAATCGAACTCTGGCGGCCTTGTAGTTTTCATCATTATTTTTATCGTTATCCTTTTTATTCTTTCCAAAAATAAGAATAACAGAAACGGTGGGAATCGCGGTGGCGGTTTAGACCTGTCTGACATAATTATCTTAAGCAGTCTGGGACGTGGCTTCGGAGGCGGTTCTTCCGGAGGCGGATTCGGAGGCGGCGGCGGTGGTTTCGGAGGTGGTTTCGGCGGCGGCGGCTTTAGTGGCGGCGGTGCCGGAGGTAGCTGGTAAAATAGTACAATAAAAAAGACTGCTGTTTAGCAGTCTTTTCTTTTTTATATAAATGTCACTTTGAGAATCAACCTTATTAACCTTAGTACCTTGCACCTCCCAACGCGAGCTATTTCTCCCAAAGATGCTACATTAATACACTAACGTTTGCATAGCATGAGCAGGAATTATGACTTCCGACTCTGAATCGCCTACAAACAATTTGTATTTTATTTCACCGTCAGATTGGTTCATTACCACAGTTACCATTTCACCGTTTGTATTTAAGAACGTGGTGCTCAACAATTGACTTCTGCTGGCTGCCGTACTTATCCTTTTGGCTTCCGGACGAATAAACTTTGAAAAATGCCCTATGTAATAATACGACGGTGTATAAATCAATTTCTTAATCGTCAGGTCACCGTGAATTGGCGCAAAGCAAAAGTTAGACACATGGTTAGGTCCGCCTTTTTCATCAAGAAGAATGTTCCAATCGGTCCAGGCTACTGTTCCGTTGTTGAAATCATTAATCATGTTGATTCCGTAGCGCTCCGCATTTGCCCAAAACTGATAACGTGCCGGGTTAAATGCTTCAATACAGCCTTCCGTGAACATCAGTTTTTTATCTGGAAAAGAATCGGCTACTAACTTTACATTATCAAACATGGGCTTCCCGCCATTCCATGTTTCATACCAGTGAAAACCCATTCCCCATGCATATTTTGCAGCTTCTGGATCCGAATAAATCGTATTGGCCCGCTGTACCATCAAATCTCTGTTATGATCCCAAACCACTATTTTTTTGTTTTCGAGGCCATTCTTCTCCATCGTAGGGCCTAAATATTTTTTCAGGAAATCTCTTTCCTCTTCGGCAGTAAAGATGCAGGATTCCCAGGTTTGGGTTGCCATTGGTTCATTTTGTACCGTAATTCCCCAAATCGGAATACCTTCTTTTTCATATGCCTGGATAAATTTCACATAATAATTAGCCCAAGGCTGGTAGAATTCAGGAGCTAATTTTCCTCCTTTCAGCATAGTTTTGGTATCCTTCATAAATGCCGGAGGGCTCCACGGACTTGCATACAAAGTCATTTCTTTTCCCGCCGTTTTTAATGCTTGCTTAATGAGTGGGATTTTAAATTTTTTATCGTGGTCGATTGAAAATGATTTTAGTTCTTTATCATTTTCGTTCACATAGGTATAGCTCTCGCTACTAAAATCGGAACTATGGATTGTGGTGCGGATTAGAGAATAGCCAATTCCTTTTTCTTTGCTGTAATAGGCATCCAGAAATTCTTTTTGCTGCTCTTTTGAAAGCTTTGCAAAAACTTCTGCACTCGCGTCTGTAATTGCCCCACCAATTCCCATGAAGGTTTGGAATTGTTTGTTTGGATTTACGAAAACTGAGACTTCGTTTTCCAAAGGCTGTTTTGCCGGCTTGAATCCAAGAGTTGCTGTTGAAGCAAGTCTTAAATCGGTGTTTTCTGCCGTGGTAAACACCTTGATTTTTTTTCCGCTTGTTGAGAATGACTTGTTTTTGGAATCCTGTGCGAATCCGGCAAAACAAGCCATTACTAACAATGCGCTTACTACATTTTTTTTCATTTGAATATTTAATTTGGTCTGCTAATTTACCAAATAGAATATTAAAACTTCTTAAAATGAGTGTTCTTAAAAATTAAAACTATTTCCTTCTTTTTTCTTTCCGCCAAATTTTTCAATCTTGTAGGTAAGTGAAAACATAGCATATCTTTTCAATACGGTGTTCTGGATATCCTGAATCGATTCCGGATTGATGTATCTTACAGCACTCTGGTTTTGGTTCAGTACGTCATATACTTTAACTTTAAACAACCACTTATCATCCATAAAACTATAACCTAAACTTGTATTTAAAAGGTAAAAATCTTTTTTATAGCCGTCTGAAATATTAGAATTGTAAGTATATCCGAAATCATTACCAAAAACAAGATGCTTTGGCCAGCGGCTTGTAGTCTGTACTTTGAAATTATGGGTAAAGTTAGACGAGCTACCTACAGAATAATTTTCATAACTCGTCTTATTCCATGTATAAGAATAGGATGGTTCTATGGTTAGCAGTTCTCCGTAATCCCATGCCAGTCTTACTTCTGGAGACAATCCCAATCCTCTTGCTTCATATAAGGCATTATTGGTCAATCCTTTGTTTAGGTTATAGTTGGCATTTACTCCTACATCAAACCTAAAAGTATGCTGTTCTTTCTTTATGGCCTTGCTCCAGTTTACTCCACCATAGCCATTATAGGTATCGTTTATGTTTTGATAATCAGCTCTGTTAATTAAGTCAATCGGATTAAAAACCCTTGAAAAAACAATCTGCTGTTCGTAATAAGTAAATCCTGTATATAGATAAAATCCTGATTTAGTTGCGTAATCGTAATTGTTATAGTTCAAGTGGAAATTATGATTTTTTGACGGATTCAAGGCTGAATTTCCAGAAATCTGAAACAATGGATTTGTCAGGTCAACCACTGGAAGTATCTGAGCAGCCGTTGGCAACTGGACATCAAAATTATAATACATATAAAACGATTTTGACTTTGACAGCCTGTAATTGAACCACGCATTTGCAGATGGATACATATAATTTTTATCTACCTGACTGGTCGTTCCATTATAGAGCGACGTATTTTCCATAGTGATCACTTTTGTACCAAGAGTGGCACCTCCGGAATACTTGCTTTTTCTCACATTAAAGGAAGCGGCCGGATTAAATGTCCTTGTTTTTGACATAAGGCCATACGACAGTAAGTTATTAAATTCAGAATACTGCCCTGACAATGCATTTTGGTCGTATGTTGATTTGGTATTGTCAAAATCTTTCCATTCATAAGAAGCTCTAAGGGTTATGCTCAACGAATCTGTTATTGGCTCTGAATATCCTATTCGGGTATAGTAGGTATTATCTTTCTCATCATCATATACTCTCTGGCGACGGATATCTTCTGTCCTGCCCGGATCCTGGAAGAAATAGGTTTCTGAATTTGTTATATTGTCCCTATCGTTACTCTTGTTTGAGTTGTTAAAAGTGATACCAAAATTTCTTCCTTTTCTCTTGAATCGTTTATGAAGGTATAGCTCATTTCCGAAAGTAGAAGAAGCATTCATCGATTTTGACGAATTGGTACTTTCGTTTACCAAGCCTAAATCATTTGTAGAAGACTGCTCTGAAAAGTTTTTCGATTCCGAATTGTTTTTTACCAAACTTGGACGAACCGATAATGTCAGCAACGGATTAATCTTATATTCAAATTCCATATTAAAATTATGTCCGTCACTTGTTCTTCTCGTTGTTCCCGTCGATTCTGTAACGAAAGTACTGTTTGTACCGTTTTCAGATGTCAGGAAGTTTTCTGTTCGGCTACGCGTATCGTTATCTGTTTTGGAGTTTGTATAAAAATAACTTCCGTTTGGTTCTAACTTCTTAAACCATTCGTCGGCAAAATTAAGCCCAACCATGCTGGATTGTGTGATTCCTTCATTTCCTCCAAAATTCATACCGTCAATACCAAAAGAGCCGTTGCTATTGCTGTAAAAATTCCGTCCCCCTCCCATGGCATCAAAAATCTCATCCATAGAAAATCCGACAGAATTGATATTATTGGATGAAGCGAGGATACTTATTTTTTGCTTGTCTTTGAAATAATTTACCAAACCGCTAGATTCATACCGTTTATCGGTTCCGTAACCTCCGGTAAATTTCCCAAATAGTCCTTTATTCTTGTCTTCCTGTATTGTGATATTAATACTTTTATTATCTGAACTTGCCGCATCGCCGGACAGTTTTTCTTCTTTTGTTTTTGTATCCGAAACCTGGATCTTGTCGATAATTTCAGAAGGAAGGTTTTTTATAGCTACTTTTCCATCCTTACCAAAAAACGATTTCCCGTTAACCAGAATTTCGTTTACTTCTTTTCCGTTTACTTTTATTTTTCCGTCTTTGTCTATCTCAACACCCGGCAACTGCTTCAGTAAAGCCTCTACGTTAGAATCGGGGCGTACTTTAAAAGAAGATGCATTGAACTCAAGCGTATCATTTTTGATTCGGACAGGCGGTGCTTCACTGACAATAACTACTTCGCCCAAATTTGTAACCGCATCTGAAACAAAAATTTCTCCCAGATCAAGATCAGATGTCAGTTTAGGAAATTCTTTTTCCCAGGTTTGATATCCCAAGGAAGCCACTTTTACAATAAAAGGCTGGTTTAATTTTTTAACTGTGATGGAAAAGTTTCCATTCTTGTTAGAAATGGTGTAATCGACTACGGTTGAATCTTTCGCAGAAGTAATGTAGATTGTAGCCGATTCGATAGGCAGATTTACTTCTTTGCTGATTGCTTTTCCTTTAATTGTAAATGAATTTTGTCCAAATGCTGCGCACGATACTAGGACAATGAGAACTTGGAGGATGGTTCTTAGCATTAAGTGTACTTTTTAGTTTTAGTTTAGTTTGTAAGAAAATAAAACTGCGAATTACAACTTTTATTATGGAAAGAAATAATTTCTTACATAATTTTTAACAAATTGTCAAAAAACGACAAACCAGCAAACATGTCAGAAAAATTGCTTATACCGCTACTGCTTTGAATAAAAAAAGGGAACTGCATTAGCAATCCCCACTCTTTTTATTTATATAAAATATTATTTCTCTCTAATGTAAATATCAATTGGAACACCCGAAAAGTCCCAGTTTTCACGGATTTTATTTTCGAGAAAACGCTTATATGGATCTTTTACATATTGCGGCAGGTTAGCAAAAAACACAAACTGCGGCGTTGGCGTTGGCAACTGCATACAGAATTTGATTTTTACATATTTACCTTTTAAAGCGGGTGGTGGATAGTTTTCGATAATCTTCAACATATGGTCGTTGAATTTCGATGTAGCGATTCGTTGTTTTCTGCTTTCAAATACTTTTACTGTTTCCTCCAACGCTTTTAGCAAACGCTGCTTGGTTAAAGCCGAAGTAAAAATGATTGGCACATCTGTAAAAGGCATCAATTCCTTACGGATTTTCGCTTCATATTCTTTGGTTGTCATCGTATCTTTTTCAACCAAATCCCATTTGTTAACCAGAATAACGACACCTTTTCTGTTTTTTTCAGCCAACCAGAAAATATTCTGATCCTGACCCTCAAACCCTCTTGTTGCATCGATTATAAGGATACATACGTCCGAATGTTCAATTGCACGTACAGAACGCATTACAGAATAAAACTCAAGGTCTTCTTTTACTTTTGCCTTACGACGGATACCGGCAGTATCAACAAGATTAAATTCAAAACCAAAACGGTCGAATTTAGTATCGATAGCATCACGGGTAGTTCCCGCAATATCAGTTACAATATATCTTTCTTTTCCAATCAGGGCGTTGATGAAACTAGATTTACCTGCATTTGGACGTCCTACAACGGCAAAACGAGGCAATTCCAATTCTTCTTTTGTAGGTTCTGGTTTTTCAGGGAATGCTTCAATCAGAGCATCTAACAATTCGCCCGTTCCACTTCCGGAAATACTGGCAAATGTGTAATAATCTCCCAAACCTAAGTTATAGAATTCAACGGCATCTTTTTCGCGCATGGCGTTGTCAACCTTATTCACCGCTAATAAAACGGGCTTAGTGACTTTACGCAATAGTTTTGCAACAGCATCATCCATTGGCGTGATGCCTTCTTCTACGTCAACGACAAAGATGATAACATCGGCTTCATCAATTGCCAATTCTACCTGTTTTCTGATTTCGCCTTCAAAAACGTCATCAGAACCACGAACGTAACCGCCCGTGTCAATTACCGAAAATTCTTTTCCATTCCATTCACTTTTTCCGTAATTTCTATCACGGGTTACACCCGATACTGAGTCTACGATAGCTTCTCTTCTTTGAATCAACCTATTAAAAAGTGTTGACTTTCCTACATTTGGCCTTCCGACAATGGCAACGATATTGTTCATATTGTTTTTAAAATATTGTGCAAAGGTACGGTTTTTGTTTCAAGTAAAAAGCGTAAAGTTCAAGCGTTGTCGTTTAGTAGTCTTTCTGACCTTAAATCTTTAACGACAATTTAGCATTTTCATCAAAATAAAAATAATCGTTTTGCTGTTATAGGATTTATTATGGAACTTGACAACAACATACAGCTTCGCCCCAAATTTGAGCAATTTTCGCCAAAAACAATTGGCGAGATAAAGTCTACGTTTGAAAAAGTAAAAACTTTTGAATCGGAAGACTTTAAGCTTCAAAACGCCGGTAACCATATCTGGATTGGTGTGGGATTGTTTCGAAGGGAATTTTGGTCACCTTCACTACATATTGAGCTTGATTCTTATGAAGACGGCAGGACTTTCGTAAAAGGAATTTTTGGACCTGATCCTTTTTTATGGTTTATCTTTCTGGCAATGCATTTTATCGTAGGCGGATTGTTTATTGTTTTCGGGATTATTGCCTACTCCAAATGGACGCTTTCACAATCTTACGATTTTGACTTATTTGTAATGTCGGTTCTTTCCATTATCTGGCTCCTACTCTATTTTGTAGCCCGAATGAATAGAAAAAAAGGAACTGCCCAAATGCGGGAACTCTTTTCTTTAGCCAATAAAATTATTGCCTGATTATTTGTTGTTATAGCCGAATCTTCTTAATTGGTAAGCATTGCTTCTCCAATCTTTATTGACTTTTACAAAAAGTTCGATATGGATTTGCTTCCCGAAGAATTTTTCGAGGTCTTCACGGGATTGCATACCCACTTTTTTTAGTGCCAAACCTTTGTGTCCGATGATGATTCCTTTTTGAGTATCACGTTCTACCATAATAACAGAACGGATACGGATGATATTTTCATCTTCCAAAAATTCTTCCGTTTCAATTTCTACCGAATATGGAATTTCTTTTTCGTAGTTGATCAGTATTTTTTCCCGGATGATTTCATTCACAAAAAAACGTTCCGGTTTGTCTGTCAACGCATCTTTAGGATAGAATGGTGGCGATTCCGGTAAAAGTTCTATGATTCTGGCGAATACTTCTTTTACGTTGAAATTTTCCAGTGCAGAAATCGGATATATCTCAGCATTTGGAACTTTTTCTTTCCAAAGTGCAATCTGTTCTTCCAGCTGTTCCTGATTTGATTTGTCGATTTTGTTTAAAAGCAGCAATACGGGGATTTTCGCATGAATGATCTTATTGAAGAAAGCCTCGTCTTTCAGTTCTTTCTCTCCAACCTCAACCATATAGATCAATACATCAGCATCTTCGAAGGCCAATTTAACGAAATCCATCATAGAAGACTGTAATTCATAAGCTGGTTTGATGATTCCCGGCGTATCTGAAAGCACGACCTGAAAATCTTCCCCATTCACAATTCCCAAAATCCTGTGGCGTGTGGTCTGCGCTTTTGATGTAATGATGGATAAGCGCTCGCCTACAAATGCATTCATCAGCGTAGATTTACCTACATTCGGATTCCCAATAATATTTACAAAACCTGCTTTATGTGACATTTCAAAAATAATTTATGCTGCAAAGGTAGTCATAACAGCTCAATAGAAGAAATAAAACATTTTTCGTAAAAAAGCTTGTTATTTAAGATAATCGTTGTAAATTTGCACCCGAAACATCGCGGGATAGAGCAGTAGGTAGCTCGTCGGGCTCATAACCCGAAGGTCACTGGTTCGAGTCCAGTTCCCGCTACTAAGATTTATTGGAGCTCCAATAAGAAAGACATACTGAGAATACAAACGCACATCGCGGGATAGAGCAGTAGGTAGCTCGTCGGGCTCATAACCCGAAGGTCACTGGTTCGAGTCCAGTTCCCGCTACAGAGAAAAAGCTTCAGAGAAATCTGGAGTTTTTTTTGTTTAATTGCCTTTGAACATCTCGTCTTGTTCACGAGTGTGACGCTCGCACCAGCGGAGAAACGGGTTTTTAAATGCTACATTCGAATTCTTGTTCCTTGTTCTTGTAATTTTAATAATGCTAGGGTTTCTGACATATCTTTCCCTTTAGAAGAACAAAAGTCTATCAAATCATATTCTAATACACGTTGAATATTTTCTGCTTTGTCTGAAATATCTTTAATTTTATGAAACAATTCCTCTTTTACGTTTCCGGCATTTAAATCTTCTTCGTTTCCACAGATAACTTTGTGAACCAACCAATTTCTTTGCTGCAAAAAATCTTTTAATTCATCTTGCAATAACGAATTATATAATTTCTCTTTAATTCCAATTTTAATGGCATGGCCTAAAGTATAACCCTGGTTTTGTTTTAAAAATTCATCCGCTCGTTCTTTTGTTTCTGCGGGATTCATTTTAAGGGTAATTGAATAACTCAACGCTTGTTCAACCATTTGGGTTTTTAATAGAGCTTCTCCAAGAAAACAATACAAATTAATTTCATTATTGTTAGCTGGTATTTTTATAACATCTTTTTTCATAACTGGTGTTTTGTTTTGATTAGTATCAGTAATTATCTATTTTGCTATTTATTAATCAAAGATATTTCTTTAGTACGCAATGTTTTTGCGCAGTAAAAATATTTCCCATCAATTTACTTAACCGATCGCACATATTTGTAATCCTTGCCTGCAAAATATATCTTAACAGATTAATCCTATTATTCCTTTGCTGACGAAGACAAGCCTTTAAAATCATTTTCAAAAGAATTTTCAATATATATTTTCAAGGAAAAGCTTCAGAGAAATCTGGAACTTTTTTTGTTTAACCTACCCTGTTTAAACAGTACTTCCAAATTCAAAAAACATTTACACAGCTTTTCATAAGAAACTCTTTAGAAAGCCAGAATCATCTTTTCTATACAAACCAAAAAATCATTTTAGTTAATCATTTATTAATCCATTAAGAAAGTCATCTGCATTACTATAAATTCGCCGCAGGAATTCGTACGAAATAAGCTATGTTTTAAAATTTAACTAATTGCCTAATATCCCAAAACAAATCTTAAAAACAACTTTTACATTAAAAAATTGATGTATACCACACTTTTAAATATTGCGATTTTTCAAGGAATAGTATTAGGCTTGCTTATTTTAAAGTCTTCATTATTCAATAGTAATTCAAACAAATACCTGGCCTACTTACTATTTACACTTTCAATTCTTTTTCTAAATTATGTTTTTGAACTTGAAGATGCCTATACCTCTTATCCTTTTCTACGCTTTTTTGATGATGTTGAGTGGGCATTATTATTACCTGTTTTCCTGTTTCTGTTTATTATAAACCGGATTGATCATACTGTAAAAAACAAGCAAAAAATTTATTTGTGTTTTATTCCATTTGCCTTTTCCGCTGTCCTTCATATTATAAACGATCTTGATAGTATTGCAGGAATTTATACTATTCCTGAGTCAGCCTTCTTTCTGATACAAATACTTGGTCTGATTCATTTTATTTTAGTTGTTACATTCATCCCTTTCTTGCTGATTTACTCTTGTTTTATGATACGGCATTTAAAAGATTCACAGGAAAAAAAATGGGTAATTACCATATCAACCCTTGTTTCTTTCTTGTTATTCTCTTGGCTTATTACCTCTCTAACCGGCATATTTCTGAACTATGACATTTCTTCTACTATGCGTGTCGTAGCTTTATTTGGAACATTCATAATTCACTGGACAGCTTATATGGGCATTTACAAATACAGACTGGCCAAAAACAAAGATGCCATTCATAATTTCCTAAATAAAGAATTAACTATTTCGTATAGCAATCTGCAAATTGTAGAAAATAGCACACCTACACCGGAAGAATACAGGGAATCTATCACGGCAGATAATCTTTATTTTCAAAAACTAGAACTTCTTTGCAAAGAGGAGCACATTTATACTGACAGTACATTAAACAGAGAAAAAGTTGCCGAAAGACTAGGTATAAGCGCAGGATATGTTTCGCAGATTGTAAACACGATAACAGGAGACAACTTTGCCAATTACATAAACAACTATCGGGTTGAAGCTGTCAAGGAAATGATTTCAAATTCTGAATATGAAAATTACAATTTGCTGGCTATGGGATTAGAATCCGGCTTTACTTCAAAAACAACTTTTTACAAAGCCTTTAAAAAAGTTACCGGCCAGACTCCCAATGAATACAAAAACACCAGTAAATAGGTACCATTTTATACATTTTTAAGCTTTTGAAACCTTTGCTATTTTTTCTTATGTGAATTTTGGACTCGAATAATTCAAATCACTTTTTATGAAAAAAATTTTATTACTAGCTGTTGTTACAGTTTTAGGATTTACAAATGTTAATGCCCAAAAAATTAATTTTGGGGTTAAAGGAGGTTTAAACTTTGCATCTATTAGCGGAGATAATACCAAAGAAATTGATCCAGTAGCCGCATTTAATTTTGGTCTTTTATCAGAAATTCCCATTTCAGAAAAATTTTCTTTTCAACCTGAAGTAATGTTTTCTGGTCAGGGATATAGCTTCAAGGGTAAGGATAATCTAATTGCTTTAAATTATCTGAACGTTCCTTTGATGGGAAAATATTATGTAACAAAAGGATTGAGTATTGAAGCCGGTCCGCAACTAGGTTTTCTACTTTCTGCTAAAGATGAGAAGAAAGATGTAAAAGACTCGTTTAAAACTTTTGATTTTGGTGTTAATTTTGGCTTAGGTTACAAACTTGAAAATGGAATTAATTTTGGTGTACGATATAATCTGGGATTAACTGATATTAATAATTTAGATAATTATTCCGGTAAAAATAGAAATGGAGTACTTCAAGTATCTGTCGGTTATTTCTTTTTCTAAAACGTAGCAGCTTTATAATAATCTTCAATAAACTGATTAGCTATTTTAATGCTTCCCCAATTAAAAACAGGCAAAGTGATTTGATCATTTTGCCTGTTTTTGTTTTTATGCTTTGCGACTCTGCGCCTTTGCGTGAAAATAATTGCTCGCAAAGGCGCAGAGACGCAAAGAGTTTTGAAAGTAATATTTTCGAGTATTATTAATGCTCCTCAACAAAACGTGGTTTCGCAGCCTTTCTTCCAAAAAAGATCATGATAACAATCATCAACATCACGAAGTAAAACGAGCTTTGCCAGGACGTATCCCAATCGTGTAACATTCCAAAAACAGGCGGACCGAAAGCCGCAATTAGATAACCTACTGATTGCGCTTTTCCGGAAACTTTGATTGTACCGTCCATTGTTTTGCTTTTGAGCGAGAAAAACAGGATGGAAAGACTGAATGCCCAACCGCTTGCTGTTCCGATAAAGACAGCCGCTAAATAAATGTATTGTGTTTTGAGCAGCGCTATCAGACTTATTCCGACAAACATTAAAATACCGGCACCATAAATCATTTGTTTCTGGTCTTTCATTTTGGTTGCAATGATAGGACTGATAAACATGATAGGCAGCATGGATAATTGGATAACCAAAAGCACCAATCCGGTTTCTTCTTTTTCCATTCCATAATCAACCAATACGATTGGCAGTAAAGCCACTAAACAATAGTACACCAACGACTGAATCCCCATAAAAACACTAATATTCCAAGCTTGTTTGGAACGGAATATATTGAATTCGTTTTTGGTTGCCTGCGTTGCAGGTATCTTTACAGAGGTACGTTTTCCTGAGAAAGCTTCCATCCCAACAGCAAAAAGAGCCAACACAGTCCAGATTATCCAAATACCCAAAGAGCCTTTCCATCCTAAATTTGTCCATTTTCCAACGGAAATGCTAAAACCCGACGCTAATGCCGCCACCAAATTCATCGCTACTGAAAACACACCTGTCATGATTCCGATTTTTTCGGGAAACCGGTTTTTTATATAGGCTGGTGTCGTTACGTTACCGATACAGATTCCCAAACCAATCAGAAACGAGCCGATGTATAGCATGGGTACGTTTCCATAAACCCGAAAATAGAGTCCCATGATTAGAAAAATAAGCGAATAAATCAAACTGTAATGAATATTGGCCTTAACCGCAACTTTGCTTACCAAAACCGAACAGCTGGCAAATACAATCAATGGAATAGACGTTAGCAGACTTCCTTGCAGATTGTTCAGATGCAATACGGCTATTATTTCGCTTAAGACAGGACTGACAGCAGTAATAGGTGAACGCAGACCGCCGCCAATCAGTATGATTACTATCACACTGAGCAACGACAAACTAATCTTATTCTTCATCTCAATTTATCCGTGTTTATTCAACTTCAAAAATGGCCTGAATTGAAACCGAAGAACCTACCGGAAGTGAATTGGCTCCGTATGTATTTCGCGTATGCTTGCCTTTCTCTCCAAACACTTCAACCGTAAGATTTGAAGCAGGATTCATAAGTTCTGCATGTTTGGTATAGGTGTCTGGCGTGTTGAATGTTCCAATCAGCTGCACACATTTTTTTACACGGTTCAAATCTCCGCCAACAGCTTCTTTCAGGATAGCCAGAACATTCAGCATTGTTACTGTGGTAGCTTCTTTTACTTGTTCTTCCGTAAGATTCACTCCTACTTTACCGGGGTTAACTATTTTCCCATTTTTCAGGGCTACCTGATTGATAAATATCAGATTTCCGGAACGTGCAAAGAGTTCGTAGTTTCCTACCGGTTTAGGCAACGAAGGCAGTACGATATTCATGTCTTTTAAAACCTGATTGATATCAATTTTGCTTTCAGTCACCTCAGCTTTATTCACGCTTTTAGGCTTTTCATCTCCTCTAAGGGCATAGGCTACTTTTGCAAAGTTTTTCCCTTGTACTTCTGCCAGATAGCGTTCACTTTTTGATGGTCTTTCAACCGTATTTAATGAAGCAAGGCTTGTGGTTCCTAAAACAGAATTTCCCTGCGGGATGGTCTTGTCAATATTTTCATAACCGCTGATGCCGTTAGGGACCAAAACCATTCCGTGAACAGCCAGACTGTTCCAAAACGACTGTAACGCCAGTTCCTTTCCTGCTCCACTTCCAGCCGACATAAAAACCGTAGCCGGTTTGCCTTCCAAAGCGTGGCTTGTCCATAAACCGATTGTTTTTGACAAAAACTCACTCATTCCCGTACTGATGTTGCCGAAATATACTGGCGAGCCAAAAGCAATACCGTCATAGGTAGCCAATTCGTCAACCGTAGCTACGGGAATATTTTTTAGTTTGGGATTATCAGATGCCTTTACCTGTTTGATGGTTGCCTGAACATTTTGTCCACTTTCAATTCCTTTGGCTATTTCTTTTGCCAATTCGTAAGTTCCGCCATTATCAGAATAAATGAGAACTAAAACCTTTGCCGTTTGTTTTTGTGCCATAGCTGTATTTATTATAAACAGTACTAAAATCCCTATGAGGAAAGAATACGATTTTTTCATTTTTTCTTATGTATTAAATTCAATAACAAAGTTAATAATGGCATTTTTATTAAATTTGCCATAAAGTATATGCAAAACGACAATATAAAATGTGGGCTGACCGAAAAAAACAGAGGTAGTTATGTAGATGACATATCGGCCGATGCTTACGTTTGGTATGAGAAAAACTGGCAACATGATGCGTATGAACACGCCCACCAACGTTATCAGCTGACGTATGTTGAAGATGGTTATCAGTATTTTCACATCGGACAGAAAACCTATCTCGTTCCTCAAAATCATGTTATTTGGATACCATCAGCAAAAGAACACCGCACAACTTCCGATGCCAAGACGGTAAATTTGATGATTGTCTTGTTCAAATCGGTACCAGAGCATGAGTTTTACCAGCATATACATGTTTTCGCGGCGCCATCTGTATTAAAAGAAATGCTTTTGTATGCCGAAAAATGGAACCAGTTGCTGAATGAAGATGAAGAACAGACGCTTTTTTTGAAAGCGATGCTGAGTAGCCTGCCTTATTTTTGTAATGAGAATGAGTTCTTGCAGATTCCGGTCCCTGCCGACAATCGCCTACTGCCTGTTTGTAATTATATCAATGCCAATTACGTATATAATTTTGATATTGACGTATTTGCAGACATAGCAAAAATGTCTGTGCGTAGCCTGCAACGCATCTTTAAGCAGGAAACAGGTATTACGGTGCAAAAATACATGCAGTTAATCCGTATTTTGAAAAGTATAGAGCTGATTGATACCAAACACTATACGTTAAGTCAGATTGCCCTTATGGTTGGTTATAAAAGTTTGCCGGCTTTTACTTCTTCTTATTATGCCATAATGAAAACAAAACCTAAACTAAAAAAGTAATCACTTCTAATTACGATCTTCTATAAATTTACAAAAAACAAGGCCGTATTTTCATCGATAGAAAATACGGCCTCATCACCATTAAACAATTAAATCTATACCGGTTCTGCTTTAAAACCTGTTTTTTTGATAATATCCAGCACCTGTTCTTCAGTAATTCCTTCTGTTTTTATGGTAAGGATTTTATCTTTATTGTTGGTATCAACATTCCATTCGCTAACACCTTCTGCTTTATCTAAGTGCGGTTTTACTGAAGCAACACATCCGCCGCAGTTAATATTGGTCTTGAATTGAAATTCTTTATTTTCCATTTTATTGATCGTTTGTAATTAGGGTTAAT
This sequence comes from uncultured Flavobacterium sp., assembly GCA_964518395.1. Taxonomy (GTDB): domain Bacteria; phylum Bacteroidota; class Bacteroidia; order Flavobacteriales; family Flavobacteriaceae; genus Flavobacterium. Next base: position 64,836 of record CAZFGA010000012.1, read on the forward strand.
TATTGCAACATCCGGTAGCGCAATCTGATTCGCTAGTGTTATTTTCTGGAGAAACGCTGTAACCTGCTTTTTCAATGGCATTTACAACTTCGCTTTTTGTAGTATCAGACGCAACGGAAACTGTTATCTTACCTGCTTCCACATTTTGAATCTGAACGCCTTCAATTTCTTTTACCGCATTGTTGACTCTTGCCTGGCAATGCGCGCTCTGCATATCGGGTATATTGATTATTAGCTGTTTCATTTTATTTCATTTTTATAGTACAAAGTTGGCTATTCTATTGAAGGCAACTGTTGCGTAATTTTCTATTTGATTTGTGAGATTTACTGATTTACTTTTTCCATTTCAATCGCAAACTGTTTGTTACCACACTTACGCTACTCAAAGCCATAGCCGCACCAGCAATCATTGGGTTCAATAAGAAACCATTGATAGGATAAAGAATACCTGCTGCAATCGGAATACCAATAAGATTGTAGATAAATGCCCAAAACAGGTTTTGCTTGATGGTAGCCACAGTCTGTTTTGAAAGTCGTATGGCTTGCGGTATTTTGGTAAGGTCTGACGAAATGATGGTCATTTTGGCAACGTCCATCGCAATATCACTTCCTTTGCCCATCGCAATGCTCACGTCTGCTGTTGCAAGCGCCGTACTGTCATTGATACCGTCACCTACCATCGCTACAACTTTGCCTTGTTTTTGTAGTTCTTTTATAAAATCTGCCTTATGTTGCGGCATTACTTCGGCTTTATAATGTCCGATGCCTGTTTGTTGGGCAATCGCTTTTGCTGTGGCTTCATTATCACCTGTAAGCATATACAGGTCAATTCCCATTTCCTGTAGTTCTTTTATGGCTTCAACTGATGTTTCTTTAATTTTATCAGAAATAGCGATAACTGAAAGTGCTTGTTTGCTGTCTGAAAACCAAATAACGGTTTTGGATTGGCTACCCCACTCATCGGCTTGCTTTTGTAATTGTTCTGCGATGACGATATTGTTTTCAGCCAAAAGTTTTTTATTACCTACAAAATAGGTTTCATTCTCATAATTGGCTTTTGCACCTTTGCCCGTAATACTGTCGAATAGAGACAAACCTATTGTTGGCACACCTTCCAAGTGTTTTACCACGGCTTCAGCCAATGGGTGTTCGGATTGTTTTTCGATGCTCAGCAAAATTGTTTTTGCCGTGTCGTCATTATGTAACCACTGAATACCTGTCACCTGCGGTCTGCCTTCGGTTATGGTTCCTGTTTTATCCAATACAATAGCCGTTACTTTTTTTGCAAGTTCCAGACTTTCCGCATCTTTAATCAGAATTCCCTTTTCCGCTCCTTTACCCACACCAACCATAATGGCTGTTGGAGTAGCAAGACCTAGCGCACAAGGACAAGCAATGACCAAGACTGTGACTGCAGCCAATAATCCTTGTACCCAACCATTATCTCCGCCAAGAATCAGCCATAAGATAAAAGTAAGGACTGCAATCCCGATAACAACCGGCACGAAGATACCCGCAATTTTATCTACCAATTTCTGTACAGGCGCTTTACTGCCTTGCGCATCCTGTACCATTTTTATAATCTGGGCAAGCATTGTTTCTTTGCCTACTTTCACCGCCTTAAAACGGAAGCTTCCTTTTTGGTTGATCGTACCGGCAAATACTTTTTCGTTTTCTTTTTTCAGTACCGGAACAGGTTCACCACTTAGCATACTTTCATCTACATAAGAACTGCCTGAAGTGACCATACCGTCAACCGCTATTTTCTCACCCGGTTTTACAAGAATGACATCACCAACATTTACATCTTCAATGGCTATTTGCTTTTCGGCACCGTTCGGTTCAATTATGATTACTGTTTTTGGCTGCAAGCCCATCAATTTTTTTATAGCTGTAGAAGTATTGCCTTTGGCTTTTTCTTCTAACAATTTTCCTAATAGGATGAATGCGATAATAACGGCGGCGGCCTCAAAATAAACATGTGCATGAAGTCCTCTTTGGTGCCAAAAATCTTCAAATAGCATATTGAAAACACTGAAAAGGTAAGCAATTCCGGTACTCAATGCCACCAAGGTGTCCATATTAGCAGAACGGTGTTTTGCCTGTTTCCATGCATTGATAAAAAAGTCTTTACCTAGCCATAGCACTACCGGAGTTGAGAAAAACCACATAATTGGATTGGCATACGGAATGTCCATAAAAAACATCCCAATGGTTACAACCGGAAACGACAATATAATAGCCCAAATGGTCTTGCTTTTTAGCTTTTTGAATTTTTGGGCATGGATGGCTTCTAGTGTTTCCTGCTGTGTGGTTTCACTTTCTATCAATAAATCATATCCAATAGATTGGACTGCCTTTTGCAGTTTTGACGCATCTGTTATATTAGGCAGGTATTCTACGGTAAGATTGCCTGTGGCAAAGTTTACAGAAGCATTAATTACGCCTTCTTCAAACGTCACAATACTTTCGGCACTACTTGCGCAGGAAGCACAGGTCATGCCCAATACGGGAAAGGTGTGTTTTACGGTTGAAACGCCATAGCCCAATTCTTTGATTGCCTTAACTGCATCGCCCACAACTCCGTTATTAGCTACCGTAATAGCTGCGCGGCGATTGTTTAGCTCTACCTTATGGGTTTCTATACCTTTTACCTGGGCTAATCCTTTTTCAACTATTAATGCACAATGTTCGCTTTCAACATCTTCCAAAGGAAGATAGATGATTTCTTTATTGCTATTTGTTGCCATATTTCGTTTGCTTTAATTTACAATACAAAATTGCTGATAATTTCAACGGAGGCTATTGTGGAATTATGGAATTGATTTGTAAGATTTAGGGAATAGACTTTTGATTTCTCTTTAAAGCATAAAACGTAAATATACTTAGCTTATACCTTATCCAAAGGTTTTCTTTTATCTTCTCTAATTTGCTTGAAATGACTGGGGGTTAATCCGGTTACTTTTTTGAATTGGTTGCTTAGGTACGCAACACTTGAATAGTTCATTCGGAAAGCAATTTCGCTTAAAGACAATTCGTCATATACTAACAGCTCTTTTACCTTTTCTATCTTTTGTGCAATAAAATATTTTTCAATTGTAGTGCCTTCTACTTCGGAAAACAGGTTCGACAAGTAATTATAGTCGTGATTCAGTTTGCTGCTTAGCACATCTGAAAGATTAGATTTGGCATCATTATCCTGATGATGGACAAGTTCAATAATTGTATTTTTTATTTTTTCGATGATTCTGCTCTTTTTGTCATCAATCACCTCAAATCCCAGCGGAGTAAAAACGGCATCCAATTTCTTTTTTTCATCGGCTGTAAGCTCCTTTCCTATTACTACTTCACCCAGCTTAATACTTTTTACATCAAAGCCCAATTTATCCAATTCATTCTGCACTACCATAATACAACGGTTGCAAACCATATTTTTAATAAAAAGTGTGTCCATAGTATAGCATCATCTTATAGATTCCTAAGACAAATTTACGATTTAAGTTTGACTACGCTGATTAATCTGTTTTTATTATAATGCTCCTTACAGCAGCTACTATTTATAGTAAACAACTAACAATTTGTCATTTTTGATTTCGTCTTTCTTCTTTTTCAGTTATTTACGATTTGTAAAATTTAGGATAACCAAAAATAAACTCACGAATTGAGACTAATCTTCCTTTTTTAGTTCACAAAGCCAGTGCCAGTCTAGAAACTTTTAATTCTTGCGTAGTAAATATAAGCGAAAAATACTAAAAATCTTACTTTTAGCCGTTATCAATTTGTAACATAACACACTATATTACAAATAGTTAATAACCATTTTTTAATAAATCCTTATTCTAAAAACCGGCTCTTAAAAAATTATTAAAATTAAATTTGGATTGATAAAGCGATAAACCCTGCAGGTATATTCTATCCTTTAAAAAACACTATTTCCTTCCAATCTTAAATTTTACAATTATGTTTAAAAAACGATTTTTAGCTGCTTTAGTATTCGCAAGCATCTCGGGACTTTCCTTTGGGAAATCGTCTTCTCCGATCAGCGCATCTAATACAAATGTATCTACAGCATTTAATGCTGGAATATTAGTTAATCCTATTGACGGATTAACAATTTTTGAAAACCCTTATCGTACTTTGGCGCTGAACTTATTCGATTGTACAGGAGGTTCAGAAACTTTCTCAAACATTGGGGCTGCTGCTAGTTCCTATGCTACAAGAACATGGACAGGCGACAATGGCGTAGCTTGGTCTGCTACAGACTCAAGAACAGATCAGGAGCTTACAGGTAAAGCCATCGCTTTACGAACGAGTACCTTGAAAAATACCAGTACTATCGCTAACGGTGTTGGAACACTTAGCTTTAAATACAAGAGAGTATTCACTGGAAATTCAACTTTGAAAGTATTTGTAAATGGTACTCAATACGGCGGAGATATCGCTGTCACTTCTGATGTATCGGCTTCTACTTTTTCTTTTGCTGTAAATGTATCCGGAAACGCAGTTATCGAAATCAGAAACAGCGGCAACAGAACCATTGTTGACGATTTGACCTGGAGCTGCTACTCTACAGTTGCTGGTCCTGAGATCCAATTGGCTGATGCTTCAGGTACTAACCGTGAGTGTGGAAATCTTTCTATCGATTTCGGATCACACGCTGTAAACCAGTACAATGATGCCGTATTCACAGTTAAAAACCTTGGAACTGCTGCCTTGAATGTTACTGCTTTGACTTTAAGCAATTCAACAGATTTCACAATCATTTCTCCTTCTGTTCCTTTTACAGTAGCTCCATCTGGTTCTGGATTAGTTTTGGTTCGTTTCCAAGGAACTACAGCAGGAGTTAAAAATTCTACATTGACTGTTGTTAGTGATGATACTGACGAAGCTTCATGCGTGGTTAACCTTGTAGGAACGGCTCTTCAACCATGTGTTGCTCCGGTTATCACTGGTGGTGACGTTGCTGTTTCAGACATCACACATTCTTCTGCAAATGTAGCTGTAACAAGCGCTGCTGCTGACGCTTATCTTGCCGTTATCTCAACATCAAGCACTTTGTCTGCTGCTCCTGCAAACGCTACTAATTACAATGTTGGAGATGCTTTAGGTGGTGGAACAGTTGCTTACAAAGGAACTAATGCTACTTTCGCTCTTTCTGGACTTATAGAAAACACGCCATACCACATCTTTGTATTCCCTTACAACAATACTAATTGCACGGGAGGTCCATTATACTATACTGAAGCTTCAATCGATGAGGCATTTACAACTCCGGCAGCTCCATGTATTGGTGGAAATGAGACATTCTCTAACTTAGGAACTGCTTCCAGCACTTATACATCAAGAACCTGGACAGGAGACAACGGTGTAACCTGGTCTGCAACTGACTCAAGAAATGATCAGGATTTGACAGGTGATGCTATCACATTGAGAACAGGAATCCTTAAAAACACAACTGCTGTTGCAGGAGGTATCGGAACATTGAATTTCAACTACAAAAGAGTATTCTCTGGTGATTCAACACTAAAAGTATTTGTAAATGGAACTCAGTACGGTGGAGACATTACTGTTTCATCAGACACTACTACGGCTTTCTCTCAGGCAATCAATATTGAAGGGCCTATAACTATCGAAATCAGAAACAGTGGTAACAGAACTATCATCGATGATTTATCTTGGAATTGCTACACTACACCTGACGGACCAGAAATCCAACTTTCTGACAGTGACCTAATCTTAAAAGAATGTGGTAATTTTACAATTGATTTTGGAGCTGTGCTTCCAAATACTAACAAAGACATCATCTTTACTATTGAGAATTTAGGCAACCAGGATTTAAATGTAAGCGCTCTTACATTAAGCGACAATGTTAACTATACTATTCTTTCTCCAGTAGCTCCTTTTGTAGCAGTTCCATCAAGTGCTATTGAGGTTGAAGTACGTTTCAATGGTGCTACACTTGGAAACAAGCCTGCTACTCTTACTGTTGTAAGCAACGATGCTAACGAAGGTTCTTGTCAAATTGATCTTAAGGCTAGCGTTCAGGAAAACTGTGTTGCTCCTGTTGGAACAGCTGTAATTACAAGTTCAAACATAACTGATACTTCCGCTTCTGTTGCCGTTTCAGGTGTTACAGCTTCAGGATATCTTGCAATCATGAGCACAAGCGGTACAATAACTGCTCCAGTTAACGGAACTGTCTACCAAGTAAATGACACTTTAGGAACTGGAAAAGTAGTTTATGCTGGTACTAACGCTATTTTTAACGTTACAGATCTTACTGCTAACACAAACTATTCTATCGCTATTTATCCATACAACGCTGAGTGTATCGGAAGTCCTTTCTATGCTTCTCTTCCAGCTTACGATGAAATCTTGACTACTGGTGCTCCATGTGTGGGAGGCACAGAAACTTTCTCTAACCTAGGAAGCAGCTCAAGTACTTATGCTAACAGAACCTGGACAGGAAACAACAGTATCACTTGGTCTGCTTCAGATGCAAGAACTGATCAGGATTTGAACGGAGATGCTATCGCTCTAAGAACAGGAACTTTGACTAACACAACTGCTATTACTACAGGTATTGGTACTTTGTCTTTCAACTACCAAAGAGTTTTCACAGGTGATTCTGTTTTGAAAGTATTCGTAAACGGAGTACAATATGGTGGTGACATCGCAGTTACATCAACAGCTACAACTGTTTACTCTCAACCTATAAACGTATCTGGAAACGCTACTATCGAAATCAGAAACAGCGTAAACAGAACTATTATTGATGATGTAGCCTGGACCTGCTACAGTGCTTCTCCAAGAGCTGCTGCAACTAACGTTAAAAAAAGCACTACAGCTTTGAATAGCGAAATAAAACTATATCCAAATCCAAACAACGGACAATTCCAATTGGATTTTGCTGGTGAAAATGCTGATATTACAGTATTTGATTCTTTGGGAAAAAGCATCCTTACCAAAAAAGTAGCTTCACAAGAAGTAATCGATTTAGGAAATGCACAAAAAGGAATCTATATCATCCAAATCAAATCCGGAAACACTACAGTTTCTAAAAAAGTTGCTATAAAATAAGCTTTTGTCTTATGCTGGCTTATTGAGTCAGCAATCGCATAAAAAGAGAAACCATCAATTGTTATTGATGGTTTCTTTATTTATTAGATTTTCATTCTTTGAATCCTGACGGCATTCAGTATGGCAATAAGTGCCACTCCTACATCTGCAAACACGGCTTCCCATAAAGTAGCCAAACCGCCGGCACCCAAAATAAGCACGATTACTTTTACGCCAAATGCCAGGCTGATATTCTGCATGACAATCCTTCGGGTCACTTTTCCTATCTTAATAGAAGCTGGTATTTTGCTCGGTTGGTCATTCTGGATTACGATATCGGCAGTTTCAATTGTCGCATCGCTTCCCAAACCTCCCATTGCCATTCCGGCATCGGCCAATGCTATTACAGGAGCATCGTTCACTCCATCACCAACAAAAACAATGGTTTTTCCTTGATTTTTTAGCTCCTGAACTTTTTCTACCTTATTCTCAGGAAGTAAATTCCCAAAAGCAGTATCGATATTTAATTCTTTTGCAACCTTATCTACAATGCTCTGCTTATCTCCACTGAGCATCACCGTTTGTACGTTTAGCGCATGCAGGCTTAAAATTGCGGCTTTGGCATCTTCTTTTAATTCATCGGCAATTACAAAATATCCTGCGTAAGCTCCGTCAACTGCTACAGCTACAATCGTCTCAACTTTGGTTTCGATTGCCTTGTCATAATCAACATTAAACTTTTTAAGCAGTTTCAGGTTTCCGGCCAATACTTTCTTGCCGTTTACAATTCCCTCCAATCCATGTCCGGCTATTTCTTCTACTTCAGATACGGCTGCATTTTTATAAATTCCGTCCGAATACCTTACAATTGCATTAGCTATTGGGTGTGTTGATTTGCTTTCCAAGGCCGCTGTCAAAAGCAATAATTCTTTCTGGTCTATAACGGATACGGCTTCCTGCACTTCAAAAACACCTTTGGTTAGTGTACCTGTTTTATCCATCACCACGACATCGGTTTTTGTCATCACATCGAGATAATTACTGCCTTTAAAAAGGATTCCGTTACGTGATGCCAGTCCTATACCTCCAAAATATCCTAAAGGAATTGATATTACCAAAGCACAAGGACAGGAAATTACCAAGAAAACCAGACCGCGATACAACCAGTCATTAAAGACATAATTTTCTACAAAAAGATAAGGTAAAGAAACTATGGCAATAGCAAGAAACACAACTATTGGCGTATAAATTTTGGCAAATCTGGAAATAAAAAGCTGAGTCTTTGACTTTCGTGCCGTGGCTTCCTGTACCATCTCGAGGATTCGGGAAAGTTTGCTGTCTCTGAACAGTGCTGTAACTTTAACATCGATGAGCGTCTGAAGATTAATCATGCCTGCCAAAACAGCTTCTCCTTTTATTTTTGTATCGGGTTTGCTTTCACCTGTCAGTGCCGCCGTGTTAAATGAGGCATTTTCTGATAGCAGTTCGCCATCCAATGCTACTTTTTCTCCCGGTTTCATCTGGATGATTTCTCCTATTTTGACTTCAGAAGGATTTACTACCGTCGGTTCTCCGTTTCGGATTACGGTTACCGTATCGGGACGTATATCAAGCAATGCCTTAATGCTGCGTTGTGCTCTTTCGACTGCAGCATCCTGAAACAATTCTCCCACAGCATAGAATAGCATGACGGCTACGCCTTCAGAATATTCTCCAATTAAGAAGGCTCCAATGGTTGCAATAGACATCAGGAAAAATTCAGAAAAAACATTTCCGTTACGGATTTCTTTTAAAGCCTGGTAATTGATTTTTAATCCTACCAAAAGGTAAGCGACAATGTACCATATCAAATCTACGGGATATTTAAAAAACCCCATTTCGCACTGTTCAAACCAGATTCCCAAAATCAAAAGCAGAAAACTGCTTACAACAGGAAAATAGGTTTTCCATTTACTATCGTGGCTGTGCGAATGTCCTATTTCGCTATGATCGTGTGCCATACATTTTGTTTTTAATTAATGTTGATGACCGCCGCCGCCTTCGCTTTTAAGCAGATGGCTTTGGACATAATAGGCTCCTTTCAAGACAATCTTAGCATTAGCATCAATTTTTTGGAGTACAGAAACCTGTACGTATCCCAATTGTGAAGTTCCTGTTTTTACTTCTATTCTTTGAAAATGATACATCTTGCCGGCTTCCTCATGTTTGTGTCCGTCTTCATGCGAATGACCTTCTTCTGAGTCATGTGATTCTTCTTCGTGCCCTTCTTCAAGAATAAAAATAAATTCCCTGCCTTCTGCTTTAACAACAGCATCTAACGGAAGTGCCTGTACATCTCTGGCTCCAACATCAATCAGGGCGTTTACATACATTCCAGGAATCAGTGTCTGGCTTTTGTTAATGATGTCTGCATGAACCGCTACGGATTTGGTCTCGTTTTCAAAAGCTTTACCTACATTAAAAACTTTTCCCTTAATTTCTGTATTATCCTGATTGGTCAATACAAATCGGATGTTCTGTCCCGGTTTTACTTTTTGCAGGTCTTTTTCATATACCAAAAGATCCACATGCAATTGCGAGTTGTCAACTATGCTCAATAACGGCTTGCCAACTTCTGCATTGCTACCTATTTTGATGTTTATTTCAGTGATATAACCCGAAATAGGCGCCACAACCGGCATTATTGAACCCGAATTGTTGCCTGCGTTCAGATTAAGCAGACTCAACTGCTGTTTCAAGGAACTTAATCTTGCCTTTTCTGTCTCAAAATCTGCTTTTGTTTTTTGGAATATTTTTTTAGAATTGACATTTTCTTCACTCAACGTTTTCTGGCGATCATATTCCAACGTCAGAAATTCGAGATTGCTTTTTGAAGTCTGATAAGCTTCCTGCAATTTAGCAAATTCCGGGCTTTCTATCGTAGCCAGCACCTGTCCTTTTTTTACTGCCTGTCCTTCTATAACATTTATGGACTTGACAATTCCGGTAAGGTGTACTGAAACATCTGCCTGATTTTGCGGTGGTAGCTTGGTATAGCCATTGGCATTTACTACATCACTCAAATTTTTCATTGCAAAAGCACCAAGTTCAATTCCGGCAGCTTTGTATTGCGCTTCATTCAGCTCTACTTCTTTAGTCGAAACAGCTTCTTTTGGTTCGCTTTCTGTAGTTTTTTCATCGTGATTATGACCATCATGGTCCGTATGTCGAAGTGAGAAATAGAGAATCAAAGCGATAGCAATTGCTGCAAGACTTCCGTATACTATTTTTTTTCTGTTCATGTTATTATTATTGATTCGCCAAAAACTGCAAGTTGATTACAGTCTGGTTAAAGTTATTTACTGCATTGATATAATTCGTTCTGATTTCTAAAGCGGTTTCTACTCCCTGTACATATTCCACGTATGAAATATCGCCATTCATATACGCCTTTTCCGCATTTTTACTAATCAGGTCGGCATTTGGTAACGCTGTGCCTTTGTAATAGTCAATTAGCGATTGGAATGTATGTAGTTGGTGCAACTGCTGTTCATGCTGGTTTACAAGCTGCGTTTCCATATAGACTGCATTTTTTTGCTGAACCTCGATATTTGTTTTTGCTGCCTGGATTTTTGAAACACTGCTACCTGCAAAAATCGGAAGTGAAATTCCTACGGTAAATCCCTGAAATCGAGGCGTGCCATCATACGAAACCGTTTCTCCGTTTACTTCCTGATTTCCTTTGAAAGATTGGATGAAATAGCCTGCGGTGATATCAGGCATCATTACCGCTTTTTCAACTTTCCTACCCGCTTCGGCAACGGCTACTTGTTGTTGTGCCAGTTTGTAATTTGGATTCTGTTTTACCAAAGCGCTATCCAAAACCGTTAATGATGGTAATGCTACAAATGAAGTATCGCCTACAGTAAATTCTTCCTTACTGTTAAGAAAAGTCTTGATTTTGGATTTCTCAACAAGAATCATGGCATCGTTCTGTTTCATTCTTTGCTCCAACTCTTGTTGTTTTGCCAAAGCCGTTGTCTTTTCAAGCGAATTGGTTTCGCCCGTATCAAAACGAAGTGAAGCCGAGCGGACAAATTTCTGCATCAGCTTATTCTGCCTGGACAACATTTTGTTGAGTTCAGAATAATAGAGCATCGCATTCCAGGACTGTCTGATATTAAACGTTACTTCTTGTTTAGTAACCCCAGCTTTTAACTGACTCAAATTACTGTTTTCAAGCAGCAGTTTTCTTCTGGCTCCATATTGGAACGGGCTAAAGCTTTGAGAAATGGTGAAATTCTTATCTTGGGCATTGGTATTTAACTGACCAAATGTTCCCGTAATTTCTGTCTTTGGAAGATCGAATGCCGTGCCTTTTAATTGCGACTGCATCTTGCTCTCTAATTCAGAAGATTGTATCAGCGTATTGTTTTTCAATCCCAATTCAATGGCCTGTTTCAATCCTAATGTTTTAGGAACTTCCTGAGCATTGGCAGTAGTTGAAAAAAGTGCCAGAACAAGAATTGAAGCTATCGCAGTATTTTTGCTTTTTGTAAAGCCTTTTTCAAAATAATAATACAGAATTGGAAGCACAATCAGTGTCAGGATAGTCGCTGTAAGCAATCCGCCAATTACAACAGTTGCCAAAGGTTTTTGTACTTCTGCTCCTGCACTGCTGCTAATTGCCATAGGCAGGAAGCCCAGTGATGCAACAGATGCCGTAAGAATAACAGGTCGCAATCTTACTTTGGTTCCTTCTTTTATGCGTTCATAAATATCATCCATACCCTCTTTTTTTAGTTGATTGAAATAAGCTATCAGAACAATTCCGTTTAATACGGCAACTCCAAATAATGCAATGAATCCTACACCGGCAGAAATACTAAAAGGCATACCGCGAATCCAAAGCGCAAATACTCCTCCAATTGCAGACAGTGGAATTGCTGTAAAGATTAACAGCGACTGCTTGACAGAATTAAATGTAAAATACAATAAGATAAAAATCAGTCCTAAAGCAATAGGAACGGCTACCATCAAACGCTTATTGGCATCAATCAGGTTTTCGAACTGTCCGCCATAGGTTGTATAATATCCTTCCGGAAGTTTTAATTGCTTGTCTAATTTTGCCTGGATATCTTCCACTACTCTTTTCACATCTTTACCTCTAACGTTAAAACCTACTACGATTCTTCGTCTTCCATCTTCACGGCTAATTTGCATTGGCCCGTCTTCATATTGAATATCGGCTACCTGTTCTAACGGAATCTGATTTCCAGAAGGCAACGTGATAAATAAGGATTTTAAATTGGCAATATCCTGTCTGCTATCTGCTTCCAGTCTTACGACAAGTTCAAATCTTTTTTCTTTTTCATAGATCAATCCGGCTGCTTCGCCTGCAAAACCGATACGGATAACCCTGTTCAGGTCGCCTATATTTAATCCATAAAGAGCCAGCTTGTCTTTGTTGTAGCGTACGGTAATCTGCGGCAATCCTGCCACACGTTCCAGCTTGGCATCTGAAACGCCTTCTACTCCCTGAATGAGTTGCAGTACTTCGTCACCTTTGCTTACAAGCATATCAATATCGTCTCCAAAAATCTTAATAGCTACGTCACTTCGCACACCTGTCATCAATTCATTGAAACGCATCTGTATTGGCTGAGAAAATTCAGTAGTAGCACCCGGAATTTCCTGCAATGCTTCTTCCATCTTTTCCATAAGTTCTTCTTTCGTTTTAGCCGAAGTCCATTCTTTTTTATCTTTCAGAAGGATAATCATATCACCGGCTTCAATTGGCATCGGATCGGTTGGTATTTCCGCACTTCCGATTTTTGTAACAATCATGTTGATTTCCGGGAATTTGGCCTTTAATATCTGTTCCGCTTTTGTAGTCGCTTCCACTTCTTGCGACAACGAACTGCCCGAAGCGATAATAAGATGGGTTGCAATATCTCCTTCATCCAATGTTGGAATAAACTCACCTCCTAAAGAGCTGAATAGAAATAGGGCACCTGCAAATAATGCGACGGCTAAAACAATAACCATTCTTTTTGCCTGCAATGCTTTTTGAAGTAATGGGCTGTAAAAACTATTGATGCCTTCAATAATTCTGTCACTTATATTTTTAGTATGTCCGGTCTGCTTTTTCAGTACCAATGCACTCATCATCGGAACATAGGTAAGCGAAAGGATAAAAGCTCCTAAAATGGCGAAAGAAACTGTCTGTGCCATTGGACTAAACATTTTCCCTTCAATTCCAACCAAAGCCAGAATTGGAAGGTATACGATCAGGATAATAATTTCTCCAAAGGCTGCACTGCTTCTGATTTTTACAGCTGCCTGATAGACCTGTTCGTCCATTTGGGCGGCAGTGAGATTCTCTTTTTTCCGGACTTGCAATCTGTGGATTATGGCTTCGACTATAATAACGGCCCCGTCGACTATAATCCCAAAATCAATCGCTCCAAGACTCATCAGGTTACCGCTAACTCCAAAAATCCGCATCATGGTAATGGCAAAAAGCAATGCCAGCGGAATTACGGAAGCTACAACCAATCCGGCTCGCCAATTTCCCAGCAACAGTACAAGTATAAAAATTACAATAAGTGCACCTTCAATCAGGTTGGTTTGTACGGTATTTATTGCCTTATCAACCAATTTCGTACGGTCCATAAAGGGTTCGATTGAAACGCCTTCCGGAAGCGACTTCTTAATTTGTTCCATCTTTTCCTTTACTCTTTTGACAACCTCGCCACTGTTCTCGCCTTTAAGCATCATAACCATGCCGCTTACTTCTTCGCCTTTACCGTCTTTGGTTACGGCTCCGTAACGAATACTGCTTCCTATCTGTACTTTGGCGATGTCGCGGATAAGAATAGGAATCCCGTTTTGGTTTTTGACAACAATCTTGCTGATGTCATCAATATTATTAACCATACCGATTCCTCTGATAAAATAGGCATACGGTTTTTTGTCAATATAAGCTCCACCTGTATTTTCATTATTGGATTCCAATGCTGCGAATATTTCCGGAATAGTCACTCCCATACTTTTCAGCTTGTCTGGCTGTACGGCAATTTCATACTGTTTGAGATAACCTCCCAGAGTATTGACTTCTGCAACACCTTTTGTTCCGAGAAGCTGAGGTTTGATGATCCAGTCTTGTATTGTACGCAGCTCTGTTGCATTGTATTTGTCTTCATAGCCCTTTTCAGGAAATACGACATATTGGTATATTTCTCCCAATCCCGTACTGACTGGTGCCATTTCAGGTGTACCGACATTTTTAGGAATCATGTTTTCCGCTTCTTTTATGCGCTCGGAAATTTGCGCACGTGCCCAATAGATATCTGCATCTTCTTCAAAAACGACCGTCACCACACTTAGTCCGAATCGGCTAATGGAACGCAATTCTACAATTTTTGGAATGGGTTTTACCGCCTGCTCAATCGGATAGGTTATAAATTGTTCCACATCCTGTGTTGACAAGGTTGGTGAACTTGTGATAATCTGTACCTGATTATTGGTAATATCCGGTAAGGCATCAATAGGAAGCTTATAAAGTGAATAGCTTCCTACGATTATGAGTGCCAGTGTAAACAGCCCGATAATAAATTTATTATGGATGCTGAAATGTATAATCTTATCTAACATAGATTATGAATTAATATAAATGTTGATTTTATCCGTAATACGGGTGTATTTGCGGAAATTCCGCGAGAAATCGGCCGACTCTCATCGGCGCAACATTATACTAATTGGGGTGGTTGCCAAATCGATCCGAAGAAACTGGATGTGACAGGCTTATAAAAACTTGGCGTTTTTGTGTATGAATTTTCAAAATTCGGCACCATATCAAAAACAATGGCCGAATGTATTATAATTGGAGTAGTACAGCAGGCACAGATACAAAATGGTGTACAAAAATCTTCATGATGCTCCTCGTTCTGAAACTGGGAAATTTGCGTAGAAGAAACGGTTTGCGTTTGTGCATGAACATCATTGCAAGGCAAAATCATCAGTACCAGCAAATAGACCGATAAAAAAGAAGTAAGAAAATGCCTTGTTGATTTCATATTGTAAATGTAGAAAAAATATTTTTAGCCAATCTAATCAATAATTAGAAATTACTTTGCTTGTGCCAAAATGGTACCAATACTTCGAAAACATCTTAAGATTAGCTTAAGACCTCTATTAATTCTATGTAATTGAAAGGCATTCATATAGATTAAAAATATAACTTTTTTCCTACTTTAATATTCTCAATTTGAGAATTTGTTACAATTTCAAATTATTAATAGTCGCAGTAATTCAATTGATTAGATTTACAGTATTAACCTATTAATTTTATTTAAAATGAAATCCAAATCACTATTTATTGGCCTATTCGGCCTAAGCGTTTTATGTGCCAATGCACAAAATGTACAATCCAACAGTTTGGCAACCAGTGGCGGTTCCGGAGCTGGGTCGACTACAACAGGTCCTGGTCGAAATACTTTTTATGGCTATGAAGCCGGGAAAGTAAGCACTACTGCAAGTTCTAATACTTTTATTGGTTGGGGCAGTGGAAAAAGTACTACTACAAATGGCGGAAACACTTATGTAGGAAGCCAGTCCGGATTAGATAATATCAATGGATCGGCTAATACCTTTATAGGCGAGAGTTCTGGACTTGGTAATACAACCGGGCACCAAAACACTTATGTTGGTATAAATACCGGTTTAGGAAACAATAGTTCTCACAATAGTTTTTTTGGTACAGAAGCTGGATACGGCAGCACTGGAGAAAGCAATATCTATCTTGGTGAGGGTGCCGGAGAAAACGTTATAGGTGATAGAAATCTCTTTTTAGGAAACCGTGCCGGAATGGACCTGAAAAAAAGCAATACTTTTATTGTCCAGGACTATCTTTATTACACATTAGCACCGCTTATAATGGGTGATTTTCCTACTGGAAAAGTGGGTATTGGAGTTACTGGTTTTCCTTCTACAGCTGGTTCAGTTGATGTATCTGGCTATAAATTCTTTGTCAAGGGTGGACTTCTTGCAGAAGAGATTCGGGTGGCTACGACATGGGCAGATTATGTATTTGAAAAAAGTTACCAACTTCCATCTTTGAAAGAAGTAGAACAGCATATTGCTGAAAAAGGACATCTAATCAATGTTCCATCTGGAAAACAAATCGAGCAGGATGGTATTTCTGTAGGAGAAATGGCAAAAATCCAACAGGAAAAAATTGAAGAACTAACGCTTTATATCATCGAACAAAACAAGATCAATGAAAAGCAGGCGGAAGAGCTAAAAGAGTTGAAAGAAATGGTTAAGGCTTTGGCTGCTAAAAATTAATTTCATGAGAAAATTTATATTCATTATAACCTTCTTACTGGGAGCCATGCAATTGCACGCCCAATGCGTTGCAAATCTTAACCTGACCACA
Source organism: uncultured Flavobacterium sp. (assembly GCA_964518395.1). Lineage (GTDB taxonomy): Bacteria > Bacteroidota > Bacteroidia > Flavobacteriales > Flavobacteriaceae > Flavobacterium. The sequence goes on from CAZFGA010000012.1 coordinate 81,313, forward strand.
TTTGAAACGGTAACTCCCGTGACACATCAGGCATCGAATCGCATCGTGGCATCTTCCGGTTATGGGGTAAGCTCTGGTTATAACAGTACGCTTCGTGCTGGTGTTTTGGTAGAACTCAAAGGCAATACCCATATCAAATCGGGTTCTTTATTTCTGGCAAAAATAGGTCCGTGTGGCAAAGTTAAGGCGCGACAGATGGAAACATCCGACAAGCTTTCTGATGCACAGCAACTTACGGTTTATCCAAATCCGGTAACGTCAAAAATGAATCTTTCTGTAGATAATATGGAAATGTCAACCGTGACATTGGCTTCCATTGACGGAAAGGTTATTTCTGTAAAGGATGTTAAAAATGAGACTTCCTTTGAAATGGAAATGGATCGTTATCCTTCGGGAATCTATCTCGTTACGGTTGAAACTACCAATGGGCAGATTTTCCGAAATAAAATAGTAAAAAATTGAACAATAAAGGCCCTGTAATCAGGGCCTTTTTATTTTCTTGAATCAATTTAAATGACTATCGGGAGTTTATAACAGATAAGTAACGAAGCTCAACATTTCTATATAAGAACTTTGCGGCTCTGCGTCTTTGCGTGGAATATTTGCTCGCAAAGACGCAGAGCCGCAAAGCGTTTTCGTTATTAATCCAATGCCTGCAAAAGTCCGATACGGTTTCCTTCACTGTCTTCCAACTCTGCCACAAAACCCCATTCGCCGTTTGAGGTTTTGGGAAATAATATGGCACCTCCGCTTTTTAATGCTAGTTCCAGCGTTTTGTCAATATCTTCACTTTTTAGATAAATAAGCGTTCCTTCTTTTGTAGGCTTATAGATTTCACCTTTTGCCAACGCCCCTGAAATGCCTGAAACATTTTCATTCAGCGGAAAAAGTGCCATTTCATTGTCGTGTATGGTTACTCTTTCGAATTCAAAACCAAAAACAGAAGTATAAAATTGCACTGCTCTTTCCAGATCAGTTACTGAAATTTCAAAATAAACGCCAGGATTAAAAGACTTTGTCATTCGTATAATTTATGCGACTCTTTTCACTACGAATTTACTAAAAAAGGTATAGTCTATCTTAACTCTTTTTATGCTTTTTTCTCCAGTAGCCAGCTAATCAGTTTCTCATTATCTACAATACTCCAGGAATGTGGATGTCTTTTATTATCTGGTTTTCTGAATCCTTTGTTTTCTGTTATTACAAGTTCTGCCTGGCGATTGCCAAGTCGTCTCAACTCATTGATCATGGCAGAACAGTCTAAAACATTCATACCCGAAAAATCAGAATTTCTGTTTTCAATCCACCAATTGACATCCGGCTCAGAATACAACCGTATCGGAATTTGCACAAGGATCTTGATTGCTTTTTGTTCTGTATCTGAATAAGAATAGGGAGAAATGGCATGGTAGTTTTTCAAAGCATTGTCAGGAGTACCACCCATAACTTGCTCAATTCTTCCAATCATATACATATTTTCCTGATTGGGTTGTGAATCTGCCGAGAGTCTAAGATCCCGCTTACTGGAATTGTAAAATCGTTCAAAATCAAGGGGCGGATCGACAGCAAAAACCGCCAGAGGCTTATTTTTCAAATTTCCAGATAATGCCATTTCCGTATATTTGACAGCAGCGCTTCCACCAATTGAAAAACCTCCAATATAAAACTGCCGGCTAGCAAGATTATATTTTTTTGAGGCGTCTTCAATAATTGCCACTAATGATTTCTGGCTGGCATCATCAACTCCAAAAGACATTACACCATCGGTAAAAGTAGGAATGATAGTCAATATGCCTTTTTCTGCACAGCGTAAAGGCAAATCCGTTTGCTGCATTGTTCTTTCTGGCGTTTCGCCAAAACCGGGAATAAGAATAAGATAACCTCTCAATGGTTGTTTTTCAGGAAGAATTGCTGTGTAGCAATCATGCGCTGGGTCATTTTTATCAAGAAATACTTTTTCTATCTTCTGACCGTATGATTTTAAAAAGCAACAAAATGCCGCTATGATGAGTTTATTTTTCATGTTTTTACTATAAACATTCTTGCTATTATCCTTTTAAAAATTCTAATACAACCTGATTAAACAATTTAGGATTATCGGCCACAACTTCATGTGTCTGCCCTTTTAGTATTGCAACTTTGGCTTCCGTAATGCTGGCTCCAATCAGTTGCGTATGGCTTTCCAATATCAGGTCATGCTCTCCTGCCATAACCAAAGTTTTTGCTTTGATAGTGTTTAGACTTTCAGGACTGATATTGGGTTCCTGAAGCAGCATTTCTAATAGCCTGATGACGACTACATCTCCATCCTTCTGAGTTTTTAGTCTTTTCAAATCTTTATCAATGGTTTTTAGCGTTTTTTTGTCGATTGCTTTATCGGAAGGATTTAGGTTAGCTCCCATGGTAACCAGTTTATCCACATACTCCGGATATTTGCTTGCTAATAACAATCCCGTATTACCTCCATCACTCCATCCTATTACATCAACATGCTTTAGACCGAGCGAATCCAAAAGTACTTTCATATCTTCGGCAAAAAGATCATACGAAAAATGTTCCGTCTGCGTATCAACACTTTTTCCTTGCCCTCTTGTATCGACTGCAATTACTTTATAATTTTTGGAGAATTCTTCAATCTGTCCGGCAAAACTGCTAATCGAACCACCGTTTCCATGAAGCAAAAGCAAAGGTTCGCCTTCGCCATAAGTTTCGTAATAGATTTTTGTACCATTACTGTTTACATATTTTCCTCCTGCCGTATTATTTCCATAAAAAAACCTATTGTCGATGGTGCCTCCTTCTGCATGGATACGCAGCGACTGTCCGCGTCCTTCCTGATTTTCCAACGAAACTGCCAATCCTTTTTTCTTTGCAGATTCCGCATTTTTAAATCCTTTAAGTGGATTATTGGCCGATGATTTTTCAAAATCTCCTCCTTCAATTGGCAATTTTACCCAACTTTCCCCTTCTTTTATTTCTAACTTCATATTGTCGAAATAGAAATCTCCGTTGCCATAAGTAACCAAAGTAAACCACATCTTCTGTGCTTCCGGATCAATCGTTCCCGTAATGGTATAAGTCTTCCAGGCTTGAAATTCTTTAGGTGCAAAAAAACTTGTTCGTGTATTTTCTAAGTATTCCCAATCCTGTTTTTTGGTTTGTAAAACCATAATAGAACTTCCGCTTATACTATCAGACGGTTCATTCTTTATATCAACATTTAAACGGTATTGCTTTCCTATATATTTTTTTACGGGAAGAAGTTTCACAAGTGCGGTATTGGTTGTAGTATATTTTAGCTGTGCAGATGCACACTGCTGAACTAATAAGAGAACCAGATAAATAATTGCCTTTATCATATGTTATTTACATTAATTCCAACAAAATTAAAGTAGTAGTGTATTCAAAAATTGTAAAAATGGAAAAGCCATCTATTACTGTTAATTATTCTTATTTTGAAAAATGAGACTGTGTAAACATCATTCAATATTTATACTTTTGAAAAGACAAAAAAGAGCCAAATCCCTTTATGACACAAAACAATGGCAGATGGGTTTCCATCAACGGAAAAAATATCTATTTTGAATTTCAAAAAACATACGAAAACCAACCAACACTTGTTTTCTTACACGATTCTTTAGGTTGTACAAGCCTATGGAGAGATTTTCCTCAAAAACTGGCTGAAACAGTACAGTGTAACATTTTGGTATATGACCGTTTGGGGTATGGGAAATCAGACCCGATGCCCACCCATGAAAGACCTGTAAATTATCTGGAAGCGGAAGCCGATTCTTTGAACAGTTTACTTATTGTTTTAGAAATTGACAATGCCATTTTGTTTGGGCATAGTGATGGCGGTTCGATTGCCCTGATTACCGCAAGCCAATACGGAAAAAGGATTAAGTCCGTAATCTGCGAAGCGGCACATATTTTTGTAGAAGAAGTAACGCTTAAAGGCATTCGTGAGGCCATGGAAGCTTATAAGACTACTGATCTTCCGCAACGACTGCAAAAATATCATGGTGATAAGGTCGAAATGCTTTTTAAGGCATGGACAGAAACCTGGACTCGCGATGATTTCAGAAGCTGGAATATTGAACATTTCCTACCTGCCATTACCTGTCCGCTTTTATTCATTCAGGGAGAAGCCGATGAATATGGCACTATGGAACAGGCTGAAAAAACGGTAAGACAGATAAATTGTAAAGCTTCTGTTTTTAGTATTCCTAAAATCGGACATACACCGCATAAAGAAGCGGCTGAAATAACGATTGCTGCTGTAAAGAGTTTTTTGAAAAGCTAGTGAGCAACAAAGTTTTTATTCGACGAATCTGTAAAACAAATAGACAAGAATTATTTCTTAGCCTAATCAAAGCTCCTTTCCTCTGATAAGAACAAGGCCCATTAATTTACTTCTATTCTTCAAAACATATTGAAATGTTTTTTTTAAATACATTTCCTTAAACTTCATCATTTTACTATTAAAACTTTAACATTTTTTACAGATTTTCTGTAATCGGAGATTTCGGTACAGGCTTAGATTTGTAAAAAATATATTTTTTTACATAAATTGTTATATTTCTATAATAAAATTTTATTTCTTTACGTTTTAATACAAATTAACAGGACTTAACTTAATACAAGACAGACACATGAACCGCATCAAACCCTTTCCGGCTCGTCTGGTAGCCGGACTATGTGCCATGCTTTGCACCGGCATCATACACGCCCAGGACATCCTCTGGGAGAAATCCTACGGGGGAAAGCACTCCGAATACCTCTTCGACGCACAGCCAACCCCCGACTACGGGTTCATACTGGCCGGAAGCTCGCTCTCCCAAAAGACGGGAAACAAGACCGAGGAGGCCGCCGGAGACCTTGACTACTGGGTATGGAAGATGGACGAGAAGGGAGAACTAGACTGGCAGAAAAGTTTCGGGGGATCCGGTGCCGACCTGCTGCAGTCCGTAAGGCTTACCCGTGACGGCGGATTCGTGCTCGCGGGGACTTCCGATTCCAAAAAGGGAGGCCACAAGAAGGACGACGGGTTCGGGAAGGAAGATTTTTGGATTATTAAACTAAACGCCAAAGGCGCAGAGCAATGGCAGCGTACCATAGGAGGTTCCGGACAGGAACTCCTGCAAAGCATTGTACCAACTTCTGATGGTGGCTATCTCCTGGCAGGATCATCAAGTTCAGCACGAAGCGAAAAGCTCATCGCGGGACAATCCGATCCGTTTGGGAAGTCCGAGGCCGGATTCGGGAATCTCGACTATTGGGTAGTGAAACTTGATTCTGAAGGGAAAGTCGAATGGCAGAAGGCCTTTGGCGGACAGTATGCCGACCAGCTGCGAAGCGCGGTGCAGACGCGTGACGGAGGATATCTTTTGGGAGGATCTTCCAACTCGCCTGAATCCGGAAACAAGTCCGAGAAGTGTTACGGAATGTCCGACTACTGGGTAATCAAGCTTGATACAAAAGGAGAATTAGAATGGCAGAAGGCCTACGGAGGCGAGGGAGACGACCAGCTGCAGGCGGCCCTTCAGGCCAGGGACGGGAACTTCCTGCTGGCTGGAAGCTCCTCCTCGGCAACCACCGGAAACAAGAACGCGTCCAACGGCAAGGGAACAGATTTCTGGCTATTGAAAATTGATGCCTTGGGAGAGGTCATCTGGCAGAAAACCTATGACATCGGAAAGGCCGACCTTCTCACTTCTCTGGAAGAAAGCAAAGACGGGTCGCTCCTGCTCGGGGGACACGCACAGAGCGAAACCTATGTTACCAGGAAAAAAGACGCTGTAGGAATCAATGACTATATCGCCATCAAGACCGATGACAAGGGAGAAGAACAGTGGACACAGACCGTGGGAAGCGGCGGTGAGGACATACTCCGCAAGGCTATAGAAACCCGCGACGGGGGCTACATCCTGGCAGGGACCTCGATGGGCTCGCCTTCCCGTGACCGCCATTCCGGGCAGGGACGCAACGACTTCTGGGTCGTGAAGCTAAAGGACAGGAAAAAGAAGGAGGAAAAGAAGAACCCTATCGAGGCCTACCCCAACCCTACACTGCACTACACCAACGTGCTGGTGGGCTACGAGTTCCAGAAAGGGACCGCCACCGTATACGACCTTTCCGGAAGGCAGCTGCAGCACTTCGACATCACCGACCGTACCGTGCCGGTCGACCTCGGCGGCATGCCCGAGGGAATCTACATCGTGGAGATACGCACCAACGTGCAGAACGACTCCGTAAAGGTCGTAAAGGCAATCAACAAACAATAATATTCAACACATTACGATATGAAAAAAATATATGCACTACTTGCGTCATGCATGTGCCTTTCTGGATTCGGGCAGGGCAACGCCGGAGACGGCAATAAGCTCCTTCCATCTATTACGCGACCTTCCCCTACCGTCGCGCAGCTGATGAAGGTCGAGGAATCCACCCTGGACCATTATACCGGGCAGCCGCAGATCGCAGTTCCGCTCTTCGGCACCAAGGCGGGCAACCTGGACGTGGGACTTACCCTGTCCTACAACAGTTCGGGGATACGCGTCAACGAAACTTCCGGCTGGGCAGGAAAGGGCTGGAGCCTGGAAACCGGAGGGGTCATATCAAGAAGCGTGGTGGACCTGCCGGACGAAATCGAAACGGACATCCACAGGGGAGCGAACGTAAGCGGGCTCTATACTTTTTTTGAAGCGCCCGACCTAAGCGAAACAAGAAGGCAATTTGCCTACGATGCGCAATGGGGAACGCAGCAGGACCTTGACAGCAGGACAGACATCTACCAGTTCAGCTTTTTCGGAAGGACCGGCAGGTTTGTGTTTATAAAATCCGGGGGCACACTGCAGCCTTCCATCATAGGAAACGACGGCGACTACAGGATAGAGCCGGTATACACAAACAATCCCCTGCCCAACATGTACCCGAAAGAGATAACCTCCTTTATCATTACCGATGATACTGGTAACAGATACTATTTTGACCAGATCGAGAGGACGGAGAAAAAAGACGTCACATTTGTCTATACACAGGAAGGCTGCGACAGTCCCGTAGCACCGAGCGATCCCGTTAACATAGGAAAGTTCATAAGCGCCTGGCACCTCTCCAGGGTTGAGGACGCCAACGGCATCAGGCTGTTGGAGATTTCCTATACAGACAAGCTGGAAAAGCCAAAAGCCCCCGTATCAAGTACCGAATATATCGGAAGCAACCTTCAGTATGTCTTTACCACAGCCCACCCGGAATGCACGCAAAGCATGAAATGCGCCCTGAAGCCGAGAAAAATAACCAGCCAGCCATTCCGGGACATCCAGACCAAAAAGATAAGCCGTATCAGTTTCCCGGACGGAAGCAGCATACGCTTCCACCTGTCCGCCTCCCATCCCGAATATATAGGCGGAGCCGGAACCTACCTTACAAAGATAGAAGTCTACAACGCACAGGATGCGGCAGCTGTCCGTACCTTCGATTTCGGCTATTCGGGTGACGGTACCGGTACCGCTGCAGGCGCACTGTTCCTGGACAGCGTAAAAATCAACGGTTCCGACACGGACAGGTATGCCTTCGACTACTACAAGAAGGAAATATATCCCGGATTTGGCACGGACAGCAGGGACAGCTTTGGCTATGCCAGTTTCGAGCCTTACCATGATGCCGCAAGGACGGGCGTGCTCTCAAAAATATCCTACCCGACCAAAGGCGTGAGGGAATTCGAGTGGGAACCGAACACCTACAGCTACAGGGGCGACAAACTGCTCACTTTTGTTGAAATTTTCAACAACCCCGACAATTATACGACGAATCCTGAAGTTATCAATGATTCCTTTATCAATTCGGCAACAACACGGCCATTCACCATCATTGATGTCAATTACGAGCAGGATGCCTTTGCCTATTCCTCCACATACTATTCCGGAACGCAGGCATTCGACATGCCCAATTCCATCCGTATCGTCCCGATAGTATCCGCTACGGACCAGACCGTAGACCCGAACCGTGTGGATGCGGGCTATGCGATAGGGACGAATGAGAACATCGACAGGACCATACGCCTAAAAAAGGGCGCCTACAAGGTATATTTCGAGTCCCTAAACCTTACCGTTTCCAACACCGAAAAGATTAGCGGCAGTATCGACATCAGGATAAAAAAACCGACGCAGCATCTCAACTGGTTCCTATACGGCGGAGGGCTCAGGATAAAGGACATCCGGGACAAGGACAGGAACATAAACCAGATGGCGAAGGGCTTTGCCTACAACTTCGAGAATCCGGGAATCGTTCCGCCAGACCTTCCGTTCTATCCCTATCCCGGAGGAGGGAGTTTTACCCTTGCCTTTTCAAGCGGGTCGCTGGACGGCTCGGAAAATCTTCTACGGGAATATGTGGTGAACATAGCCCCCATATACAACATCCCGGGGCAGTTGGACAATCCTGTAGAATACCTCGTCCGCGAACAGCAGAGCGAACTCGACGCCCAGCTCCAGAAAGGCAGCTTCATTGGCTACAAGAACGTGTTCGAGTATGCCTACCCTAACGTGTTTGCCCCGGGCGCACCCCTATTCAGGTCAAAAATAAGATATGTATTCGACTCGCCCATAGATTTTCCGTCGGATGTCAATACCAGCTATCCCCCGATGCCTATCCGCGGTGACGAGTACAAGCAGTCCAACGTAAGGAAAATCGAATACTTCGGCTCCGGAACAGTTGGCCTTGTGGCAACCGAAGACTTCAGGTACAACTATGACGACGGCAGTATCAAGATACCCGTAAAAAAGAACCTGCACTTCCTTACCAACGAGAATAACCTCTCGGGGTTCTGCCAGCAGGTCAGGACCCTGTATACCAGCTACCAGCGCCTGAAAAGCAACACCATATCGGCCTTCCAGTATGCCATTTCCTGCACGGGCGAACCTTCCGCAATGGCACAGGCCTTCCATGATGAGGACAAGTCGATATGCACAAGTCAGCTCACCCTGGGCTTTATGGCTGTTGAGGACTACCGTTACAAGAGCCAGGTCACCGAACGTACGAAAAAGGAATATTTCCCTTCGGGAATCGTGGAAACCAAGGAAAACTTTGCCTATAAGAACGGTTACAAGAGGCTGCATACCCAGACTTCACTTTCCTCATCCGGACAGGCCCTTGAAACCCTATACCTCTATCCGGACGACTACCAGATGGCCCCGGCCGAAACCCCTTACAAGGCCGAGCTCATCGCAAGGCACATGATTGGCATCCAGCTCAGGACGGAAAACTACAAAAACGGGAATAAGATTTCCGTACAGGAAACCCGCTACGGGATGTTCGCCCTGCCGGCAGACCCCTCAAACCCCGTACCTCCGGGAGGAGGCGGCGGCACCCTGCTCCCCAAGTACGTCTATGCCGCGAAAGGCGACAACCAACTGGAGAAGAAGCTTACCTTCGACAGCTACGACTCCAGGGCCAACATCACCCAGTACACCCAGGATGGCGGCGTGCCCGTATCCTTTGTCTGGGGTTACAAAAACAGCCTGCCTGTCGCCAAGATAGACAATATGCCCTACGCAGCCATACCCCAAGGCGTGCTGGCAGCCGCCCAGAACTATTCCGACGCCACCACGCCATACAACGAGGCTTCCCTGCTGTCTTCCCTGGAAGACCTGAGAATAGCAGTTACGGCATCCGGAGCCATGATGACCGGGTACTCCTACAGGCCGCTGGTCGGGATATCCGCGACCATAGACCCCAAGGGCGAGAGGACCTACTACCAATACGACGCTTTCGGAAGGCTAATAACGGTCAGGGACCACAACATGGACCTGATTTCCCAGAACAAGTACCATTACAGGACACAAAACTAGACCGCCATGAAAAAAACACCATCACTATATATAGCCTGCCTGCTGGCCATAGCCGTACAGGCACAGGACCAGAACTACGTCAGGACTACCGTATACAAGACCAAGGCATGGGACACCATATCCTCGCCTACCGCTGCACAGGCGGCCGTGCAGACGACCTACCTCGACGGGCTGGGAAGGCCCATGCAGCAGCGCGCCCACAGGCAGCTCGCGGAAGGGACCGACCTGGTGACCCACTTTGCCTACGACGTCTTCGGGAGGCAGGCAAGGGAATACCTGCCCTATCCTGCTCCCTTCTCCCTCAACTACGATTCGGGGGCGGAAGCAGGAACGGCAGGTTTTTATGCCGACCCGAATACGGGAATGGAAACCACATCCAACCCCTACAGCGAGAAGCTCTTCGAGAACTCCCACCTCAACCGCGTGCTGAAGCAGGCCGCACCCGGAAACCCCTGGGCAATGGGCTCCGGACATGAGGTAAGGATGGCCTACGACACCAATACCGCCGCCGACGGGGTAAAGAACCATTCCGCAACGGCCACCTGGAACGGCACGTCCAAAATTTACGACGTCTCCCTCTCCTCTGCCAATTATGCCGCAGGACAGCTCTACAAAAGCATCATGAAAGACGAAAACTGGACCTCAGGCCTGAACAATACCACGGAAGAATTTAAGAACAAGGAAGGGCAGCTGGTATTGAAAAGGACCTATGAGTCAGGGATAAAACACGACACCTACTACGTCTATGACCAGTTCGGGAACCTTTCCTATGTGTTTCCCCCACTGGCAGACAATCCGGCTGCCCAATTGGACGACCTGTGCTACCAGTACAGATACGACCACCGCAACAGGCTGGCCGAAAAGAAGCTTCCGGGAAGGGAATGGCAGCTTATGGTCTACGATAAGCTGGACCGCATGGTGGCCACCGGCCCTACGCCTTCCCCCTTTACCGGCACGCTAAAGGGCTGGGTAATTACCAAATACGACCCCCTCGGGAGAATAGCCTATACCGGATGGTACCAGAATACCGATGCGCATACGCGGCAGTACCTCCAAAACACTGTCGATTCATGGCCCAGCCAGTGGGAAACGAGAACCGCCTCGCAGACGGTAGACAATATTTCCGTGGGCTATACCAACAATGCATTCCCCACAAGCGGCATGAAGGTGCTTTCCGTCAGCTGGCATGACGACTATGCCTTTCCCGGAGCGCCAACCGCTTTTCCGGATGTGGAAGGGCAGGCGGTATTCTACAACAGCACCAAAAGACCGAAAGGGATGCCTACAGGTTCCTGGACAAGGGCGCTCCAGGAGGATCCCTCGCTCACGGCAGGGGAGCTGGCCCATACGCTCTACGATTTCAAGGGAAGACCCATCAGCACCAAACTGGCAAACTACCTGGGAGGCCATACCATAACCGACAGCAAGCTGGATTTTGCCGGTAAGGTGGAATATACCGTCACAAGGCAGCAGAGGACAAACTCGGATACGGAATTCACCATACGGGAGGACTTTGCCTACGATGTGCAGGACAGGCTTCTTTCCCATACCCACAAGATTGGCAGCCTGCCTGCAGAACTTCTTGCCCTGAACGGCTACGACAAGCTCGGAAGGCTATCCTCCAAAAAAACGGGCGGCAGCGACACTGCCGGAAGCACCTTCTACCAGAAGGTCGACTACAGCTACAATATCCGGGGGTGGCTCAAGGCAATCAATTCCATAGACAATTTCGCCACCGATGACGCCGGCACGGACCTCTTTGCCTTTGCCCTGCGTTATGACGGCACCCAAGGCGTCTATGATTTTTCACATACGCCGCTCTATAACGGGAACATTTCAGAAACGCGCTGGATGTCCAGGAGCGACGGTAGGGAAAGGAGCTATACCTATACCTATGACGCACTCAACAGGCTCAGGAAGGCCGCCTACTTCAAGGACAGGAACTATACAAAGTCCTACGACGAGTCGGTGGATTATGACAAAAACGGGAATATCACGCGCCTGGAAAGGTTTGGGGAGCTTGACTACGAGAGCGTCTCCATACTGATCGACGACCTGGAATACGCCTACCTGGCGGGAGGAAACCAGCTGCTGAAAATAAAGGACAATACGCTGCACCCGTCCGGATTCAGGGACGGGATAGACCGGGAGGCGGAATACAAGTACGACACCTACGGCAACATGATTACCGACGACAACAAGGGCATCGTGGTAACCTACAACCACATGAACCTGCCCATCCAGGTATCTTTTGTTACGGGAGAAAAAATTACCTATCTTTACGATGCGTCCGGAAAAAAACTGAAAAAGACCGTATGGGATGGCAGCACATCTACACCTACCGACTATCTTTCAGGGTTCCAGTACATTTCCGCATCGCTCGATCTTTTTCCCACTGCCGAAGGTTACGTAAAATGCTATCCGGCTGGCGGGGCCAGGCCAGCCCGCTACAATTATGCCTTCAACCTGACAGACCATTTGGGCAACATCAGGCTGACCTACGGGATGGACAGCGAAAAGGGCGGATTGGTCATCCTTGAAGAGAACCATTACTACCCTTTCGGGATGAAGCATGAAAAGTACAACTCGGACAAGTATGAGTATGTCGAGATCAGCAAGGAAGACGGTGGCTATTTTATCGGCATAGAGCCGTTGGGACCGCAGCAGAGAAGGTCGTATCAGTATAAATACAACGGGAAGGAGCTACAGGACGAGATGGGGCTTAATGTTTATGACTATGAGAATAGAACTTATGACCCAGCAAATGGCAGATGGTGGCAGATGGACCCTATGGCAGAACAAGGCAGACGATGGTCACCATATGCCTATGCTATGGACAACCCTGTTTATTTTATAGACCCTGATGGAATGTGGCCTTGGCCTTCCTGGGGTACTGTAAAAGCTGTTGGAAATGCGATTGTTACGAAAATAAGCAACGCCTATAATAGTTCCAAACTAGCGAGAGACGTTCCTAGAGCTTATGAAAATTCAGGAGTTAAAAAAGCAGTTGACTGGACAAGGTCAAAAGTCAACCCAGCAAAACCTGATAAACCTGACATAGTAAAAACAAAAGGGGGAACAAGTTTTACTGTTGAGGGTGGCAAAGCTGGTGCAATGGCAACACCAGAGGGAGACAGGAGTGTCAAGCCTGTTGATATGACCATATTTACAATTGCTGCTATGGATGTATTTGGCCCAGAAACCACAATGCCGGGAGCAGCACCCGATGGAAGTAACCCTCTTCAAACTAATAATGGCGGTACAGCTACAGAATCAACGATGAGTACAGCTAATGGTGGAGATGAGGAGATGGTAACAACTCAAGTAGAAACGTATGCTACTGCTGGAGCAGTTGGTGGTGGTAGTGCAGCCGCCCCACAAGTAGTTACCACCAAAGCTAAGGATACTCTTGTTAAAAAGAGTCAAGTAAAAAATGTGCAATCAAAAAACCAAAAAAAATATGAAGAGGAGAAAGCCAAAATTTCACAATAAAATCAATGTAAAAACTAAATACTCACTAGTTATCTTTCTATCAGTCCTGTCAATATTTTTTTCTTGTAAAAAAGGAGAAGAAAAGAATATAAAGCAAAGTAAAACGAAAACAAATAATCCTAATTCATTTAAAAATGATGTCGTTGAATTTAAGTTCGAATTTCCAGATACTGTATATATAAATGAAGCAAATAATGGAAAAATCAAATACAAAGGGGTTCTAGATACAATAACCACAAAATTTGATTTTAAGAATGACAAAAAAAGCAGATATATTATTTATTCTTATACCAAAGTCCATAGCATTAATTATACCGATAAGGCGCTTTTGCAAATGGTATTGGATACTATTGGTGCAATTGACAATAGTACTATTTTATTATCCAACATAAAGTTCAATCAATCAGGAACATATTATATTGATGGGATTATTAATGATAGTGCTTACTTAAGTGCTAATGAAAAAGATAAAGATGGAGATGAACTAATGCGGGTTATCACCAATGAAGTCCGAGCAACTCATAAAGTAGTCGTAATAGAAAGACCTTAAATAATCAAAAAAAGAAACCGCTTCAATAAGGCGGTTTCTTTTGTCTTTAGCAATCCCATTAACAAAAACTACTGCAACAAATATATTTACCATGAAACCACGATGCCGGGAGCAGCACTCGAAGGAAGTAATCCTCTTCAAACTAATAATGGCGGTACAGCTACAGAATCAACAATGAGTACAGCTAATAGTGGAGATGAGGAGATGGCAACAACTCAAGTTAGTAGTTTTCCAGTTGCTGAACCTGTAGGCGGCGGCAGTGCAGCAAAAGCATAAATGGTGGAAATGAAAAAAGACACAACAGTACAAGCAACTGATGTTAATAAAGTAAAAAACTTAACCGAACAAAGGAGAAAATATGGACAACAAACAGTGGACGAAATTGATAGGAATTAGTAGTTTAATTCTATTATTCGTTTTTTCATCCTGCAAGGATGAATCTAAAAAAGATGAACCAACAAAGAGTATTAGAAATTATGTTAAACAAAAAAAAGCAGAAATATTAATAAAATTTGATTTTCCAGATACAGTCTATATAAATAAGTCATATGATGGGAGAATAGAGTATAAAAGTATATTGGATACTATTACTACTAATGTATTAGAGGAGAAAAATGGGAAAAATCGGTATGTGATATTTAGTTTAACCAAAACTAACAATATTAACTATAATACTAAACAACTTAAGAAAGTCAAACTTGATACATTTGGGGCTATAAGCAATAGAGTGATACCATTTTCAGGAATTAAATTTACAAATTTAGGAACAAATTATATCGACGGAATAATAAATGACCAAGCAATAATAGCAAACTCATTAAAAGAAAAAAAAGCTGATGATAAGGTTAGAATTATTGAAAATGAAACCAGAGCAACTCATAAAGTAGTCGTAATAGAAAGACCTTAAAATCAAAAAAAAACGCTTAAATAAGGCGGTTTCTTTTGTTTTTATCAATCCCATTAAAAACTACTGCAACAAATATATTTGGTCCAGAAACCACAATGCCGGGAGCAGCACCTGATGGAAACAACCCTAATGGCGGTACAGCTACAAAATCAACGATAAGTACAGCTAATGGTGGAGATGGGGAGATGGTAACAATGAAAACAAAAAATTATGCAATTGCTCCCATTACAAGGAGGCAATGCCGCAAACGCACAAGTGATAGTATCTGAAAAAGATACAAGTGTTGTAAATGGTCAACAAGATAATGTTAAAGCAATCAATTTGAAAAAGGAACAAAAATTTAGAAAAGAAGCAGATGAGATTAATAATAGTAGTGATAAGTAGTTTTGTGTTATTTTCATGTAAAAATGACCTCTCCAAACAAAATATAGCAAATCAGGCAAAAAAAGATAGTATCAATTCTTTTTTTAAAGATTCGGTAGTGGTCAAATTTAATTTTCCAGATACAGTGTACAGAGATAAAAACTATAAAGGTCACATTTATTATAAAGGAATATTAGACACTATCACAACCAGTTTTGATGATAGTATTAAACAAAGATATATTCTATTTTATATGATAAAAGCAAAGAGTGTTAACCACTCAACCGAAGAAATTAGAAAGCAAAAAATGGATACTTTTGGAGCATTAAATAATACTACCATTCCATTTAGAGTTCAATTTACTAAAACGGGAACTTATTACATTGATGGAATAATTAACGACCATGTCTTAATAGATACAGTTTCTAACCCTAAAAGTAGAAATATGGTTAGATACATTGAAAAAGAGGCTCGTGCTATTCATAAAGTAGTCGTAATAGAAAAACCTTAAATAATCAAAAAAAAACCGCTTAAATAAGGCGGTTTCTTTTGTCTTTAGCAATCCCATTAACAAAAACTACTGCAACAAATATATTTGCCCTGAAACCACAATGCCGGGAGCAGCACCCGATGGAAGCAATCCTTTTCAAACTAATAATGGCGGTGCAGCTGTAGAATCAACGATGAGTACAGCTAATAGTGGAGATGAAGAGATGGTAGATACAAAAGTTGATGTGGTTTCTATATCTTGATGCAGCACAGGCTCAAAAACATGTTAGAGAGAAAGATACAGTAGTTAAAAAGAAAGATTTAAATAAGATTTCAGTAATAAATAGAAACAGAAATAAAAAAGGAGATGAAGAAGTTAACAATAAAAACAATTAAAATTAGCGGCCTTGTACTTTTAGTTTTGTTATTTAGTAGATGCTTGAATGAAGTCCAAAAAAAGGAGGTCAAAAACAAATACACAACTGTTTATCAAGACAGTATTTTTGGCTACAAATTTGAATTTCCTGACACAATTATGGTAAATAAAGAATATAATGGAAAGCTTCAATACAATTCAATATTTGATACTATTACGACACGTCTTACAGATACAATAAACGAAAGAATTATAGTATTTAGTTTAGCAAAATCTAATAAAATTAATAGCTTGGATAACTTGAGAAAAATTGCTATCGATACATTTGACGCCACTGATGTACATTCTATACCATTTAAAAATATAAAATTTCCAAAACTGGGAATATATTATATTGATGGAATTATAAGTGATAATATTATAATAGATACGAATAAAGTCAAAAATGATTCTAATAATATTAGATATATTGTTAAGGAATTCAGAGCAACTCACAAAGTTGTAGTTATAGCGAACAAACGGTAATGTTCCAGAGTTAGTGATATGAGATTTTATATTTGTAACCTATTGAAATAGAATAAATATTAGTAAAGAGTAATTTAAAGATGAGCAGTATTTGCTCATCTTTTTTGTTTAAATATTGGGCAATGGGTAATGTGTCAGATGTGTTGGCAACAATTATCCTATCAGACAATCACAGATATTCAAGGACTTATAGTAATATTTGAACTAAATTAAAAACAACCCGAAAGTTGTGTTTTTAATGATGGTCTAAATAGAGGCTTTAAAGGAAACTAAGCATATCAGATGTGTAATGGATGCGTTTTATTTATCAGTTAATGAAGGTTGAGAACCAAGTATCCTGTTTAGTCTTGTTTGTTTTTTTACAATATCCAAAAAGACTTTATTTCGTGCCTCTGCATCATAAATTAGGGTTTTTGCACTAACGACATATATTGAAACTCCTATCTTTTCATAGAAACGATGATAAATTGGTTGTTCTTGTGAAAACAATGGCACATAACTGTCAATCGTCAATCTTTCAGCTAATTCAGAATCTATATCGGTAATAAGATAGCCATACACTTCTTCAATACTTTCTCTTGATTTAAATGCTTTTAAATAGTCTATTAGCTGTTGTATTCCCTGATGTTTTTTTCTACTTGATTTTGTACTGAAATCAAAAGGTTTAATTTCAACCATAACAGATTTCAAGCTCTTTGTGGTCGCAGGATTGTTGGAAAAAAAAAGTGATAAATCTGGCTTGTCATCTACAACCTCAACACCATCAGCAGATTCATCAATTTCTTTTAGAACGTCCTTTATTCTTTTATCGCTTGCCGCATATGAGTATGTTGTGAACCTATCATCCAATAGCCATAGATTATTTTTGCCAACAGCAAAATAATCATCTTGAGTATATTTCTCCATAAAAAGATTATGGATTACGGATTCTACCCGCTCGCTTTTATCTACTAAAGTTTTTAGCCTGTCTATAACAAGTACACGGTCATGGATATATGAAACCAATTCATTTTGAGTTAATTGTATGGCTTCGTTCAATTCTTCATTTGTATAATCTTCCTTTCCAGCATTTGAAAGTACTTTTTCTTTTGCTGAATCAAAACGTTTTTTTGCTTTGTCGATTATAATTCTCTTATCCAGAAATCCCGCCATTTCAATATCTTCTGGGTCAATATAGTTAACTAAATAAGGACGCTCATCCTTGATGTCCTGTAATTTGGCGGAATTGATTTTTTGGGTTTCTGGTATTCCTTCCTGAACAAGTTCTCCAATTTTTTTCTTAAGTTCTCCATTTATCATCTCCCAAGATAAGGTAGAAAAAATATCTACTCTTACAGGAAATATGCTAAAATCATTACGTTCATGATTTACCTTTTCATCAAAATACGAAGATTCAAGAAGCATAAAACCTGAATAACCATATGGCAAAGTAATTCTAAGGTCTTTGGTTTCAAATTCACATACAGTACGATTATTTGCACAATAAAAGGAATTCAATTCACCTGTTTTGGTATCAATTGCGTAATGAAGTGTAAACCTAAAGGGATTACCATCATTATTCCTAACTTCAAAACTTGTGTTTTTAAAGTTAGGAATATCTTCAGGGGTTATTGAAACGGAAGTATTATTGTGCAGATTATAAAAACGTATGTTAATCTCTGTCCCTTTTTGCTTATAGAAAAACAATGTGGGGATAAGATTAAGTAATACTTTTTGACGAATTGAAAATACATTCAACCCGATTCTCCTGTCATTTTTTTTATCTACGTCATAGTATTGTGAAGTTATTCCGCTAAGGTGGATTTCGGTTTCATTGGCATCAACTTCGGCTGGAGATATTTGTATATTGTCAGTATCAAAGTGGATATCAAACTTTAAATTCCGTTCCTCTTGTAGAGATGCAAGCTTACTCCTATAATTAATATTATTATAGAGTTTCAAAAAAACAAAACGGCCAACACCTTTACATCCCAAAGCTTTCTTAAACTCAGTTCGGTAGGTTGAGAAGGATTTATAATTTTCATCCGTTAAGCCGTCCCCATTATCAACTATTCGAATATCATCAACACGTATAGTACCGAGTTCTCCACTTTCGTCTTTAATTAAATTGTCATTAGAATTTAGATAACAAGTGATTTCTGTTGCGTTGGCATGGATAGCATTTGTTATTGCCTCGAACAAAACATCGTATTGTGTTACACGAGGGCTTATATCCTCATTCACAATCCTTTTAATATCAACTAACATTTGACTCATAGTGCTGCAAATATAAATTTCAAAAAATTGCTTAAATATAAACAATAATAGTTTAACCCAACACCTGTTTGATACTAAATAAAATTGCCAACCCCATGTCTCAATTGCAATTCCTAATTACAAAACTAAGCGAAAACTACCATTAGTGATGTTAACGAAAAAATCGTTGTAAGGCCAATATTTTCAAGACTTAACGAAGAATGGTTAGCACCTTAGTTCCGAAACTAAGAAATCACTACCTTCCTACTTCCACTTTATCAAAACACTAAAGCCCATAAAGGATTTTAGGTTTCGCGTTACCGCTCTTTCTTTGTTGATTTACCAACTAATGGGCGGGAGCTTATTAATTCTTTTCTAAATTTGGGCTATTTCCAGCACAAAATATCTTTACTGTATCACTCTGGTACACTTTTGAAAAATTTTTTTTCAAAAAAAGTTGCAGAAAATCTACACTTTCCAAAAATTGAGACTATTTATAATATAGATGCTTGAGTAAAACCCTTGTATGGTTTTCTTGTATCTAATAATTAAGAATTTAAACTGATCGACGACCTGGAATATACCTACCTGGCGGGAGGGAACCAGCTGCTGAAAACAAAGGACAATACGCTGCATCCGTCCGGATTCAGGGACGGGATAGACAGGGAGGCGGAATACAAGTACGACACCTACGGCAACATGATTACCGACGACAACAAGGGCATCGTGGTAACCTACAACCACATGAACCTGCCCATCCAGGTATCTTTTGTTACGGGAGAAAAAATTACCTATCTTTACGATGCGTCCGGAAAAAAACTGAAAAAGACCGTATGAGATGGCAGCACATCTACACCTACCGACTATCTTTCAGGGTTCCAGTACATAAATAGCGTACTTGACTTTTTCCCTACCGCGGAGGGTTACGTAAAATACACCCGCCCTATGAGGGGGTCTTCGGCAAAGTTCAACTATGCGTTTAACATCAAGGACCATCTGGGCAACATAAGGCTGACCTATGGGATGAACATGGAAAAGGGAAAAATCTATATACTGGAAGAAAATCATTACTACCCTTTCGGGATGAAGCATGAAAAGTACAACTCTGACAAGTACGAGTATGTAGAAATCAGCAAGGAAGACGGCGGTTATCTGATCGGTATCGAGCCGTTGGGACCGCAGCAGAGAAGGTCGTATCAGTATAAGTACAACGGGAAGGAGTTCCAGGATGAGCTGGGGCTTAACTTCTACGACTATGGGGCAAGGAATTATGATCCTGCCTTGGGAAGGTGGATGAATATTGACCCATTGGCTGAGAAATATCCAAATATCAATCCCTATTCCTACACTTTCAATGATCCTATTAATCATATCGACCCTGATGGTAGAGATGGAATTAGGATAATTAATGAAAAAAATAAAACTATTACGATAAGAGCTAATTATTATGTTCAAACAGAAAACAGGTACAGTAAAAATAGTACATCTGGTTTAAGCGGTTACACTTCAAAAGAAATTGCTTCAATGCAAAAAGATTATAATGAATATTTGAACGACCTTAATGCAAGTGTTAGTGAAGGCGAATATAGTGGTTATACAGTAAAATTTGATTTACAATTTAAAGAAGGTGGTTCTGTTGGGGCAAGTGAACAAAGTGCCCAAAATGATATAGTTGATGGGCATTCAATTGGTAATTCTTTTTCAAGGTTGGACACAACACTTAACCGTTTTAAAGCAAAAGAAATTGACAACGGAGATGGAACTATAACTCCGTCAATCATTGGAGGTGTTACTAGTGGTAAAAAAAATATTACTATGAATACAAAAGCTGACACCAAAATGAATAGAATTCACGAAATTTTCCATACTTTAGGTTTGGATGATTTTCCAAAGGATAAAGCAGGGATCATGAACTATCCGCCAGAAAAGCCTAATCAAAAAGATATTAATTCAATTAGTAATGGTAGTTTCTTACCAATAATAAAAGAAAAAGAAAATGAATAAATTTATAAAAATAACACTACTTCAATTGTTGCTTACTTTATCTACGTATGGGCAAAATATGAAATATAAAATTGAAGAAAAAGATTTTTTTTACATTGAATTCGACATTAGAAGTAATTCAACCCAACCTATTATTATGGGAGGATTAACCGAAATAATTAATTTGAATGAAATTTCGAAGAAAGATGCAAATTCATTTATTAGTGATTTTTACAAAACCTCATTTTATACACCAGAGATTGCTCTTAATAGTAATACATTACTAAATGAGTTTATGGGTAAGGAGAATGCAAAAAAATATCTCAAAAATAACACTGATATTGGGATAAAAATGGCTAATAAAATATCGAAAAAAAGTACAAAAAGAGAAATACGACTTGATAGTGGAGAAATTGTATATCTACAGATTACAAAAATACGAGGTACTTTTTGGATTACTAATAGCGATAATAAAGTCTTTGTCACAAATTCAAACGAGTTGAATATCAGAGAAATTAAAAATATTGAGAAGTGCTATGTTCCATTTGAAATAAAGTGTTACACAAAACCAAAGAGAAAAGAAATTAATTAAAAACAACAAAACTTCAAAATTTCGAAGGTAATGTATCAGATTATGTGTTTTTACAAAATAGTAACGTAACCTACTGGCGGATCAAGGCCTGTTGCCACCTCCCATTATGTGTACAACATCAAGGACCACTTGGGCAACATCAGGATGAGCTACGCAATGGACAAGGCAAAGGGAAAGATATACATCATGGAAGAGAACCATTACTATCCTTTCGGGCTAAGTACAACTCTGACAAGTACGAGTATGTAGAAATCAGCAAGGAAGACGGTGGCTATCTGATCGGTATCGAGCCTTTGGGGCCGCAGCAAAGAAGGTCGTATCAGTATAAATACAACGGGAAGGAATGGCAGGACGAGATGGGACTTAACTTTTACGACTATGGCGCAAGGAATTATGACCCTGCTTTGGGAAGATGGATGAATATTGACCCGCTGGCAGAGCAAATGAGACGATGGTCGCCATATAATTATTGTTTTGACAATCCGATGAGATTTATAGACCCTGACGGTATGGGTCCTGACGACTTTATTGTTTTGAATATGGCAGGAAGCGAAATAAGTCGAGTTGCTGCTCCTGGACAAGACACCTATGTTAAGGTTGACCAAGCAGCTTACAATGCTAAAAGCGCTACTTTTATGAATGATAATAAGGATTATAACACAATGTTGACTATTGGAGCATTGAGAAGCGATGAAAGAGCAGATAATTCACAGAATCTTATTTCGGAGCAAACTGGTGTCGGTATTTCTGTCACAGGCTCGATGAGAGAAGGTAATAATAAAATTGGAGATGCTACTGTACAATTTCAAGCTAATTTTGATGATGGGTCCTCAACTTTAATTGGGCAAACTTACTCAGCTGTAGCAGGTGGGTTTGGAAATGGAGCCCCTGAAAATGGAGCATATACTACAAATACCTTTCGAGACAGAAGCCCAAACGGCTCTTTTAACCCAGGAATGAATAGGGATGGTGTAGGATTCAGCTTTAATTTGAACCCGTCATTTAGTACGGGACGTACGGATTTACGCTTTCACCCTGACGGAAACAATGAGGGAACCTTAGGATGTATTGGGCTTACAGGAAATGCAACAGAACTTACAAATTTCAGCACTACCTTACAAGGATATCTACAAAATACACCTTCATTATCAACTACAATAAACATAACAAACAATCCAAATAACAACGGGCGCTCTGGCACTCGAATACCAAATGTATATGAGTAAAAAAACAATAATCGCAGGTCTTTTTATAGTCTTCTTTTGGTCTTGTAAAAATCAAAAAACGGACTTAAAATATGCTAAGTCGATATCAATGGAGAGTAATAGTGATTCAACAGCAAAAAAAACAAGTCCCCTTATAATTATGGCGAAGCAAGCTGAAATAATACCAGATACCACCATAAATAATAAACTGAAGTTGGACAATTATAGTTCAATTGAGCTTTTTACTAGAGATTACAAATCCATAAAAACAATCGAGGATGTTAGAGAGAGCCCAATAGCCGCATTCCTCAACAGTAATGGAAAGGAATATCTTTTCGCATATCATTACGAAGGCAACACTAAAAATTCTTTTAGTTTATTTGAAGTGGGTTATGTGAAAGACATCAAACAAAAAATTGAGTTCAACTCTGTTGACGAAAGAATCTTTGAAACAGAGAATGGAATACGTCTTGGTCTTTCATTAAAAAATTTAATTGATATAAAAGGAGACGAATATAAGTTGTCAATCGAAAAAGATAGTATAATTACTTATCGCATCAATGGTGATAGCAATTCAAATTTTCTCAATAGATATGGTATGCCGGGATATTTTATAGAATGTCGTATAAAAAACGCTATGATTTCAAGTTTAAGATTTGGATTTGATTATCCTTAAGAGATAAGGGTAATGTTCAGATTAGGTGTTTTTACAAAATAGAAAGATAACCGCTTGAAAAACAATATTACTTCAAAAAAAAATGATTAAAAAAGAGACGACTGATTGGTCGTCTCTTCTGTTTTTAGGGTTTTAAAAAGCCTTAAAATGCTTTTATAGTAACTTAATGTATCAGAATAGGTGATAAAAGTAGAATGTAATTTCTGTAATGGAAAATGTACTAAAAACGGATTTCAAATTAATGGAAGCCAACGCTATAAATGCACTATTTGCAGAAAAGGGCAACACAAGAAATACAATTACAATGCTTGTAAAGCAAACACGGATAAAAACATAAATTTTTTACCAAAGAAGGTTTGGGAATAGAAGTAAGGATTCCCTTAAATAAGATAATCGGAGAATTATTAGTTTTATTTTATTAATTAACT
>CAZFGA010000013.1:0-93596 GCA_964518395.1 uncultured Flavobacterium sp.
ATTTTTGCATCTGATAATGAGGTATTAGATGTTATTCACCAATATGAAAAAGCATTGGAAAATCCCGAAGATGAAGAGGCATACCAAAAAGCCTTTGACAGAATGGATCAGTTCAATGCCTGGGATTTCGAGACTCAATTCAAGCAGATATTGTTTAAATTGAAGCTTGAAGATTTCAAACTGAAAGTAAAAAATCTTTCCGGCGGACAAAAAAAACGTCTTTCGCTGGCTATTATCCTTATCAACCGTCCGGATTTGCTAATCCTGGACGAGCCAACCAACCATCTGGATCTGGAAATGATCGAATGGCTGGAAAGTTATTTTGCCAAAGAAAACATTACCCTGTTTATGGTAACACACGATCGTTTCTTTCTGGAACGCGTTTGTAATGAAATCATAGAGCTTGACAATGGAAAGCTTTACCAATATAAAGGCAATTATTCGTATTACTTAGCAAAGAAGGAAGAACGAATTGCTTCAGAAAACTCAAGTATAGACAAGGCACAAAACCTTTTCAAAAAAGAATTGGAATGGATGCGCCGACAGCCAAAAGCACGAACGACGAAATCAAAATCGCGTCAGGATGATTTCTATGTTATCAAACAGAAAGCAGAAAGCCGCCGTAAAGAAAATCAGGTTGAGCTTGAGATTAATATGGAGCGTATGGGTAGCAAGATCATCGAGCTCCATAAAATCACCAAGCGTTTTGGCGACAAGATCATCTTAGATAATTTTAGTTTTGATTTCCAGCGTGGCGAACGAATCGGAATTATTGGAAAAAACGGAACGGGAAAATCTTCTTTCCTGAACGTATTGACCGGAACAATTCCGCCTGATTCCGGAAAAGTAGTCGTTGGAGACACTATTAAGGTTGGATATTACACACAGAGTGGGATCAATCCTAAACCGGGTCAACGCGTAATCGACATCATCAAAGAATATGGCGAATATATTCCGCTGACGAAAGGCAAAATCATTTCGGCTTCGCAATTGCTGGAGCGTTTTCTTTTTGACAGCAAAAAGCAGTATGATTATGTAGAAAAATTGAGTGGTGGCGAGTTGAAACGACTTTACCTTTGTACGGTATTGATTCAGAATCCAAACTTTTTGATTCTGGATGAACCAACCAATGACTTGGATATCGTGACCCTGAACGTACTCGAAAGCTTTCTTTTGGATTATCCGGGATGCTTATTGGTTGTTTCGCACGACCGTTATTTCATGGATAAAATCGTAGATCATTTGTTTGTTTTCCGAGGTGAAGGTGTCATCGAAAATTTCCCTGGTAACTATTCTGATTTCCGAACCTATGAAGATAGTGTCGAACCTGTTAAAGACGAAACCGTTAAAGAAAAAAACAATTGGAAACAGCAAAATGTTTCTTCTGGCTTAACCTTTAACGAGCAGAAAGAATACCAGAAAATTGAACGTGAAATCAAGGATCTGGAAATTGAGAAAACAAAAATCGAACAGCTGTTTTCTGATGGAAAAATTGCTGATGCCGACATTGAGAAAAAAGCCAAGGATATTCAGGACTTAATTTTAAAAATCGAGGCAAAAGAAGAACGATGGTTTGAACTTTCTGCCAAGATGGAAGGATAATCAAAACGGTATGCATCTTCTGAAATCATATCTGAAATTCTTATGGTATTCAAACAACTCACATGGCGTACATTCTCCGTTTGTGTTTGATTTACTAAGGAAATGCTTTTATGACAAAAAGGAATATGGAGCCTATGTCATTTTAAAAAAATACCGCAATTCGTTATTGCAAAACAAAAACACGATTGAAGTTACCGACTTTGGAGCGGGTTCAAGAGTTTTTAAATCCAATACACGGGCTATAAACCAGATAGCCCAAAACGCAGGAATTTCGACAAAAGATGCCCGGCTTTTGTTTCGGATTGTAAATTATTTTAAACCGGAAAACATTTTAGAAATTGGCACATCACTTGGCTTGGCTAGTTCTGCTTTGGCTTTAGGAAACCCGAAGGCAAGAATCACAAGTCTGGAAGGATGTCCTGAAACGGCAAAGATTTCCCAACAACAATTTCAGAAATTTGATTTCAATATCGATTCTGTAATTTCCCGATTTGAATCCTATTTGGAAACCGAAACCGCAAAATCTGCCGCTTACGATTTAATTTATTTTGACGGTAATCATTCCAAAAAGGCCACATTGAGCTATTTTGAATCGCTGCTTTCCACCGCTAACAACCAAACCGTCTGGATTTTTGATGATATTCATTGGTCAGCAGATATGGAAGAAGCATGGAAAATCATAAAAAAGCACCCAAAGGTTAGGGTCACGATTGACACTTTCCAATGGGGAATTGTCTTTTTCAGAAAAGAGCAGGAAAAAGAACATTTCATACTTCGCACTACCAACTCTTTCTTTCTGAACAGCATTTTGGGTATTCGTAAATTATGGGGATTGCTGCCTTAATTATTTCGCAGCACCTTAATCAACTCGCCTTTGGTCATTTTTGAACGGCCTTTTATTCCTACTTTTTTAGCTTCGCCATAAATCTCTTTTTTTGTCTGGTCTTCATACTTTTTAGCATGGCCGCCCCTTTTTTCAGCACCTTTGCTATTTGCTATCCGCGCTGATTTTTCTTTGCTATAACCTTTATCACGTAATGCTTCGTATTGGTCCTTATCTTTTATTTGCGGACCTGGGCTTCTGTCAGGCATGATTTTATTATTTATTGGTTAGACATTATATAAATTTACCAAATATTTAATTTTCAATCCGTTAATCCTTCGTTAAAGCCATCACAAATAAAAATGGCCGCCCATTAAGGACAGCCATACCTAACTCAAACCAATATGTAATTACTCTTTAGCCTTTTGGTTTTCTTCAGCTTTTGCTCCCATTCGTTCCCATTTAAATTTTGGAGCGAATTTAAACTTCAGCTCTGCAATTTTCCTATTATCTTTAGAAGAAAGCCCTTCTTTTTCAACCGTATTTTTATGAGCATCCAAGGCCTCATACATTGCCTTTATCTCATCAAAATCTTCTCTCGAATAAGTATCTTTGTTTTTATCGAACTCATTATAGAAGTCATTATACACTTTTAAGATGTTGTCCTTGTTTACCCAAGAAAAGTTCATGTCTTCTCCAATTTTTCCGGCACCAAAATAAGCATCTCTCAACAATTGTTTTTTATTGGCCGGACTTGCCGCCTGCGCTTCTTTTGCTGCTTGGGCTTCAGCCTCCAATTTTGATTTTAAATCAGCATATTTTGCTTTGGATTTTTCAAGTCTGGCTTCTGCATTTGCTTTGTCCTTTAGTTCGGCAAGAGCAGCCTCAGCTTCCGCAGTTTTTTGGTTATAGGAAACCTCTATCGATTCCCAATTTGCTTTTGCGTCAGCAACGGCAACATTTGTAACAGAGTCTACATATTTCTCATAAGCTCCGACTGTTTTTTCAGCCTGTTGCTCGCTTTCGCTCTTACACGAAGCAAAAGTAACTGCAATAATTGCACTTCCTAAAAATAGATTAATCTTTTTCATAACTTGGTGGTTTTAATTAAAAGTTTGGTTACATAAATTTAGTTATAAAAAATTATTTTTGCATTTTTAGTTAAAAAATTATGATTAATTTAATACAATGGCGTTATGTTATTAATTTTATCTTAAAATCTTAAAATCAATCCGTTTTTGCAAAAATTCATTACTTTTAGGCTCAAATTAAAGCTATGTCATTAATCAACATAACCAATATAAAAAGAGACTTTGTACTTGGAAATGAAATCATCCATGTATTAAAAGGAATCGACCTTACTATCAACAAAGGAGAATATGTCGCTTTGATGGGACCATCAGGTTCCGGAAAATCTACCCTGATGAATATTCTGGGCTGCCTTGATACTCCCACCTCAGGACAATATATCCTGAACGGAAAAGACGTAAGCCAGATGAGCGATGACAATCTGGCGGAAATACGCAACAAGGAAATAGGATTTGTTTTCCAAACATTCAACCTGCTTCCCCGCACAACTGCACTTAATAATGTGGCCTTACCTATGATTTATGCCGGACATTCGAAATCTGAACGGTCAGTCCGAGCAGAAGAAGTGCTAACTCAAGTTGGATTAAAAGACAGGATGGACCATGAACCGAATCAGCTTTCGGGAGGGCAAAGACAGCGTGTTGCTGTTGCCAGAGCTTTGGTCAACAGGCCCTCTATTATCTTAGCCGATGAGCCAACAGGAAATCTTGACAGTAAGACATCGGTAGAGATTATGAATCTTTTCAATGAAATCCATGCCAATGGAAATACGGTTATTTTAGTAACCCACGAAGAAGATATTGCTGCTTATGCTCACAGAATCATAAGGCTTCGCGATGGCATTGTAGAAAGCGACAAGCCTAATAAATAGTTACCGCTGTAAAAAACGCTTCAAATTTCACGAACGTCTTTACAGAAATCCAACAATTGCAAACACATGAAAGTATATACAAAAACAGGAGACAAAGGAACTACAGCCTTATTTGGCGGCGACAGGGTTCCTAAACACCATATCCGCATTGAAAGTTATGGTACTGTCGATGAGCTTAATTCTTATATCGGGCTAATACGCGATCAGGAAATAAACAGCCATTACAAAGAAATTTTAATCCGAATCCAGGACAGACTGTTTACAGTTGGTGCCATTTTGGCTACACCGCCGGAAAAAGAAATTCTAAAAAACGGAAAACCAAGGCTAAATATTCCAAAAATAACCGAAAGAGACATCGAATTACTTGAGAATGAAATTGATGCCATGGAAAGTGCTCTGCCACCAATGACGCATTTTGTACTGCCTGGCGGACATACAACCGTGTCATATTGTCACATTGCGCGTTGTGTTTGCCGTCGTGCAGAACGACTTTCGGTTCATTTGAACGAACAAGAGCCTACTGATGAGCTAGTGATTAAGTACTTAAACCGACTTTCTGACTACCTTTTTGTACTGGCACGAAAGTTGTCCTACGACCTTAAGGCCGATGAGGTAAAATGGATTCCTGAAAAACAGTAATCGAAACGAGCCAAATCGAAACGTCAGAAGGCAATTGCGGTTAATAACATGGGACAAAAACCCAAAACCGCGCAATCCCAATCTGGAAGCCGGAATAAACGTTCTTGACTTTTTTAAAATAAATACAATTTTACTTGACTATTTCAGTAAAAAAATTATTTTTGCATAAAACTATTAAATCGATATCAGATGTATTGGACATTAGAATTGGCATCCTATTTAAGTGATGCGCCGTGGCCTGCAACCAAAGACGAACTTATCGACTATGCTATTAGAGCTGGAGCACCCTTAGAAGTAGTGGAAAACCTTCAGTCTATAGAAGACGAAGGTGAAATCTACGAATCAATGGAAGAGATATGGCCTGACTATCCAACTGACGAAGATTATCTTTGGAACGAGGATGAGTATTAAAAATAATAAACACAAAGAAAAAGTCTCAATCGAGGCTTTTTTTTTGCTTAAATTTGCAACATTTTATAAATAGAAATATAACAACCCATGAGTTTCATCAACAGCATATTAAAAGCTTTTGTAGGAGATAAATCGGAGAAGGACGTAAAGTCCATCATGCCGCTTATCAATAAGATAAAAGCATACGAAGAAACATTAGCTGCTCTTTCGCATGACGAATTAAGAGCAAAAACAATTTACTTCAAAGAGAGAATTAAGGAAGCCAGATCTGAAAAGGATGCAAAAATCGCTTCTTACAAGTTAGAAGTAGAGAAAACACAAGATATCGATGTTAGAGAAGACATCTATGCTTCTATCGATGCTTTGGAAAAAGAAGCTTACGATATTTCCGAAAAAACCTTGCTTGAAATTCTCCCTGAAGCTTTTGCAGTTGTTAAAGAAACAGCCAGAAGATTTAAAGATAATACGCAGATAACGGTAAAAGCTACTCCAAAAGATTTGGAGCTTTCTGCTACAAAAACATACATCACTATCGAAGGCGATAATGCCGTATGGGCCAATAGCTGGAATGCTGCCGGAAAGCAGATTACCTGGGACATGATCCACTACGATGTTCAATTAATTGGAGGTACCGTACTACACCAAGGTAAAATTGCCGAAATGCAAACGGGTGAAGGTAAAACATTAGTTGCTACACTTCCATTATACCTGAATGCGCTTACAGGAAACGGTGTTCATCTTGTAACCGTGAACGACTACCTAGCAAAACGTGATAGCGCATGGAAAGCGCCTCTTTTCGAATTCCACGGACTTACGGTAGAGTGTATCGACAACTACCAACCAAATTCTGAAGGAAGAAGAAAAGCTTACAATGCCGATATTACTTATGGAACAAATAACGAATTTGGTTTCGATTATTTGAGAGACAATATGGCTCATACTCCGGAAGAACTAGTACAAAGAAAACATAATTACGCAATTGTCGATGAGGTGGATTCGGTTTTGGTAGATGATGCCAGAACTCCGTTGATTATCTCTGGACCGGTTCCTCAAGGTGACCGTCACGAGTTTAACGAGTTAAAACCTAAAGTTGAAAACCTGGTTAACTTACAAAGACAATTAGCAAACGGCTTTTTGGCCGAATCTAAAAAACAATTAAAAGAAGGCAATACTAAAGAAGCCGGATTTTTATTGCTAAGAGCGTACAGAAGCTTACCAAAAAATAAAGCTTTAATTAAGTTTTTGAGTGAAGAAGGTGTTAAGCAGCTACTTCAAAAAACTGAAAACCATTATATGCAGGACAACAACCGCGAAATGCACAAGATTGATGAAGCCCTGTATTTCGTGATTGAAGAAAAGAACAATCAGGTTGAATTGACAGACAACGGAATCAAATTCCTTTCTGGAGATACTGACAATGATTTCTTTATCCTGCCAGACATCGGAACTGAAATTGCAAGAATCGAGAAATTGAATCTTGACAAAGATGCAGAAGCCGAAGAAAAAGAAAAACTTTTCCAGGATTTCAGCATAAAAAGCGAGCGTATCCATACTTTAACACAGCTATTAAAAGCTTACACTTTATTCGAAAAAGATACAGAATATGTTATCATCGACAACAAGGTAATGATTGTTGACGAACAGACAGGTCGTATTATGGATGGACGTCGTTATTCTGACGGATTGCACCAGGCGATTGAAGCAAAAGAAAATGTAAAAATCGAAGCTGCAACCCAAACGTTTGCTACTGTTACATTACAGAACTACTTCAGAATGTACAGCAAACTGGCAGGTATGACCGGTACAGCTGTAACTGAAGCAGGCGAATTATGGGAAATCTATAAATTGGATGTAGTTGAAATTCCAACTAACAAGCCAATTGCCAGAAAAGATAAAGAAGATCTTATTTACAGAAGTACACGCGAAAAGTTCAATGCAGTAATCGAAGATGTTACCGAACTTTCTGCAGCAGGAAGACCTGTATTGATTGGTACTACTTCTGTTGAAATCTCAGAATTATTGAGCCGTATGCTCAAGATGAGAAATATTCCTCACAACGTACTTAACGCTAAAATGCACAAGCAGGAAGCGCAAATCGTTGAAGAAGCCGGTAAGGCCGGAGTAGTGACCATTGCTACCAACATGGCAGGTCGTGGAACGGATATCAAGCTTTCTCCTGAAGTAAAAGCAGCAGGTGGTTTGGCAATTGTTGGTACAGAACGTCATGATTCTCGTCGTGTTGACCGTCAGTTGAGAGGTCGTGCCGGACGTCAGGGTGATGTGGGTAGCTCACAATTCTATGTTTCTCTTGAAGATAACCTTATGCGTTTGTTCGGATCCGAAAGAGTTGCTAAAGTTATGGATAGACTAGGCCTGAAAGAAGGCGAAGTAATCCAGCACTCTATGATGACGAAGTCTATCGAAAGAGCACAGAAAAAAGTAGAAGAAAACAACTTTGGAGTACGTAAGCGTCTTTTGGAATATGATGACGTTATGAATGCACAACGTGAAGTAGTCTACAAGCGTCGTCGCCATGCTTTGCACGGAGAGCGTTTGAAGGTGGATATCGCCAACATGATGTATGACACTTGCGAAGTTATCGTTGAAGCTAACAAGGCTTCCAATGATTTCAAAAACTTTGAATTTGAATTGATCCGTTACTTCTCTATCACTTCTCCTGTAAACGAAGCTGATTTTGCGAAAATTTCAGCTCAGGAATTGACAGGAAAAGTATATAAGTCGGCTTTGGAATTCTATACTGAGAAAACGGCAAGAAGTGCAAGAGAGGCCTTTCCTATCATCAAGAATGTTTATGAAAACGAAAACAACCAATTCGAAAGAATCGTAGTTCCTTTTACCGACGGAATCAAGACCCTAAATGTTGTAACCGACCTGAAAAAGGCATACGATACTGAAGGAGCGCAATTGATAGGCGATTTTGAGAAAAACATCACGCTTGCCATAGTTGACGAAGCCTGGAAAAAACACTTGCGTAAAATGGATGAATTGAAACAGTCTGTTCAGTTAGCAGTGCACGAACAAAAAGATCCGTTATTGATCTATAAGTTCGAAGCTTTCAACTTGTTCAAGAACATGATCGATAATGTTAATAAAGAAGTAATCTCTTTCTTATTCAAAGGTGATCTTCCACAACAAAACAATCCTGAAATCCACGAAGCAAGAGAAGTAGCCCGTCCAAAAGAAAATTACAAGACTTCAAAAGACGAAATTCCAAATACGGATGAAGCTGCAGCTGCAAACCGCGAAGCTGGTCAGACACAAAGACCCGCAGTAACGGAAACTATTGTACGTGATATGCCAAAAATTAACCGAAACGATAACGTTACTGTGAAGCATGTCATGAGTGGCAAAACCGAAACTATGAAATACAAAAAAGCAGAAAGTCTTTTGGCTTCTGGAGAATGGGTCATAGTGAATCAGTAGTTTTTGATTTGAGATTTCAGATTTGAGATTTCAGACCTAATATAGATCCCCGATTGCAGATTGCAGTCGGGGATTTTTTATATTTGAATATCTAAAAAATGCTATCTATACTATTATGGATTCTACCACTAAACAACAAACACTTACCACGGTTCAAAACTATCTTGGAGCACTCGCCCAAAGAGATTTAGAAAAACTATTAACCTTCTTTCCTGAAAACGTGGATTGGTTTATTCCCGGAAACGAGGAGATGGCTCCCTGGCTTGGAAAGAAAAGTACCAAAAAAGAAATTAAAACCTTCTTTGAATTACTATGGCCTAATACGGAGCCTTTAGATGCAAAAATTGATTCTATTATTACAGAAGATAATCATGCTGTGGTAACAGGCGAATTTTCATCACGAATGACAAAAACCGGAAAAACATATGAAACTTTATTTTCCATAAGCCTTACTTTAAAAGACAATCAAATTGTACGCTATCGTTTTTTAGAAGACAGTTATGCTCTTGTAGAGGCTTTGAGCTAATTTGAGATTTTTGATTTTTGGATTATGCTAAACATGAATCTCTGATTGCAAATTGTAGTCGGAGTTTTTTTATATTTGGAAACACCCTCATTAATTATGAAAATAGAAGCACATACTCTAAACAATACCGAAATAGCCGAAATAATTTCCGATAACCAAATAATCAAAACCACCGATGACGGGCTGGATTTACTTGGCAATCTATATTATCAGGGTTTTGACAAAATCATAATCTATGAGAAAAATATCACACCTGAATTTTTTGACCTGAAAACAGGAATTGCGGGCGAAATACTCCAGAAATTTTCAACCTATCGTGTTCGTCTTGCCATTGTGGGGGATTTGGGCAAATATGAAAGTAAGAGCCTGAAAGATTTTATTTTTGAGAGCAATAAAGTCGGTCAGATTTATTTCCTCCCTTCTCTATCCGAAGCCTTGGAAAGATTTTCAAAATAATCCTTAACTTAAAAAATAAAAATATGCTAATCGATACCTTTTGGAAATTGCTGCTGAAAATTATTGGATTGTGGTTATTGTTCAGTTGTATTTCTGTAATCCCTCAATTTTTCTCAATGATTTCATTTATCAATGGAAGTATTGATTTCGAAAGTCTGCTATTACTTTGTGTAGTACTTTTTGCTACCATTATTATTTTTATAGTTGCAATACGGCTCTTCCTTTTTAAAACAACCTGGATTATTGAAAAGCTAAAACTCAAAAATAATTTCAAAGAAGAAAGAATAGACCTCACTATCAAGAGCACAACCATTATAACCATTGCAATAACTATAATGGGTGGACTGATATTGATAGAAAGCCTGCCAAGTTTTTGTTCAGAACTAATTACTTTTTTGCAACAGAAAGAACTTTTAAAAGATTATCCTCAAACCGGCTGGCTTATTTATCATTTTATAAAAATCATAATTGGCTACATTCTTCTGACAAATACAAAGAATTTTACTAAATTTATAGAAAAAGAAAGCCATGAAAATTAAAACTACCTCTATCCGCCCTTTTGTTGGGGCAGAAAATTTTGAAATATCCCGTAGCTTTTATAACGATTTAGGATTTGAAGAAGTAGTCCTGTTTCCTAATATGTCCCTTTTCAAAACACAAGAAGGTTTGGGATTTTATTTGCAGGATGCTTATGTCAAAGATTGGATAGACAATACCATGATTTTTTTAGAAGTAGAAGATGTACAAAAATGCTGGGACAACCTTCAGGCTTTAGACCTTACAGCAAAATACAAAAATGTAAAAATCGTCCCTATTCGCAATCATGATTGGGGAAGAGAATGTTTTCTTCATGATCCTTCGGGAGTATTATGGCATTTCGGGGAGTTTTCCAAGCCGTAAACAATATCCATATTCTTTAAGATGAAACATATCCAGCTTGTAGAAACTATTCTGTATGTAAGCAACCAGCAAAGCAGTACCGATTTTTACCAGAAAATATTTCGCAAAAGCCCTGACCTGAATGTTCCCGGCATGACAGAATTTAGAATTTCTGAAAACTGCAAGCTCGGATTAATGCCCAATCATGGTATTGCTAAGATTTTGGCAGATAAAACACCACATCCTGATAAAGGAAACGGAATACCAAGATGCGAACTATACTTTTATGTTGAAGATATTGAACTGGAATATCACAATGCCGTAAAAAGCGGAGCCAGTATTATCAGTCCAATCGAAGATAGAAATTGGGGAGACAAGGCGTGTTATTTTTCAGATCCGGACGGACACATTATTGCCTTTGCCCAGACAATTATTGATTAACTTCCGATATTCTTTAAAATAAACCTTAAAATATTTGCGAAACCAAAAAGTTGCATTTAAATTTGCAACCAATTAGTTGCTTCAATTATCAAATAAAGGAAAAATGAGAAGAGATATATTCCAAGCCATAGCCGATCCAACCAGACGGGCCATCATCGCCATGATTGCTTTACAGCCTATGACACCAAATGCACTTGCCGAACATTTTGATACTACCCGACAGGCTGTCTCAAAACACTTGAAAATTCTGACTGAATGCGAACTGGTAAAACAAGAGCATCAAGGCAGGGAAATTTATTACCAACTCGAAATTGACAAAATGAAAGAAATAGACAAATGGCTCGAGCAATTCAAGAAGATCTGGGAAAGCCGTTTCAGCCAATTGGATAACCTTTTAGATGCAATAAAAGAAAAATAGTATCATAATTTAAAAAAGCAAGGTATGTCACAGTTTGATCCTAGAGTTGATGAATATATTGCAAAGTCAGAAGATTTTGCAAAGCCTGTATTAAACAATTGGCGTAAGCTTGTCCATGCTACTTGCCCTGACATAGCAGAAGCTATCAAATGGGGTATTCCGCACTTTGATTATAAGGGAGATTTTATGTGTGTTATGGCAGCTTATAAAAATCATTGTTCTTTTACGTTCATAAAAGCGGAGTTAATGAACGATCCTCGCCTAAAAGACAAGGAAAAACTAAAACCTACAGAAAGATATCTGGGCAAAATAAGCGGCATGGCTGATTTGCCAGACGATTCAGAGTTTATCATTTTTCTAAAAGAAGCGATGACTCTGAATGAAAAAGGAATAAAAGTATCCATGAAAAAAAATGATACGCCTAAATCAGTCGATACGCCAGATTATTTCCTTGAAAAGCTTGCTGTCCATCCAAAAGCAAAAGAAATATTCGAAAGCAAATCGGCTACTTTTCGAAAAGAATACGCACTTTGGATTCTTGACGCCAAAACCGATGCTACACGACAAAAAAGAATGGACGAGGCTATTGAATGGATTGCCGAAGGAAAAGGCCGATTCTGGAAATATGCCAAATAGCAATAGTTAAAAATGAAGGGCAAAGAAATATTAAGACAGCATATAGCAAAGACCGCTTCCCTAACGGAAGATGAGTTTGAGCATTTCTTTTCGCATTTCAAACCCGAATCTTTTAAAAAAGGTGACGTTATCATCAACGAAGGTGACAATGTCGAAAAAGAGTATTTTGTCCTTTCCGGATGTCTGAAAGCATTTTTCATGAACGACAACATAAAAATGCATATCCTTCAATTTACTATGCCAACCTGGTGGACGTCAGACTATGCCGCTTTATACAACAAAACCAAAGCTACCATCACTATTGATTGTATTTCAGATGCGGAAGTCCTATCGATTACGAATGAAGCCCGGGAGAAACTATGTCGCGAATTGCACCAAGCCGAATATTTTTTCAGATGGCGAACTAATAAAGGTTATGTTGCGGCCCAAAAACGACTTCTTTCTTTCATGAATAACGATGCCAAAACCCGGTATGAAGAGCTTTTGGCACTCTACCCTGCCCTTTACAATATGGTTCCGAAACATTTGATTGCAGCCTATCTTGGTGTTTCGAGAGAAACCCTGAGCAGGTTATACAATTCCTCAAAATAGTCCGTTGCAGAATGTGACCTATGTCACTCATCTCCCCTAAATTTCCTCCTTTACTTTGTACTATAAATTAGTAACTATTTAAAGTACAAAACCATGCCCTATGTAAAAATTGAAGTAACTCGTGAAGGAGTTACAAGAACCCAGAAGCAACAATTGATTGCCGGTGTAACAAAACTCATTACCGATATATTAGGCAAAGATCCCAACCTTACTCATGTAGTCATACAGGAAATAGAACTTGACAACTGGGGTTTTGCCGGAGATCAGGTTTCAGTTCTCCGCGAAAAAGGTATTACGGCACAAAAAAACAACTCTTAAATTGGTATCAATGAAAACAAAAACAGTAATAATAACGGGGGCGTCTACAGGAATTGGAAAATCCTTAGCGAAATTATTTTTAGAAAAAGGATACAATGTGGTTATCAATTCTGCCAATGCAGACAATCTCGAAAATGCCCGAAAAGAATTGGGACATGAAGAAAGTCTCGTTTCGGTAGCGGGAGATATAAGCGATATTTCGGTAGGAAAACAGCTTATCGAAACGGCTGTCAAACACTTTGGCAGTGCAGATGTATTGATAAACAATGCCGGAGTCTTTCAACCCAAACCTTTCCTTGATGTGGAAGAAAAAGATTTAGATCGTTTTTTAGACATCAACCTAAAGGGAACCTTTTTTACAAGTCAGGCCGCCATCAGACAGATGCTCACACAAGGCGAAGGCAGTATTATCAACATCGGTACCGTACTGGTTGACCATGCCATTGACGGCTTTCCTGCTACGGCTCCAATTTCAAGCAAGGGTGGTATTCATGCACTTACAAGGCAGCTTGCCGCAGAATTTGGAAGAAATAATATCCGAGTCAATACGATAGCGCCTGGCATTATCCGAAGTCCGTTACAGTCAAAAATAGGCGTTGCCGATGCCGATAATCTTGCAGGATTGCATCTTCTCAATCGAATTGGCGAAACACAAGATGTTGCAGAACTCGCTTTATATCTTGCCGAGAGCAACTTTGTAACCGGAGGAATTATCAATCTGGATGGTGGACATGTAGCCGGACACAGTATTTCCTAAAAAATAGAAAGAATGAAAAATATTGAAGAAAACAGAAAACAGATAACTTCTGTCATTGAAGACTATTTTAATGGTATTTTTGTAGGTGACATCAATTTGCTCCGAAGCGTTTTCCACCCGATGGCATTTTTATCGGGCGATATAAATGGCGAACCCTATTTTAAAACACTGGAACAGTATTTAGAAGGTGTAAAAAACCGCAAAAGTCCTAATGAACTGGGAGCCAAATTTGGCATGGAAATCATCTCCATAGAAATCATCAATACCATTGCTGTTGCCAAAACCCACGTTCCTATTTTTGAATACAATTATTACGACCTGCTCAGCTTCTCTTTAATTGAAGGTAAATGGGTTATAGTAAACAAACTATTGACACACGTAAATGAGTAAGTCATGTGGAATAAGACCAAAATAACTGAATTATTGAAAATCCAATACCCTATCCTTCAAGGTCCAATGGGTGGCGGATTTTCGACTGCAGAACTTCTTGCCGCTGTCTCCAATGCGGGTGGATTAGGCAGTTTTGGAGCCTATACTCTCACTCCAGAAGAAATAAGAGAAGCAGGAAAAGCCATAAAAGCTAAAACCGACAAACCGTATAATATTAACTTATGGGTATCCGATGTAGACAAAAGCCTGGTCAATTATCCAAAAGAATCTTTGGAAAAAGTAAAGGCACTATTCAAGCCCTACTTTGATGAACTGGGCATTCCACTACCGGAACTATCAACAGACATTCCTTCCAGGTTCGAAAAGCAGGTAGAAGTTTTATTTGAAATTCGTCCGGCTGTGTTTAGCTTTATATTTGGCATTCCTTCAAAGGAAATTCTTGCCGAATCCCGAAAATTAGGTATCAAAACCATAGGAGCTGCCACAACACTCGATGAAGCATTAGCGTTGGAAGAAGCCAGAGTTGATGCCATCGTAGCTTCCGGATTCGAAGCCGGAGGTCACCGCCCGTCTTTTCTTAGGCCGGCCCAGGATTCCCAAACAGGTCTTTTTGCCCTTATACAACTGCTAAAAGCAAAAACAACTACACCAATCATTGCCGCTGGCGGTATAATAGATGCCAAAGGTATTACTGCAGCGCTGATGCTGGGTGCTGATGCGGTTCAATTAGGTACGGCTTTCCTTGTTACTGACGAATCGGGTGCTACCCCTCTCCATAAAGATTTACTGCTGTCTGACAGTCCGAAACATACGGTTCTTTCGAAATCGCTTACAGGAAGAATGGGCAGAATGGTTGCTAACCAAATAGCTGACGAAGTAAAATTTGAAACTGAAGTATTGCCTTTTCCATTACAAACCAAACTAGTTGCCCCTTTAAGAGCAGCTGCTTTGGCACAAGGAAGAGCAAATATGATCAACTTTTGGTCCGGACAAAACACTGCAACCCTAAAATATCATAAGGCGGATGAACTGATGCAGGCTTTAATTAGAGAAACTACTAACCTGTTTAAAGCATAGAGCAAGTGTTTTAATTTAGAAAAAATAATCCCCATTAGCAATTGCAATTGGGGATTTATTATAATGGAATATTTTTAAACATATTTCACTGGAAACCCTTTCCAAAATCTAATGAATCGCAACAACATATTTTTAAATTTTAATAAAATATAATAAAAATATTGCTTTATTGTTGTTTTTATTCATATCTTCACAATTATTAATATATAAATTTATAAGCCATGAAAAAAATCATTCTTATTTTGATAGGCGGATTAGCAATTATCAACCTTTCATGTGAACAAGACATTACAAACAATGAAGAAAATCTTGTGAATTTAAAAAAATCTGGTAAAGATGAGAATTATTCAAAATTTAAAAATGACAATAGAGTTATTGAATTTGGAAATAAAATAGAAGATTTTATTCTTCATTATAAAGAGTTAAAATTTGGTGACAGACCTGTTGTTCTTGCTAATTCTTTAGTTAAAGATTTTGGCAAAGACAACACTTTATTGTATTTAGACCAAATAATTATAGAATATCCAAGTTCCCCAATCGCTATCTCTACCGGAACTCATGATGAGAACAAATGTACTCTTAATCGTGACGGCACAACATATTGGGATAAATGTACCAGATGGCAAGCAGTTAAAGCATATATTAAGTCAGCTATAGGTTGTTCAGGTCTCCCAACTGAAGCCACATATGATTGTGTTCAAAATGTAATTTGTGAAACTTGTTAATTCAATTTGTTTATGATGAAAAATTTAATAACTAAAAAAAGTTTATTGCTATTCGTTTCTGGAATAGTATTGGTTTTGATAACTTTATTTGCTTCAAATAAAGTAAACAAAATTTCTGACACTAAGTATATGACTCCTGCTCAGTACGAACAGAAATATGGGAAATAATGCCTGAAATAAAGAATCTTTAATCTTCGAAACTCTTTGACAACATCTTGAGAATTGCTTGCATGAAATAGTAGTTCAACTAGTATAGATAAAGTAAACATAAAACAGACTGCCAAAAAAAGACAGTCTGTTTTCTTTTTTGGTATTTGTCAGGCGATATCCTGCAGTAACTACTGCTTGATACTGATGCCGTTCAGTGAGGTACTGCTTTCCTTGCGACTGATGAATCTGGCGCTACCAATCTAATTGCTCTTTTAAGAGCTATTGCTCTTGCACAAGTGAGAACATACATGATCAACTTTTGGTACGAACAAAACATTACAGCATTAAAACATCATAAGGCTGATGGACTAATGCAGGCGTAAATTACAGGAACTGGCAGATTACTCCATGAATAATTTTGACACACGGCTTTTATCTATAAATGATAGATTGTCTTACAGTTAAATCATTTAATTAGACATTTTTAGAAATTATAATTAAATTTACTGACTTGTTAAACAACTTGTAATTGTGTTAATGTAATATAACTAATCAACAAACATTATGAAATCAATATCCCTTCTTATTATAGTATTATTGGGTTTAAGTTGTAGGGCTCAAAATTATGGTTTAGATACTACTTTTGGAGACAATGGTACAAAAAGTGGGTTAATAAGTAATTTTTATCCTAAAAATGGTTTACTCATTAATAACAACTATTACTTTACATCTTTAACGGATAAAATTGCTAAAATTGATTACAATGGGAATCTCGTAATCGACTTTGGTACCGATGGAGTATTATCTTTAACGAACCCAAACAAAACTTATGAAATCTTAAATTTTAAATTTATAGATGGATACTTTTACATATACGGACAAAGTACAAGTACAAATATGGCAAATAACAATGTGGATATTTTTATCTCAAAAATAGATGAGAATGGAAATGCAGATGCTACATTTGGAAACAACGGGATGGCAACTATAAATTTTGGATACAATGAAATCATTTCCGATTTTATAATGGAGCCAAATGGCAACTTACTGTGCCTTGGAACTCAATATTTTTCTGACAACAATATCCCTTCCAAATTAATTTATTTTAAATTATTTTCTAACGGTAGTATCAATACTGCTTTTGACAGCAATGGATACAAATCTTATACTGTCGATTTAAGCTCGTCAGGAATAGTGGCAATTCAAAGCACGCAAGGCAGATTCATCCATCCTTTTAATGGAAAATATCTTTTGAGTGGCATGTATAAAACAGTAGCTGGACAAAACCCTGCTTCAAATGGAATTCGTAAAGAAGAATTATTACTGACAACAATTGATAATGATGGTACTATAGATACAACATATGGCAATGGAGGGTATCAACTTGTCCCTTTACAAGGAGGAATGTCAAATTATGTAAATGATATTCAAATCATTAATAACAATTTATATGCAAATTATTTTTATGCCTGGTCAGCTAATAATAGAGGTTCCAATGTGTTAAAATATGACTTAACTACCAATCAAACTATTTTTAATCGCTCCACACTATATAGTAGCTATTTAAAAGCTGAATCTGATGGGTTTTACATATCTGGTTCAAATCCATGTAGATTTCCTCCTTCTTGCGCTAGAAAATATGACCTGAAAAAATACCTACCAAATGGAGATCCTGACAGAAATTTTAGTGACAATGGCAGTTATCTTTTTCGTTTTCCCAATAATAGTTTTTACGAAGATGTTTCATCAATGCATATAAAAGAAGCTAATGGAAAAATTCTAATTGCTGGTCAGTCCAAAGACCTTTTTTCCTTAGTCAGAATAAAAGAAGTAACATT
Source organism: uncultured Flavobacterium sp. (assembly GCA_964518395.1). Lineage (GTDB taxonomy): Bacteria > Bacteroidota > Bacteroidia > Flavobacteriales > Flavobacteriaceae > Flavobacterium. Next base: position 18,082 of record CAZFGA010000013.1, read on the forward strand.
AGAAAACACTGAATTTGATTCAAATGCAGTCTCTATTTATCCAAACCCGTTTACTAACAGTCTAAATATAAATTGTGATGTTGCTATAAAATCAGTGGAGCTATTTGATTTAGTTGGGAGAAAAATTGAAGATCCAGAATTTAAAGCCGTTGACAGTAACTCCTATGTTGTAGTGCCAAGAATATCAAAAACAGGAATGTTTTTAATAAAAATAACTTCGACTGACAACAAAGTACTCTTAAAAAAAGTAATAAAAAGCTAATTATTTCTTCTGTAGATTATAAAATATAAATCCCCATTAGCAATTGCAATTGGGGATTTATTATATTTGGCATGTTTTTAACATCTTAAAAAACAACAGCCCAATCTTATGAAAACCAACAAACTCTCCGAATTATCATTAGAAGAACTGCATAAACAAAAAAACACATTAAAAAGTGTCCTGATTGCATTCAGTATTATAATGTTTCTGGCTGGTCTCGGACTTGTATTCATGGCGATCAAAAGCAAGAATTTTGCGCTTATTGCTGTTCTTCCGGGTTGTATGCTAACACTCCTTCCAAATTTTATCCGTTTTGGTCAGCTTACTACCGAAATCAAATCACGAAACTCCAAATAATAACTTTCCAACAATCTTAAAAAAATGGAAAACAATTGCCTGAACTGCAACCACATCATAACTGAAAATTTTTGTAGCAACTGCGGACAAAAAAAATTCAAAAGAATTGATCGAAAATATGTCATTGATGAAATACAATATCTGGCTGTGCACACCAATAAAGGTTTTTTCTATTCCATAAAAAATATTGCCAGAAATCCAGGAAAAACAGCTAAACATTTTATCGCTGGTGATAGGGTCAATCATTATAAGCCTATTTTACTGGCTTTTGTACTGACTGGTATTTCTGCTTTCCTTTCCTTTAAGGTCATCAAGTCTGATGTCATAATGGAGCAATATATGCTACAAATGTATGGGCAACAGAAAATACCTATGTCAGGAATGCATGATGCCATGTACATAATGACAACCTATAACACAGTGATTATGTTGCTATTGGTTCCGTTGGCTGCACTAGTAACATCACTAGTATTCAGAAAATCAGAAGATAATTATTACGAGCATGTAATTATGAATACTTATATTCTGATTTATTATACTATCCTTTCCATAATTATTTTCTTTCCAATCTTATATCTGTTGAAAGATAACCCCACTATCTTTATGGCTTTCACTATGTTATCGACATTTCTTGCTTTTCCGTTTATCCTGGTATGGTTTTATAAAGGATATTATACTGAAAAAAGCATCGGAGATATTATTCTTAAGGTACTATTAATCTTAGGGATAGGACTTGCCATTTATTTTATAATCATTTTTGGTATGATTATATCGATGATTATAAATAATCCGGAAATGTTCACTCCTAAAAAACCATAAACAGTTTTACATAAATAAAAACGCGGGCTTCTTTTGGAAGCCCGCGTTTTTATTATAATTGCCTTTTATTTTTATTAAAAATAATGAGGACCTGCCCATTCGCTACTAGATCCATCTCTGCAATTTATTTTAACATAAAAGCCTATCCATTCACAAAATGGCCCATAAAGCATATATCCATTATAACCTGTAGTCATTGTATTTGCTCCTGGCGCTTCACCAACAGTACGGATAAGTGAAACTACAAAGTTTTGATACAATTCATAGTGATGATCCCATGCTAAGGATTTTCTTGCGTCCGGAGAATCACATAGCCCAACAATCGAATTGCTTCTTAAATTGGTTGGTTTTGGACATTGAACATCAGTTCTATAGCTATACTTAATAAAAGGAGTCGCTTCAAACGGGGTACAATATGTCCTTGCATAAAAATCATAATCCGTATCCATTTGGAAATCCGTAATTATTTTTTGCAAATAAACGGTAGTAATTCGAGTTCCAGTTCCTAATGTAAATCCTGCCAAACCATATTCAACTTCATAATGGGAAGGAAATGAGTCTCTGTAGAGAAATTGAAGTATCAATTCATTAGGATTGAATTGAAAGAAATCCAACTCCGTATTCCCAGTACATCTGCTCTCTCTTGTGGTTACATTCGATAGCTTATAAAAAGCGTTGTTTTCAACTCCATCGCAAATACCTGTAATATAAACATCATAACTTGTCGAAGGAATCAGTCCTGCTATATCAGACACCGTATTTGAAGTAGTCATTGAAATTCCCGTACCTTTCGTAAAACCAGCGGGTCCATACTCAATTTTAAAAGAGCTGGTATTACGCCCAGCTTTGACGGTAAGGCCCACACCGGTAGAAGAATATACATTATAAGAAACATCAAGTATCTCCCCACAACTGCCCGATCCTCCTTCGTCACTAGAACATCCCATAAAAAGGATAAAAATAAATACAGAAACAATACTTGTAATTTTACTATTCATTTGTGCGTATATTAATTAAGTTAATTTACTAAAATTTTGAAGTGGAAAGATAATTACATTTTTATTACCAAAAAAATTAGATGGTGGATACACTAAACAAAAGAAGAGACTTATTAAATAAGTCTCTTCTTTTGTTATTTTTTATACAATTGCTTAAAAATAATAAGGCCCGGCCCATTCACTACTGTCATTGCCTGTACAATTGGCTTTTACATAAAAAGCCCTCCAGTTACAGAACATATTACCAATAGATATACCGGTTGTAGAAGTTATATAAGTATTTCCATTTTCAGGATTATCTGTAGCGCCCTGAACGATAGAAATAGTATAGCTCTGAGGCGATCCCGACAAATAGCTCCATGAAAAAGCCCTGGTTGCAGTACCACTATTACAGTTTCCCGAAACAATCCAGCTGCTTAAATTAAAAGGTTTAGGGCAACCGTTCATAGTTGTATAGCTGAATTTAACAAAAGGAGTCTTTTCGCCCGAGGCACAATACGAACGTACATAAAAATCATAGGCTGTTGAAGCCTGAATGCCGGTAAGAGTTTTGGAAGAAACTCCTAAAGAAGTAGTCGCCTTGGTTCCCGTTCCCAACGTAAACCCTACTGGTCCATATTCCACTTCATAAGATTCTGCATAGCCTCCTGAATAGGCAAACTGAAGGTCTATCTCATTAGGATACAACTGTCCAAACTGTACCGAAGTAGTACCTGTGCATTGGCTAACTTGTGTAGTAACGCTCGAAAGCTTATAAGGGGCACTGCTTTCCGTATCGCTACAAATTCCGGTAATATAAAAATCATAGGTTGTAGAAGGAACCAATCCTGTAATTTCTACCTGTGTATTTGAAGTTACTACAGATGTCCCCGCTCCTGGTCTGAATCCGGTAGGACCATATTCTACCTTAAAAGAATTGGCATTGTTACCACCCGTAAAGTATAGCATTACCGCAACCGGAGTAGTAGAAAAAGAAACTGATTCTACCTTTCCGCAATTGGATCCGCCATCATCACCGCCGGAACATCCCATCAAAAGGACAAACACAAGCAGTGCTGCGAATGCCGTAATTTTAGTCTTCATTATTCGTTTTTTTTTGAGTTAGTTTGTTAAAAAATTGCGCGGCAAGATAACAACATTTTAATTCTGGAAAAAATATTTTGGTGTATTTTACAAGCCCATTATATTTGATAAATTTTAGATTATAAAATGCCTCATCAGGGCAATAAAACATACAATATCAATGACAAACGAAATACTCGTACGAGAATTCATGCAGCGTATCTGGAATGAAAAAAACCTGAAAGATATTCCAAAATATTTAGCGTCAGAATATACCATATATTTAGACAATGCAGATCCTTGGGAAGGGAAAACATTACAACATGACGAATTTGCAACACGACTGCAACATACTTTTGACCCTTTTCCTGATGTTCATTTTGACATAAAAACCGCTGTATCAGACGGAAATGTGGTTGCCATTACCTGGATCATGACCGGAACAAACACCGGAAAAATAGGCGAATGGCCCGCAACAAACAAAAAAATTGAAGCAGAAGGTATGACGTTTTATCATATTAAAGATGGAAAAATAGCTGGCCATACACAGGCATATGACAGAACAAGTATTATGAAACAACTGGGATTTATCCAATAATTTAAAACAATACTATTTACGCAGGCAGAGAATAAACAAACCAAAAGCCGTGAAAAAAGAGCAGCATCTAAAAGAATTAGCACAGGTTTTTCTGAAATTAGGGATTACGGCCTTTGGCGGTCCCGCCGCCCATATAGCCATGATGCAACAGGAAGTGGTAACCAAAAGACAATGGATGTCTGAACAGCATTTTCTGGATCTTATTGGTGCCACAAACCTGATCCCGGGACCTAACAGCACGGAAATGGCAATTCACATCGGGCAAGACAGAGCGGGTTGGAAAGGTTTGCTGGTAGCCGGATTATGCTTTATATGCCCTGCGGTTAGTATCACTTTATTTTTTGCGTGGCTCTACAAACACTATGGGCAACTTCCGGAAGTACAACCATTCATATACGGAATCAAACCGGCCATAATAGCCGTGATATTGGCAGCCATTTATCCGTTGGCAAAAAAATCTTTGAAAAGTTTACAATTATGGGCTATCGGATTTGCCGTACTGATATTGTCTTTCTGCGGAACTAATGAGGTTTTATTATTGTTTGGGGCGGGCATAGTGGCAATGGCAATGAGTTTTATCAACCAACAGCGATCTGCCGGTTTGTTTATTCCTGTTACTTTATTACAAATCTCAGATTCGCCAACTATTTCAGTCAAAAATCTCAATCTCTTTCTTATTTTCCTAAAAATTGGCGCCATTCTTTATGGCAGCGGTTATGTGCTGTTTGCTTTTTTAGATGCTGAGCTGGTAGCAACCGGACTGCTGACAAGACAACAGCTTATAGACGCCATAGCTGTTGGACAGTTCACTCCGGGACCTGTTTTTTCTTCCGTCACTTTTATCGGGTATCAGATTAACGGACTGTCTGGCGCGCTTATTTCTACCCTGGGTATTTTTATGCCTTCATTTATTTTTGTGGCATTGCTCCATCCGTTGATGAAAAAAATGCGTGGCTCAAAATTATTGTCTGTATTTTTAGATGCCGTAAACGTAGCCTCTGTAGCCATTATCATTACGGTTTGCTACGAAATGACAAAAGACAGTATTACAGACTGGAGAACAATACTCATTGGAATACTCAGTTTGATTATTGTCTTTAAATTCCGCAAAATCAACAGTGCCTTTATAGTGATTGGCGGAGGAATTTTGGGGTATTTGCTTTATGTTGTTTAAAAGGTAACTTTAGCTGAGATTTCTTATATCTTTTTTGATTCCTTTTATTTTAGTTACTTTATCCTAATCTTTTATTCTCATATACTTGCACAACAATCAAAAAAAAGACAAGGAAAATATACAGCAAAAAATATTTTTACGCGTAAAATATTTATCGTAATATTGCAATATTAAATTTTGAAACTAAATGGGTGCAACCAAAACAGAACATTTTACAGAAAAGCAAAATCAAATAGCTACGATAGCCAAAGCATTGGGACACCCCGCAAGAATTGCCATTATTGAATATCTGGCAAAAGTAAACGAATGTATTTGTGGCGATATCGTAAATGAGCTTCCTTTGGCGCAACCAACGGTTTCGCAACATTTGAAAGAATTAAAAAATGCCGGAATCATCAAAGGAAGCATTGAAGGAAACACAATCTGCTATTGCATCGATGAAAAAACAATTGAGATTCTAAACACCTACTTTTATCAAATTGTGCAAACAGTTACAAAGGCAAAATGCTGTTAGGCATTTTTTTTGTTAATCTATATCGCAATATTGCATTAAATAAATAAAACTATGAAACTATCAGAAGTAAAACAAATTCTTTCCACTCTCGAAAATGTAGAATTCCAATTAGAAGACGGAACATTTGTACCGGAACATTTTCATGTTACCGAAGTAGGTATGATTACTAAAAATTTTATCGACTGTGGCGGTACTATCCGCACAGAAAAAGTCGTCAACTTTCAACTTTGGAATGCAAACGATTACGAACACCGGCTAAAACCAGGTAAACTGCTTACCATCATTAAACTTTCGGAAGAAAAACTGGGCATTGGAGATTTTGAAATTGAAGTAGAATACCAAAGCACCACCATTGGCAAATATGACCTGGAGTTTAACCAAAAAACATTTATATTGAAAAACAAAACTACGGCCTGCCTGGCTCAGGATGCCTGTGGTATTCCATCAGAAAAACAAAAACTTAATTTATCAGACCTGAGTGCAAACAGCTCAGGCTGTTCACCCAATTCGGGCTGCTGTTAATAATATGAAACAAAAGCTTATCAAATATAAAAAGCCAATAATCATCACCACGTCAGTAATAGTGTTGCAATTAATTTTTGGTTTCGACGCAAAATTCTGCATCATCAACATCATCTGGCTATTAGTTTAAAATTATGACAAAAAAAATACTCGTGCTCTGCACAGGAAATAGTTGCCGAAGCCAGATGGCCGAAGGCTATCTAAGGCATTTTGCCGGCAACAAAGCTGAAATTTATAGTGCCGGAATCGAAACCCATGGTGTAAACCCAAACGCTATCGCTATCATGAAAGAAGACTGTATTGATATTTCTGCCCATACTTCCAACCATATCGACGAATACAGCCACATCAACTTTGACTTTATAATCACCGTTTGTGACAATGCCAATGAAAGTTGTCCAATCTTCCTCTCCAAAGCAAAAAAATTCCATCACAATTTTCCTGACCCGGCAAAAGCTGTGGGAACAGACCACGAAATTAGAGCACAGTTTAGAACCGTAAGGCAAAGCATAAAGGAATACTCCCAGAATTTTGTCGCAGAAAATTTGTAGCTGGCAGATTATATAGAAATAAAAATCCTCAATTGTAGATTGCAGTTGAGGATTTTTTATATTTGAAAAACGCTAATTGTATGAAAAAGCTTTTAATCACAATCACATTGTTTTCTTCGTTTCTTGCTATATCTCAGGAAATTGAAACCGCTGAAGATGAAATCAGCTTTGAAAAAGCTGTAACCCATGCTTATCGCGAAGAAAATGAGAAAGCCCTGGAAAGCTTCACTTCATTTTTAAACCAATATCCAGATTCTTTTCTAAAACCGAGAGCAAAATTTAATATTGGAATTGTTTTACGAAAATTAGGTCGAAATGATGAAGCCATTTCAGTATTCTCGGAAATTTTAAATTCTGATTACAATGAAAAAGAATCTTATGGCGGAATCATGGAACAATATGCTCTTTATAAAAACAGGAGTGCAAAAGAATTAGCCGAAATGTATTTTGAAAAAAAAGAATATAAAAAGGCTTCCGACTATGTCTATTTATTTGACAAGAAATATAAATACTTGCATTTTTGTGGAAACGAAATGAGAGCTGACGATATCTATATTGCCACATCGTATGCAAAACTCTTTTTAGCACAAAACAAACCCGAAAAAGCGATACGCAAATTATTGCCCTATCTTTTTGATGACGGACTGGCAAGCAATTCAAAGGCATTAGATGTTCTTGAAGAAAGCTTAAAAATGAAATATAGCACAGAAGAAATCAAAGCTTTAGTCAACACAGCCGTAAAAACCCTGAAAATCAAAAATGAAGACGAAGCCCAAATAACTTTTCTTGGAAAAAAATTAACGTTCTTTGATTTTCAGCTTTATAGCCCCAGAAATCCAAACCGAAACGCTAATCTGGAACTAACAGGTCAGGAAAAGTTTGAGGCTGTACTTGCTTCCCATACGCTGTTTTCAAAATATTTATAATTAAGATCAATTTTTAAAGTATTTAATGATGAAGAAATTAAACGACTACGTTGATCTCTATAAAAAACAATTAGAAAAAGGCGACATTCAGGAAGCCTACACCGCATTGGTAAAATATGTCACAAAGCTGGGATCTGTCCTTTCTAAAAATTTATCCGACAGCTATACTTTTGGAAACCTTTTTCAAGGCTATATGGATTATACCTATTTCTACTATTCCAATGATTTTTTAAAGAAACGTAAGCTCCGTTTTGGACTAGTCCTAAACCACCAAAAGATGCGATTTGAAATCTGGTTGTTAGGGCAAAACCTAAAAATACAGGACGAATATTGGCTGCATTTTAAAAACACAAAATGGAACGAAAACAAAACCATCAGGCCCCAATACTCTATTCTCGAAACTACTTTGATTGAAAATCCGAATTTTAATAATTTGGAAGCACTGACTAAAAAAATAGAAAATGCCTTGGTTGCTGTTTCGGAGGAAATAATTGATGAAATACAAAAAAGCAAATTGGAGTAAGAATTCTATTTTTAGAAACTATGAGATTATTTAAACCTACTCCTTTTCTGATCGTTTTCGGGATTTTATTAATATTCCTTTTCCTTACGACAATATATTATCTTTTCTTTGAAAGTGGAGGCGGAATGGCATTAGCAGGTACTATTGCTTTAATAGCAGCATTTAAATGTTTTATATTTATAACAGCTGACAGGATGGTAATCAATATCAAAAACATCAATATAAAAGCAGTATGGGTAGTAGAAACAATCTTAATTCTTTGTATGGCTGTTTATGTGTATTTAAATGGAATTCCGGCAATGTAAAAATCATAAAAACGCTTCACATGCTAATAAAACATTACAATTTTAAAATTTCCCATATCCTAAAAACAAAATATCTGTTCTTTGTTATGCTCTTTTGTTTTATATTATCTGGCTGTACAAACAATAATCCTAGTCCTGTGCCAAAAGCACTTTACAATGAGAAAGCCAATGAAATAATTGCGCAAATTATTAAAGACCAAGAATGCAAGTGCATATTTTCAATTCCCAAAAGGTCTTTAATCGCAATGGCTCATGCTTATAGTCCTTTTTCTAGAATTGAAGATAAAGTAATTGAAAAACTAAAGCTGCGTGGTAAAAAAGAACTTGACAGTTTGACTGATTTGTCACAGGAATTTAAACTGAACCCTCAAACACTTAAAAAAAACGATGTCAGGGTTATTAGCTTAGAAGATTATAGAGATAAAAATGATTCTGTTTATAAGATATGTCCAAATGGTGTCCTATCCATCCAAAAACCAATTTTTGACCGGCACTTTAAGAGAGCAGTCATAGATTACGATTGGGCACTTTCATGCATACGTGGGCCAATACTCACTTTTGAATTTAAAAACAACAATTGGGTTTTAGTTGAGAATCACCTTTAGATATTACAAACAACATACAAATCTTACAAAAAAAAATCTCTAATTGCGAATTTTAACAAAAATTTTTATATATTTGATTACCACGATTTCTAAAATTATCCCATATAAACAATCCACTCCGATAGTATTTTAATAATACATTATCATATTTTAATGTAAAATATATAAACACAATGTTTCTACAAATACTTTTATAACATCGATAATTTCATCTATTTTGTAGGCATTTAAGTATAATAAAATAAACATATGGCATCATTAGATTTAGAAAAAGAAGTTGAACATTTCTATAAGTATTATGTTGACAATTATAAAATATTGGAACAAGCTTCCGAATACTACCATTCTTTATTAAACTCTTTAGTCAGTGATGAATGTGAAATCCAATCAATATCATATAGAGTAAAAGAAAGAGAAGAATGTATTGGCAAATTCAAAAGGAAATATTTAAAAGATCTTGAAGAACAGGGCATACCATATGAAATCAAAGATCATATAACTGATCTTCTTGGACTTCGTATTGTTTGTTTATATGAAAATGAAATTGATAAAATTCGTGAAATTTTAGAAAGTAATTTTAAGGTTGTTGAGGTTACAGACAAAATAAAAACGCTTGATAGTACTGATAATCAATTTGGTTACAAAAGTTTACATATAGATTTAAGACTAAATGATGAAAGGAAAAAACTTCCAGAATTTAAAAAATTTGCAGATATACGATTCGAAGTTCAAATCAGGACTATTATTCAAGATGCTTGGTCTGTCCTTGATCATAAAATTAAATATAAAAAAAGCATCCCCGCAGATTTAAAAAGGAGGATAAATAGGCTCGCAGCATTATTCGAGATTGCTGATGATGAATTTTATAATATTAAGGTTGGTACACTTGACTTCGAAGATAAAGTCAAGACTGAGACAAATCCAAATGAGCCATTAAATGTTCTCTCATTTTTATCAATTGTTTCAACTTATTTTCCTACTTATCAGTTTATGTCATACAAAGCAGATGGTTTTGTTCATGAATTATTATATTTAAATAATGAGTTGTCTAAAAGTGAATTATCTAAAAGTTTAAATGAGAATCTGGAGATGGTTTTCAGATATAATAGGGAAATAATAACAGCTTCTCCTGCTAATTATCTTAACCCATATACAATGATAAGGCACTGCTTATACATGAGTGATAAAGAAAAATATGAGAAATTATTGTTTTTAGTTCAGGCGAAAAGTTTTAATGAGTGGTTAAAAAGTCAAAAATAAGTCTTTTTCAATAAATCTTAATCTATAAGTAAATTTTAATAATGAAGTTTAAGTAAAAACAACATTTAAAGTCTGTAAATCAGCACAAAAGTTATCTTATTAATTGAAAAAATTGGTAATCCATTGATTTTTCTTCTTAAAAACATACACTGTCAACTTACTATATGACAACATTTTAAAAGCAACACCTTATCTTTGTTTTCAAATATCAACACATGAAAACAACAAACTATAGCCACATAAATCTCTTCGAATTTACCACCGCCAACAGCCTACAAAAAAGCCTGAATTATATACTATTCAACTACCTCAACCAAAAAAATCTAATACTACCCGATAACTTCCAAACCATTATCGAAGATTTTTATTTTCTTCTAACTTACCTACAAGAAATCGAAGAAAACTCCAATAACTAAACATTTACAACTTTCGACTTTTGACTTTCAACTTTTGACTTTCAACTTTTGACTTTCAACTTTCAACTTTCAATTAATTTTTCTTGCGCAAGCAAATGCTTTCGTTTATATTTGCAAGCATATACTTGCATATTAAAAATTATGGAAACAAGACGTGACGTATTTCAAGCCATTGCAGATCCTACCCGTAGGCAGATTATAGGTATGGTAGCCCATAAACCACAGAATGTAAACAGCCTTGCTGAAAAATTTGATGTGACACGGCAGGCGGTTTCGCTTCACATCAAAATACTCATAGAATGCGGATTAATAGAAATCAAAAAACAAGGACGGGAACGTATTTGCGAAGCTAGACTCGATACGCTGTCCGAAGTTTCGGCTTGGGTTGAGCAATATAAAACGTTCTGGACAAGTCGTTTTGCTGCTTTAGAAAATCATTTGGAAACCTTAAAATCAAAAGATAATGAAGACACAACCACAAGATAAGAGTACTCAAAACGAGGTACATATCACCCATATATTTGATGCCGACAGAAAACTGGTTTTTGATGCTTGGACAGATCCAAAACAATTGGAAAAATGGTATGCTCCGGATGGATGTACCATTAGCTTTTCAGCTATTGACGTTCGTGAAGGCGGGCAATTCCATTCCTGTATCTACAATCCTGAACATGGCAATTGCTGGTGCAAAGGCACTTATATTGAAATTACGGCACCTGAAAAGATTATATTTACGATGCAAATCACTAACGAACAGGGCAATGATGTCAACCCAATCGAGATGGGCATGGATCCTGACTGGCCGGCTGTAACTCAGGTCACACTTCTTTTTGAAGATATTAACGGTAAGACCAAATTAATACTACATCAAACCGTATCCGAATCTCTTGCCAAAACAACCGGAGCGCATCCAAGCTGGATTCAGATGTTTAACCGTCTCAATGAAATGTTATGAAAGCAAAAATAATTGGTGTTTTGGTAGTTTTGTTACTGTTTTCATGTAGCAGTGGCAAGCAATCTAAAACCACTCAAAAAACAACGCTTATGGAAACTCCATCAAAAGAAGGCTATGCCAATGTAAACGGCATCAAAATGTATTATGAAATTTATGGACAGGGAAAACCGCTGGTTCTTATTCATGGTGGCGGTTCAACCATCCAGACTACTTTTGGCAGTATTATTCCGCTACTCTCGCAAAACAGGCAATTGATTGGCGTTGAGCTGCAAGCTCACGGACATACGAGCGACAGAAATTCCGACCTTTCTTTTGAACAGGATGCAGACGATGTAGTAGCACTTCTCAATTATCTAAAAATTGACAAAGCAGACTTTTTTGGTTTTAGCAACGGCGGCACCACTGCCCTTCAAATTGGTATTCGCCATCCGGAACACGTTTCTAAAATAATAGCCGCTTCTGCCCTGGCCAAGCGTAATGGCGTACCGTCACAATTTTGGGATTTTATGAAAAATGCCACATTAGACCAAATGCCACAGCCCTATAAAGAAGCCTATCGCAGAGCTGCTCCGCATCCAGAAAACCTAAAAATCATGGGCGACAAATGTGCCAAAAGAATGGTTGATTTTAAAGATATAAGCGATAAGCAATTGCAATCCATAAAAGCTACCGTATTAATTGTCATTGGCGATACTGATGTCATGACACCGGAACATGCCGTTGAAATGCACCGACTAATTCCAAACAGCCAATTAGCGATTATCCCTGGTGGTCATGGAGAGTATATAGGCGAAATCACGACATTAAAACCGGAAACCAAGAATAAAGAATTTATTATGCCTCTACTTGAAAAATTCTTGGACTAATCTAGGTTTTACAATACAAAATAAGAAGCATGCAGAGTAGCGTGCAAGTTTTTTTTATATTTGAATCAGGCTAAGGCTATGTTCAATCTATAAATCAAAAAAATGCTAGATACCATTACACTTTTAAGCATATTGTTCACGCCCTTGTTTCAATATAAGATAGGTCAGATGGCTCTTGCAAGAAATAAGAACGTTATCTTTTTGTTGATCTGTCTGTCAAGCCTCATACTGAATGCCATCCTAACCTATTGCGCCTTTTGGATCACAGTTGCCAATATCATAGAAAGTGGAGTCAATTGCGCTACAGGAGCTGTTGCAATACCATTTATGGGATTAATTCTTATGGCTATCTTATTGTCGATAATGCTCTGGCAATGGGTCAATCGAAAATCATACATTAACTAAAAAATACAATCCAGTCATGGAAAAAATAAAAGAACTCATTAATCTGCTGTTAGCTGATTTTGAAATAGAAAACGAAAATGAAATTTGGGATACATTACAGCTGGCTGTTGATAACCCGGAGCAATACCTCGCAGAAAACGAAGCAGAATGGCTATTAGAAGCCGATCCTGATGGTGTCTTGCAATTTGCCGTTTCAAACGAAATAGGCGAATTTATGATTGTGGGTGACAAGATTGACGAAATTCACGAATTGATTGTTGACGAGCTTGATGGTGCCCTTCCACCTTATCCATACGAAAAGAAACTCAATGCAGCCGATTATATCGAATGGGTTTCTGCTGAACTTAAAGCAGAATTCCCGGAACTGGAACTTATTGAAATCGGCGACAGCTATGCCGATACCATACAACTGATGCTTGTATACGGAGAAGATGTGCCACGCATCAAAGAACTGTGCGAAGATTTGAATATTCGATGCAACAAGGCAGACGAGATACTGAAATTATAATTTTACAAAACAAAAAATGTCACTTCAAAACTATACGCTGGAAAACATAACCGAACCGGAATATGGTAAAGTTCTCTCCGTTTGGGAATCGTCTGTAAAAGCCACACACGACTTTCTCAAGGAAGAAGACTTTGAGTTTTACAAAAACCTTGTTCCTCAATATTTCAGTGCTGTCACACTAATAAGCCTTAAAGACGGGAATGGCCAGATTCTTGGCTTTATGGGTACAGCCGATGGCAATCTGGAAATGCTTTTCGTTCATGCAGATGCACGCGGTCAGGGCATTGGTAAAATATTGCTTACACATGCTTTGGAAAATCTTAGCATTACCAAAGTAGACGTCAATCGAGATAATGAACAAGCCGTTGGTTTTTATGAAAAATTTGGTTTCCATACTGTGGCAACCTCAGAAGTAGATGGATGTGGCAAGCCCTATCCTATTTTACACATGATACTAAAAAAATAAGCCATGAAACAATTTAGAGAAGCAAAGCCAAAAGATATTCCACAGATTCAAAAAGTTCGGAATTCAGTCAGGGAAAACACCTTATCTGATCCAAATCTTGTGACTGACCAGGATTGTGAGGACTTCCTTTTCGTAAGAGGAAAAGGTTGGGTTTGTGAAATTGACGGTAAGATTGTAGGATTTGCCATTGCCGATTTAAAAGACAATAATATCTGGGCTTTATTCCTCCATCCGGATTATGAAAAACAAGGTATAGGAAAGAAACTCCATGATGACATGCTGGATTGGTATTTTTCCATAACAAGTCAAACGGTATGGCTGAGTACCTCGCCTAACACTCGTGCCGAAACTTTTTACCGAAAATGCGGTTGGAAAGAAACGGGGCTGTATGGAAAAGACGAAATTAAATTTGAAATGACTGCCGAAAAATGGAAAACGAGTAAATACTAACCTTTTCTTTAAAACTTATCAGCTTTTTAGCAAATATTTTCATACATTCATCGTTTTAGAGTTATGCTTTAACCTTAAAACTTAACCATTATGAAAAACATTTGGAAATTTACAGGAGCCGCCGTGCTCGTTTCTATTTTGTCATTTACAACTCCCGAGAGCAAAAAACGAATTGTTATTGACGCCGGACATGGAGGACAAGACATAGGCGCTGTTCATGGATTTTATTCTGAAAAACAGATTGTTTCCAATATTGCCAAACAGATAGCCTCTCAAAACAGGAATACTGAAATCGAGATTATCCTAACCCGAGATAACGATGAGTTTAGCTCATTGCAGGAAAGGACTGAAAAAATCAACAAACTCCAGCCCGATCTGGTAATTTCGCTACACGTAAATAAAAATAACAACGAAGAAGCCAATGGAATAGAGGCTTTTGTAAGCGAGCAAAACGTAAAATTTGAAGCCTCTAAAGGACACGCTGAAGAATTGATTTCTCTACTTTCAGATACAAAATTAAGAAGCAGAGGTGTAAAAACCGCTCCAATGTACCTGCTTAAAAACACCAAAAGCCCTGCCGTTTTATTAGAATTAGGTTTTTTATCGAATGCAAATGACAGAAGCTACCTCAGTAGCGATAGCGGACAGAAAGAAATCGCCCAAAAGATAGTGGAGTATCTGGCACAATAGTCAAATTCTAATTGAAATATGGATCTTCATGCTGAAGTCAAAAGCAAGAAGATCTTTTATTTTTAAAAAAACAACTGAAATTCAGAGCATTAAAAAAAATACCACAAAATATAAAATTATAGACTTTAAAGAGAGAAAACTCTAAAACTAATTTATAGCAAATGCGATAAAACAGTTTCATATATTTGATTTATTCTACCACCAAACAGATTAATTAACAACCATATATATGAAACAACAGCTTGAACTTCCCCTTTATTTTCTTATCTGCGGAATATTCTTATTCCTTGGCTGCCAGAACGAAGAAATTTCTGTTTCCGAAAGCAGGAAGCAGGATGCCAGAAAGGTAACAATAGTGTCTTTTGCTACATTTAAGAGATTGACTGGGCTTACTGATTTCAAGACTACTCTTGAACTTCCTACTGATAGCAATAATCTGGTAGCAAGACGATCCGGAAACAATTATTCTCCCGATAATTTTATTATAGACACAGACCGGATTACGCAGACCGTAGTTGACGGCAAGACCTCCTATTCCTTTCCTATAACCCCAAAAGAGGGCGAAAAAGAAGACAGCCGCTATTATTTGGCAGTATATGACAAAGCCGGAAATTGGCTGGACATGGTTATCCAATCTGACTTTTCTAAGGATGCTGCCGGTAATCCGAAAGAAACCGGTTTTAAGGAAATCTATGCCAGTGCTTCAAGGGGAACGGGGTGTACCACTATTTTTACGTGGGTCATCAATTGCAATGGTAGGGGACAATGTGCCGATGGCAGCTGCGATCTCTGCTCACAATGTCTCAAGGCAAGCAGTGAAAGGATCTGCGGAAAAAATGAAGAGGGATACAATGATGGCGGATTTACCAAACCTGGGCAACCTGATAATGGCGGTGGGGGTAATCCAAATCCTGCCCCTGACCCAGAAGAAGAAGTAATAATTACCCTTCCAGATCCAAACAGTCCGGATTCTCCATGCAAACAATTACAGAATCTGCTTATACCCGATCCGCAAAACAAAAAGCTGGTTCCCAATATCAGGCCGCAGATACGATGGCTTCAGGGCAAGGTAGATGAAAAGGTGGAATATGGCGTGGAGATCAAAAAAGTTATTAACGTTAATGACGATATGGTGTATACACCAACACAGGTGGAATCAGAATCAAGTTCTGAGGTTATTCTCTATATAGGCAGGCTAATGATGGGCTGGCTCCATACCCATCCAAAGAGTGGCTATGGTATGTTTTCTTTTGCAGATGTAAAGTTTTTAAAAGAAGGTTATGAGGCAACCTTAGAGGAAAACAAGGCCGAAATTTTTACGATTATAGTTTGCCGTGACAAAATAGACCCTACCAAAACAAACACTTATGCCCTAAAAATAGATGATATAGCTGCTTTAGGCACAAAAACAGATACTATTTGGAATAATCCGGATTATTTGAGTCTTAATGAAAAGGAAAGATTTGACGCTATCCATTTTGTCCAAGGTCAAGAATATCACTATTATGAAGATGAGCTTGAGTTTGGTTTTTTAATGCAGTTCGCAAATTCTGGTATATCTTTGTATAAAGCAGATGAGCAACTAACAGCATGGACCAAGCTCGAACTTGAGACAGATACAGGATACAACCCTCCTTTTAAAGTAAAACAAACACCCTGCAATTAATAACAAAAACCATGAAAGAAATATTTAAAATATTATCGATATTACTTATTGCTGTAAATTGTAAGGCGCAAACCCCTATATTAGATATATCTCAGGACAGAGGTACAGCCAATATAACCGGTGCCTATTATAAAGATATTCATAACCTGCTAAATCCTTTTGAGGGTACTTATGTATATACTAATGGGAATGTAACTTTAAAAATTGTACTTCAAAAGAAAATTATGGGAACTGTACATAACAACAGATACTATTACGATTGCTTAATTGGCGAATATCAATATATTGAGAATGGTGTTGAAAAAGTGAATACACTAAATAAATTAAATATCAATTATTCTGACAAAAGAAATCACAGTATTGACGGTAACTTAATTATTACGGCAGGCAATGTAGGTTGCGATGAATGCCTTCCAAATGAAAAAGCATGGCGAGGAGGACTTGTGGATGGATCAACGGATAATACGGCAGATATAATCATCAGAAGAGTGACTCAAAATGGCGTTCCTGCAATAAAAATATTGGTCATGTGGAGGATGAAATACATAAAAGACACTGATCCGATGCCTCCAAGAGCAAGTTTTCCCGGAGGAGAATATATCTTGGAAAGACGACTAGAGCGTTAATTCAGATTTATTTTAATTAAACTATGAAGTACCTTAATATTTTAATAGTTATAAGCTATAAATGATAAATAAAACCTAAAATCCTCTCACTCCTTACAGTCAGAGGATTTTTAATTTATATTTGAAATAAAAAATATGAAAAAAATAGTGTATCTGGTTTTGTTTATGCTGATTTCTGTCCAGGGTTTTTCTCAGGATATGGCTTCATTAAAAGCCAATGCTCAAAAAGTGTATGATTACACAGTTGCCCACCAATACGAACAGATTATGGATATGACCTATCCAAAACTATATGATATTGCACCAAAAGAAGCCATACTTGAAATTTTAAAGAAAAGCTTTGAAGGAAATGATGGCTTCAAGATTAAAATGGTAGCTGCTCCACCAAATTTTGTTTTTGGAAAGATCAAAAAGATAGGCGACCAAACATTTTCTGTAATTAGCCATGATAATACGATGCAGATTATTTGGGATGAACCAATCCCAAATCTGGAAATTAAGGATTATATCGAAATGTTCAAAACAGCAATGAAAACAGAAAACGTATCTTATGATCCGACAAACAAGACCATGAATATTAAGACACAAGCCAAAATGATTGCCATATCAGACAATCTTACTAATAAGCAATGGAAATACCTGACCTATAATGAACAGGTTTTTTCTAAGATATTTGATGAAATGATAAAAGCTGAACTGGGGTTATAGCTAAAACGGGATGTATTTCCTGCTTACTTTATTTGCCCTGTTCCAGATTAATAATTAACCTCTAAAAACTGTATAACCATGGCAAAGAGTCACGACGCTAAGAAAACTGCAAAAAAAGAGCCGACTAAGACCGCTAAAGAAAAAAAAGCGGAAAAGAGAGACAAGAAAAACAATCCAAAAAGAGATTAATACAGAAATCCCCAAGATACTTGGGGATTTTTTTTGCCAAAATTTTGTCAAAAAACTCCAATCGCCTACGGTTTTTGTTCTCGTTTTTTATATTTGTAAAAACGCCAAAATCAACTTATGGAATTATACTACTCCTTCTCCGTCCTAATCGTACTTGCATCTTTTTTTGCATATCTTAATATTCGTTTCCTAAAGTTGCCTGCTACCATCGGAATCATGATTATTGCCATGATCAGCTCCATCCTGCTGGTAGTTACCGGAAATATTTTTCCTGAAACATTTACCAATTTTTCAAAACTGTTTTCAGAATTCGATTTTACGGAGGTACTGATGGGTGCCATGCTAAACTTTCTTTTATTTGCGGGCGCCATTCATGTCAACCTTAAAGATTTACGCGAACAGCGCGGTCCTGTTATGGTTTTTTCGACTATCAGCGTATTAATATCAGCATTGGCCATTGGGCTTATTCTTGACTTTGTTACCGATCTACTTCATATTGACCTTCCGTTTATTTACTGTTTGCTTTTTGGAGCCCTAATTTCGCCTACAGATCCTATTGCGGTACTCAGCATACTGAAAAACGCCAAAGTTCCAAAATCACTGGAGACAAAAATCGCAGGAGAATCCTTGTTTAATGACGGTGTAGCTGTTGTAATTTTTGCCGTAATTTTAAAATTGGCCCAAGATCCTGCCAGCGACTTTTCATTACCTCACGTTTCATGGCTGTTAATTAGAGAAGCCTTGGGCGGATTCCTTCTCGGAACTATTCTGGGTATACAGTCCAGCAAAGCCATGCGAAAAGTAGACGATTATAAAGTATCTGTACTCATTACCCTGTCTGTAGTTATGGGTGGCTATCTTATTGCACAGGCAATGCATATTTCCGGACCGCTAACAATGGTGGCATCTGGAATCATTATTGGTAATTACGGAAAAAAGACAGCTATGTCTGCCACCACCAAAGATTATCTGAACAAGTTTTGGGAATTGATTGACGAAATCCTCAATGCTATTCTTTTCCTTTTTATCGGTTTCGAATTATTATTAATCCCAAATATTTTAAGCTTCTGGTCCATTGGACTGATCTGTATTTTTATCGTTTTGTTCTGCCGATTCATATCGCTTTGGATTCCAACGAAGATTATTCCTTTTAAAAAGAAGTTTGAATCGTCAACTATAAAAATATTGGTTTGGGGTGGACTACGTGGAGGTGTTTCTATTGCCTTGGCCTTATCAATTGCAGAAGGTCCTCATAAAAAAATCATAGTAGCGATTACCTATTTTGTGGTAGTGTTCTCCATCATCGTTCAAGGACTTACTATTGGTAAATTGGCAAACAGATTATTACCGAAAGCAAAATCCGCTAGTATAGAATAAAAAAAGGAGCTTCGATTGAAGCTCCTTTTTTGTTATAAAGAATCCGGCAATACTTTGCCCGGATTTAATATCATATTCGGATCAAAACATTGTTTGATATTCTTCATCAACAACAATTGCGTTTGCGAAAAGGCTATATCCATATAGTTCTTTTGTACATAGCCAATGCCATGTTCTCCAGATAATGTTCCTTTGAGTGCAACCGTCAATTCAAAAATCTCCCGGATTCCTTTAGGTATTTCAGTCTTCCAGTCTTCATCAGACATATCGCCTTTGACAATATTCACATGGAGGTTTCCATCACCGGCATGACCATAGCAAACCGATTTAAAACCGTATTTGTTCCCAATAGCCTTGATTCCTTCCAAAAGCTTAGGCAATTCGTATCGAGGTACAACCGTGTCTTCTTCCTTATAAACTGAATTTGATTTTACGGCTTCCGCCACAGCCCTTCTTAATTTCCAAAGTGCATTTTTCTGATCTTCAGAATCGGCAAAAAGAATTTCATCAATGGTAAACTGTTCTACAACTTCGGTAATTTTTTCAGCTTCAGAAAACAGTACATCAGGATAATTTCCATCAACTTCAATGAGCAGGTGTGCCTGAACTTCGTCTTTTATGTTCAGACTCACACCATCAATAAAACGCAATGTCCAATCAATAGCGTCACGTTCCATAAATTCTAATGCACTTGGCGTTATACCGGCCTTAAAGATTTTAGCTACGGCCTCACATGCCTGGCTGGAATTAAAAAAAGGAACGAGCATCAATACATTGTGGGTATTTTTCGGCAACAGCTTCATCACGATTTTGGTAATGATTCCTAAGGTACCTTCACTGCCAACCATCAACTGTGTCAGGTTATATCCTGTTGAGTTTTTAAGCGTATTTGCCCCAGTCCATATAATCTCTCCTGTTGGCAATACAACTTCCAGATTGAGCACATAATCTTTGGTTACGCCATATTTTACCGCTCTGGCTCCACCGGCATTTTCCGCAACATTGCCGCCAATAAAACAACTTCCCCGGCTACTCGGATCAGGCGGATAAAACAGTCCTTTTTCTAAAACAGCTTCCTGAAGAGTTTGTGTTACTACACCCGGTTCAACTATAACCTGAAGGTTCTGTTCGTCAATGTGAAGGATTTTATCAAAACGCTCCATCGTAAGTCCGATTCCCTGATGAATACTTAAAGCACCGCCGCTCAATCCCGTTTTTCCTCCAATTGGCGTTACGGGAATCTTATATTCGTTGGCTAATTTAAGTATGGCTGAAATTTCTTCGGCAGAAGCAGGTTTCAGTACCACGCTTGGCGGAAAAACATAATCTTCGGTTTCGTCATGCCCATAATAGTTTCGGGTTTCTTCGTCTAAGAAAAGAAAAGATGGGCCAACAATTTCCTGCAGTCGGCTGATTGCTTCTTTGGAAAGTATTTCGGTTTTCATGATAGCGATTTCAAAATCATTTAAAGAACTCCAAAAATACTATTTATTTGAATGCCTCGTAATACCGCAAAGGTTTTGTTAGAAATAAAATCAAGGTCTTTCGGGTCTTGTTTTTTTATAGATAAAATGGTCTACAGAATATTTGCCGCTTCCTGTTACCAGCAAAAGCACATAAATCAAGAGATACAAACCTCCCAGTTCCTGCTTTTCAAAGCCATGTGCTCCATGGATAACAAAAACAGCAAAAAACATCGTGATAATAAGCGGAATCGTAACCAATCGTGTTGCAAATCCGACAAATAGCAGACCTGAACATAAAACTTCAGCAAATACCGCCAGTGATAACGAAGCGGACGGGCCTACTCCTAACGGATCTGGAAATTCAAACGGTCCGCCTGCATAAAGCGTATCAAACTTTTCCACACCATGAACCAGCATAAAGCTGCTTACAGTAGCTCTCACAATAAAGAGCATAATATGGGAAAGATTTTTGTTCTGTGCCGTACTAAAAATTTTCATCATAATAGCTGTAATTTAATGGGTTTCACACCCTATAAATTTACAAAAATTAACATGATAAAAATGACAATCAGTGTTACTTTTTCTTCTTAAGGTTTGGAAGGAATAAAGCAATAATTCCAATTAGCGGCAAATAAGCACAAATCTTATAAACGGCTTCAATACCAATATGATCTGCCGTATAGCCTAGCAACGCTGATCCAAGGCCACCCATTCCGAAAGCAAAACCATAGAAAAGACCGGAAACCATGCCCAGTTTTTTTGGCAACAATTCCTGGGCATATACCAGAATCGCAGGAAAAGCTGACGAAATGATAATTCCGATAACTACAGATAAAATACCTGTCCAAAACAAATCAGCATATGGTAAAAATAAGGCAAAAGGAGCAGCTCCAAGAACCGAAAACCAGATAACATATTTTCGTCCGAACTTATCACCCAATGGCCCACCCAGTAAGGTTCCTAAGGCGCAGGAAGCTAAAAACAAGAACAAGTGGAATTGGGCATCTTGTACAGAAAGATTAAACTTTTCGATAAGATAAAAAGTAAAATAGCTCGACATGCTCGCCATGTAGAAAAATTTAGAAAAGATCAATATCAGCAAGATGATTACGGATAAGATAATCCTGTTTTTTGACAAATCCGGTAAAACAACTTCTACTTTTTTCTTGGCCCTTAAGGTAAGATGATTGGCATACCAACGGGCAATTCTCCCTAAAACAAGTAATGCCAGAGCAGCAATAATAACAAAAAATAAAATGTAGCGTTGTGAATTAGGCACTACCAACAATGCTACTAATAATGGCCCGATAGCCGTACCCGCATTTCCGCCCAACTGGAAAACCGACTGCGCCAGTCCACGTTTTCCGCCCGAAGCCAGAAATGAAATTCGGGAAGCTTCCGGATGGAAGATAGACGATCCTATCCCTACGAGGATTACCGAAATTATGATAATATAAAAATTCGATGCATACGAAAGCAGGATAATTCCTGACAAGGTGAAAAACATGCCATATATCTGCGAATAAGGCTGCGGTTTCTTGTCTGTATAAAACCCTACGAACGGCTGCAAGATAGAAGCCGCCATCTGATAAGCAAAAGTAATCAGTCCGATTTGTGTAAATGATAGTTTGTAGCTTTCCTTTAATATTGGATACACTGACGGAATAACTGCCTGGAGCAAATCATTCAGCAAATGCGCAAAAGCTATAGAAAAGAGAATGGAATAGACCGTTTTTTGCGCCAATTCCTTATTATCTTGAGCCTGAAAATCTAAATCTGTTGTTTTCATTTTTTAAAAGGTAGTTAAAATCCAATACCAAAAGGCTAATGTTAGGAATGAAAGCGGAATACCGATCCCAATCATCATACTGCTCAGTTTAGGCTTCAGTCCATAATTTGAAGCAATGATTGATGCCGTAATCATCGGTGCCATAGCCGACTCGAGGATAGCAACATCCGTTTCGATTCCGTTTCCGTTAAAAATTATTTTATATAAGACATAAAAAAATGCCGGAGTAATCATCAGTTTGAAAAACAATCCCAATACCAAAAAATTCCAATGCCTGCTTTTTTCCTGTACCTTGATTTGCAACCCAACAGCTACAAGCGCTATCGGAGTAACCGTGCTTCCCAATCGTTGGAAAACCAACTGAAGACTTTCTGTAAAGTCAGCACTAAAAACATTCATTAGCATGGCTGCGAAAAAAGCCAGGAATGGAGGAAAAAGCACAATTTTTGAAACAATTTCTTTAGGATTCGGAGTCCCTCTCGAATAAAGCGATGCCACGATAATACCCAAAGTTGCCATAACTACGAACGTGCCCGGCTGATCAACAATGATGGCAGTTTCCATGCCTTCTTTGCCATATAATGCCTCAACTACAGGAAAACCAACAAAAGCAGTATTTCCCAAACCTCCCATCAAAACCAAACAACCAATTAGTTTTCTCGACCATTTGAAATAGCTTCCCAACACCGAAAAAAACAGGAATGAAAGTAAAAAGCTGAGCCAGCCTATACCCAGAGGAAATAAAAGTTTGGAGCTGATTTCAATCTTAGGGATATAAAACAATGCCAGAGCCGGCAGTGAAATATAAATCACAAACTGGTTCAATACCTGATGCGAATTTGCCGGAAAAATCTTTGTTCTTTGCAATGCAAATCCAATCAGCAGGCACAAAAACAATAAGATAATACTATCCATTTTTATAGCTTCAAATTACGGAAAGCCTTTTAGCAGATTTGTTTTCCGTCTTTTGTTTTTTTTTTGAGTGATGAGAAAAGTGGCAAATACCTACCAACGCAAATAGCAAACATTAGAGTCGATAGCTATAGGCATATTTGAAAGTGCAAATTTACGGCATTACTTACAATTTATAAGCTACCTGAGAATCATAAAAAAAAGCCAAAATATTTGTTAAGAATTAAATCTGCTATACATTTGTAACATATTTTATTACAGTATGATTTCTGGCAAATTTGCTATTACGCTCCATATCCTGACTCTTCTGTCAAAGTTTCCTGAGGAATATCTTTCTTCTGAATTCCTGGCAGGTAGCATGAACCTACATCCTGTCCTGATTCGAAAAGAGATTGCCAACCTAAAGAAACACAATATTGTAGAAAGCAAAGAAGGAAAAAACGGTGGGACCAAACTGTTGAGACCTGCTGATAAAATTAACCTTGATGATATTTTTAAAATGACTTTTGAAAAAGTAACATTAGGCTATTCCAAAAATGACCCCAATCCGGATTGTCCTGTTGGAAAAAACATCAATAATAAACTAGACGAACTGTATGACGAAATCAATGAAAAGATCAGTAAAGAATTAAGTATCATTTCACTAACTGAATTCTCAGGCAAGTTTTAGCTATTTTTTTATCCTAAACTGTAACATTTTTTATTACTCTTAAAACAAATATAATTATGAAAATCGCAATTATCGGAGCCACAGGATTTGTAGGCTCAAAAATTACTGCCGAACTGGCAAGCCGTAATCATGAAATAACAGCTATTTCAAGAAATGAGAAAAATTCTGACATGCAAAATGTAAAATATGTTGCTGCGGATATAGTAAATATTCAGGAACTGGCTCAAATCCTGAAAGGACATGATGCAGTTGTGAGTGCCTATAATTCAGGATGGACAAACCCAAACATCTACGATGATTTTATTGCAGGTTCAAAAGCAATTCAGGAAGCCGTGAAACTTTCCGGAGTAAAAAGATTCATAACTATTGGAGGAGCCGGAAGTTTATTTGTAGCTCCTGGGCTACAGGCTGTTGATACGCCCGACTTTCCAAAAGAATATCATGCAGGTGCAAGCGCAGCCAGAGATTACCTCAACCTATTAAAGGAAGAAAAAGAACTGGATTGGGCTTTTTTCAGCCCGGCTTTTGAAATGCACCAGGGAATCACAACCGGAAGAACCGGAAACTACCGTCTTGGTCTGGATAACCCTGTTTTTGATGAAAATCAAAGAAGCATCTTGTCAGCAGAAGATCTTGCCGTAGTCATCGCTGATGAAGTTGAAAACCCAAAACACCACCAGGTTCGATTCACTGCTGCTTATTAATATAAAAAGCAATCCGATATTAAAAACAGTTTCTTTAGGCGGCGGCTTTTTGAAACTGTTTTTGTTTTCATTACTTTTACTTCTCAAAACTGCTATCGTGTCTAAATCCAATCCACATAAATCTGCGTTAAAAGAAAAAGAAGGAATCAGCCAGCCCGAAAGCATTGGCAAAAATTCAGTTGCCCAAATCATACAATTTAGAAAGCAGCAGCCTTCAGCGCAAGAATTAATTGATGGAATCTTAAGAGGAGATAAAATTTCTTTAAGTCGTGCCATAACCTTAGTCGAAAGTACCCAACCCAAGCATCTGGAAAAAGCCAATGAAATTATACAGGCTTGTCTTCCCTACTCCAATAATTCTGTACGAATTGGGATCACAGGAGTTCCTGGCGTTGGTAAAAGTACTTTCATTGAAGCCTTTGGTAGTTATCTAACCGCATCAGGCAAAAAAGTAGCCGTATTGGCTGTCGATCCTAGTAGTACCATTTCGCACGGAAGCATATTAGGCGACAAAACCCGTATGGAAGAATTGGTCAAAGATGAAAATGCCTATATCAGGCCTTCTGCCTCTGGAGAAACGCTTGGTGGCGTTGCCCGTAAAACACGGGAAACCATCATCTTATGTGAAGCCTGCGGATTTGACACTATTATTATCGAAACTGTTGGCGTTGGACAAAGTGAAACGGCAGTTCATAGCATGGTAGATTTCTTTCTGCTCTTGAAAATATCGGGAGCCGGAGATGAACTTCAGGGAATCAAACGGGGCATTATGGAAATGGCCGATGCTATAGTCATCAACAAAGCAGATGGCGACAACATCAAGAAAGCCAAAATGGCAAAGACGGAATTTAATAGGGCATTGCATCTTTTTCCGGCAAAAAGCTCCGGTTGGCAGCCTAAAGTCACAACTTGTAGTGCGATAACCCATGAAGGAATTTCTGAAATATGGGAAATGATCACAGAATATCTCACTCTAACGAAAGGCAATGATTATTTTTACGAGAGAAGAAAAGACCAAAATCAGCATTGGCTGTTAGAAACCATCAATGAACAGCTAAAAAATCACTTTTTTGAGCATCCGGAAATAAAAAACCTCTTGGAGGAAAATAAAAAAGCGGTACAAAATAGTGAAATCTCCCCATTTGCCGCAGCACAAAATCTATTACAAATCTACCAAAACAGTAAAGATTTTAAGGATATCAAGATTTAAGGTTGCAGATATTAGATGGCAGGTTGTAGCTTATAGAAATTTTTTGGGGTTTTTGATCATATAGTTTAGTAGCCTTCCCACTTCTAAGCTTTTTTCTATCAGTTGTTTAAAATAGACCTCATCAATATAATTACAGGCATGGGCATATTCAAGCCAGACTTGAGTTTCTGAATTTTCGGCATCACTGTCTGTTAATTTAGAAATAAAATGCTTTTCATACATTCTTTTTCTCGTAGCTTCCGCAATATTAGCCGAAACACTTCTCGAAGAACGACGAGCTTGATCAGTAAGGGAATATCTTTCTTCTGAGGGGAAAGACTTTGATACTTCAAAAATTGCCATAGCAACTTCAAAAGATTTTTTATAGGCTAATAAATCTTGGAATTTCATAAAATCTGTTTGGCTTAAAATATATTGTAATCAATGGTAACCTGAAGTTTTCAGATAGCAGATTTTAGGTTGCAGATTTCAGACCTGCCATCTGCAACCTAAAATCTGCTATCTAAAATTATTCTTCGTATCGTCCTACTTCCCTATCATAAAACTCATTCGCTTCCGTAATCAAAGTCTCCATTACCTGATTTAATTCTCCTTCATCCAGATCTTCTGCTTCTTCCAGAAATTCAACTTCGTCATCTTTCAGATTGATAATAAACCTTGGATAATCCA
Organism: uncultured Flavobacterium sp.; assembly: GCA_964518395.1. Lineage (GTDB taxonomy): Bacteria > Bacteroidota > Bacteroidia > Flavobacteriales > Flavobacteriaceae > Flavobacterium. The sequence continues at coordinate 45,300 of CAZFGA010000013.1, forward strand.
TGTGGATAATAAAGATATCCTCTGGAAAGTCGGTATTGTCGCCTAATAAAAATTTTGGTAATTCCATAGTTTATTTAGATTTATGGTTTTAGATTGCTGATTTTAGATTGCTGTTTTGACAGCAGTGTCTTTTATCGATTTTTTTGTTAGATAATTAAAGCGAATATACAAAAATACCGCTGCAACGGTCAAACCTGCCAAAAGACCTATCCAGATTCCGGTCGCCTTAAGATCGGTATGTTTCCCAAGATAATACGAAACTGGGAATCCGACAACCCAATAGGCCGCAAATGTGATATACATCGGAATTTTGACATCCTGAAGTCCTCTCAAAGCCCCTAACACGACTACTTGAAGTCCGTCAGAAATCTGGAACACAGCAGCAACAATAAGCAGTTGCGAAGCTATGGTTATTACTTCTTCATTATCTATGACCAAAGCATTCTTCTCCATATTAAGGAACAAATGCGGCAGATATTGATGGAAAAGCACAAAACAGATTGCAAAAATAATCTCTATAATAATTGCCAGAAGAAAAATAGATCTGGCCACAACAATAAGTTTTTTATAATCTTTTAGTCCTTTTTGGTTACTAACACGAATCATAGCCGTAACGCTCAATCCCATGGCAAACATAAAGGTAGCCGATGCCAAACTTAATGCAATCTGGTTGGCGGCCTGACTATTTTTGCCCAAAGAACCTGAAAGCCAAATAGCCGACGTAAAAAGAGCAACCTCAAAAAACATCTGCAAAGCAGAAGGCAATCCTAGGTCTACAATCTTTTTCAGCATTGACTTTTTAATTTCCTGAAAACTAAAATTCTGAAAATAGGCAGTCAGTTTTTTATTCTTAGACAAAATCAGGTGCATAAAAGCAAGCATCATAAGTCGGGAAATTACTGTTCCCAATGCAGCACCGATAATGCCCATTTTTGGAAAAATCCAGATTCCGTATATTAGAAGATAGTTTAATATGACGTGTACGACATTGGCCATGATAATTGCATACATAGAGTATTTTGTCATCGAAAGTCCGTCTGCAAACTGTTTATATCCCTGATAAACAACCAGTGGTATCAATGAAAAAGCAACCCAATCAATATAAGGCTTCGCCAAAACGATAACTTCTTCCGGCTGTCCCATATAATACATCAACGGTTTGGCGAGTACAATTACACCAAACAAGGTAAAGCCCAGAATGGCACATAAAAACAAGCCATGATGAAATGCAGACCTGATTTTTAAAGTATCTTTTTCCGCATCAGCCTGTGCAATAATTGGAGTTATAGCCGTAGAAAAACCAATACCAAGCGATATCGCTACATAAATAAAACTATTTCCCAACGAAACAGCGGCTAATTCAGTGGCACCTAACTTACCAACCATGATATTATCGACAATTCCGATTAGTGTATGACCAAGCATACCCAAAATGATGGGATAGGCTAATTTAAGGTTATATGAAAATTCTTTGGTGTATTGATGTAAATTCACGATTGTGTAGAAAATTGTGTGGCAAAGATAGCACCATATACAAGAATTCCACACTTTTAAAAATATTTAATTTTTTTAAGACAAACCCCACAAATACAACAATAAACTCATAATCAATCCCTTATAACCTTATTAATCTTTTAACAATACTTTAAAAATTAACATTTGGAGAAGTGGCGGTATTATTGTTAAATTTATACTAGTAACTTTAAAACCTGATCTAATGAGAAAATTGAAATCAATCACCGGCTTATTTTTACTTTGCTTTACGGTTCTAACTACAGGCAACATGTCTGCTCAGGAAACCACTTCTGCAATTGGCGCTACTGAAAATTATGACCAAGGGTTTCGTTTAGGGTTTGGAATAAATGGAGGTTTTATTTTTGATGACCCTTACGATTTTTCATTGGGTGCCGATGCCAGAATCCAGTATGACCTTAATCAACGGTATTCGATTACGTTTACTACCGGATTTACCAATTTATTTATTGGGGACGACATTCCTGATTTAGGATTTATTCCTGCCAAAGCCGGTTTCAAGGCTTTTGTATGGGAAAATCGTTTTTATGTGCTTGGCGAGCTTGGTGCCGCTTTTTCTGTAACCAATGACTATGATAAGACGAGCTTGTTATTAGCTCCTGGAATTGGTTATGCTAACAAATATTTCGATGCCAGTATTCGCTATGAATACTACAATGATTTCCCAAGGGAAAATGGCGAAGGAGTCGGACAGCTGGCCTTACGTCTGGCGTACGGATTTAGACTTTAATTTTTATATTAAAAGCCTTGGAAAATCCAAGGCTTTTTCTTTATTTCTCATTAGTGAGTTCATTTTTATAAAATGATATATTGTCCTTGACTTTATCTTCCAATTCAGGATATTTTATGTCTTTGTATTTTGACAAGACGTCCCAGATTGTTTTTGCCAAAAGTAAACGGCAAGCATTCTTATCATCTGCCGGTATAACATACCAAGGTGCTTTTTCCTGGGATGTTGCGTTGATGGCTTCTTCATAATAATGATGGTAATCATGCCAAAAACCTCTTTCTTTTAAATCACCCGGTGAAAATTTCCAATTGTGCTTTTCTTTTTCAAGCCGTCTTAAAAGGCGCTGTCTCTGTTCTTCTTTACTCAAATGCAGAAAAAATTTCAAAACAATAGTTCCGTTTTCAGCGATATGACTTTCAAAATTGGCTATTTGCTTCATTCTTTTTTTCCAAAAATCTTTTGGAATATCTTCAACCTTCTCAATTCCCGGCAGGTTTTCATTTAAGATATATTCCGGATGGACACGCGTAACGAGGACGTTTTCATAATGTGTTCTGTTAAACACAGCAAATTTTCCTTTTTCAGGCAGGGCAATATAATGCCTCCACAAATAATCATGTTCCAGTTCGGTTGAATTGGGTGTTTTAAAACTATGCACCACTACTCCTCTTGGATTAAATTCCCTAAAAACTTCACGGATAAGGCTGTCCTTACCGGAAGTATCCATTCCCTGAAGGCAAATCAAAACGCTATAACGGTTATGGGCATACATTTTATCCTGCAAATCGCTTAACGCCTCACGCGTTTCATTCAAAGCTTCTTTTACTTCGTCATTCTTAGCTTTCAGGTCTATCAATGTTGGCAGATCAGATAGTTTTATTGGGCCGGTAATTTTGAAATCGTCCGTATTTATCGTTCTCATAGGATATTATTTTACATAAATGTATATATTTATCCTAAGAATTTGCGTTCTAACGGTAAATTATTTCCAAACTCCATTTCACTACTTCTTCAAATAAACACACATGCAAAAATTTCAACTTGAATTATTATTTCAGATTATCGGAATCGGTTCCGCTTCCGGATTGGTTTTCAGAGACAATTCTCTTTTTATAATTTCCGATAATAGCAGCGTTCTTTATGAATATCATATCGATAGCAAAAACCTGGAATCGCATAAAATAATAGAAACGGCTGCTGGCGTACCGACAGAGAATATCCCAAAAGCCCAAAAGCCCGATTTCGAATCTATTGCCGGCTTTGGAGAAGACTGCTATATTTTTGGGTCGGGTTCTACCGAAAACCGAAACAAGATGGTGCATTTTGATGTGGACAAAAAAGAAAAAATCAAAGAAACAGATGTAACCGACCTTTATCTGGTTATGCAAAGTTTTGGAAATACAAAACCAGAAGATTTCAATATTGAAGGGGTTGTCTATAACGGCGAAAACTGGTTTCTTTTTAACCGGGGTAATGGAGCTTCCGGCAAAAACGGAATTTTCACGATTGGGGGAAATAACCTGACCGATGATTTTTCCGTTCTGTATAATTCCTATAAGCTGCCTAAAATAAAAGGGATACAAAGTTCTTTTACAGATGCCGTTCGTGTCGATGGAAAAATTTATTTTTTAGCGACTGTCGAAAACACCAAATCAACCTATGATGACGGAGCGGTACTCGGAACATTTATAGGCAGGCTGGACATTGAGAAAATGAAAATCGATTTTACCCAAAAAATAACCGATACCCACAAATTTGAAGGACTCACGGTGTACAAAGAAAACGAAAAGGCAATCGAATTTTTGCTATGCGAAGACAAAGACAACGACGACTTGAAGTCGGATATATATAAGCTTACACTTGATAAATGATTTGAGATTTTTGATTTCGGTTTGAGTGTAAATCTTATATCATAAATTTCTGATTTCGGTTGAGCATAAATCTTACCTCATAAATCTAAAATCATAAATTTTTCCACCCCATCCCAACCTTTTTATCTTTTTCTCTCTCTATACAGGAAAGACATTTATTGTGATAGACGAAAAACTAATTACAGCCTGCAGAAAAATGCAACGAGACGCACAGCGTCAGGTGTATGAGCTCTTGGCTCCGAAGCTGTACCGGACTTGCAAGCGGTACTTAAAGAAAGAGGAAGAAATAGAAGAAGCGTTGGCCGATGCTTTCTATACTATTTTTACGAAAATCGATCAATTGAAGGAAGTTCGGGCTTTTGAAGCCTGGGCCAGAAAGATTGCGGTCAATCAATGCTTACTGTCGCTCAAGAAAAATATCAACTTCAACATGTATCTTGACGACGTGAAAATCATTTCACAGCCGATTACAAATCACGTGACCGATCTGGAGGAAGAAGATCTGCTAAACCTGCTGAATTTTATTCCCGAAGGATGCCGAACCATTTTCAACCTTTTTGCCATTGAGGGCTATTCTCATAAAGAGATCGCCAAGATGCTTGATATTTCAGAAGGAACGTCTAAATCACAACTGAATGTCTCGAAGACCAAACTAAAAGAGCTGGTCAATAACCTTTATTATCAAAAAGCAAAATAGTGATGGAAAATCAAGATAAAATATTCGAACAATTCAATGATGCCTCCAAAAAGGCCGAAACGAAAGACTTTCCTGCTATGGAAAAAGTCTGGGCTCGTGTTGAAGAAAAGCTGGATAAGAAAGAAGATAAAAAAACAATCTCACTCTGGAAAAAAATTGGGATTGCTGCTTCACTTCTTTTGTTCTTTTCTTTAGGATACCAATTTCTAAAAACAGACGAAAACACAATCGATACGCCAAAAAATCCAGTGGTAACTCAAGAAAAAGAAAACACGATTTCTAATTCTGAAAAAGAAGCCGTTGCTGATAATTCTGATGTTTCTGCAAAACCTGAAAAGACAGAAACCAAAACATCTAAAATTATCAAAAGTAAGGTTGTCAATATAAAAACAGAGGATGCTTTGGCGGTTAATGAAGACACTGACGAATTCGATCCTGACGAAGAAGCTTTAAGTAAGTTTACAGCAAAAACTGCCGAAATAGCTCAAGCCGAACCAAAAGAAGAAATGCTTAAAGAGGCTCAAATTACGGTTACCGAAACCAAAATCAATCCGGTTACGAATGAAAAAATTATTACCGGAACTGTTGTTGATAGCCAACAATTGCCATTGCCAGGTGTTAATGTAGTCGTTAAAGGAACAACCCGTGGCACTCAGACCGATTTTGACGGAAAATATAGCATTGTGGTCAATCCTAACGAGCAATTGGCTTTTTCCTTTGTAGGTTATAAATCAACAACTGCACCCGTTAAAAACAAATCTACATTAGATATTGCCTTATCAGAAAGTTCTGAAATGCTCAGCGAGGTTATTGTAACGGGATATGAATCCAGAAAAAAACAGACAAACGCAGCTTCCAGTAAAGTAGCCATTAATGAAAGATTTCGTAAATCAAAACGCAAATCGAAAGAAGAAGATGAAATACCTTTCCAAGCAGTTACTAAAAAAGCATTAGTATGGAACCCCAGACAATCACGAGGAGAACTTAATGTAAAAGGAGAAATAACTAATTCTACCATCCAATCCTTACAAGGACAAGTTATCGGCTTGAATGTAGGCACTGGAAGTGGGCAGCCTGGCGGAGACTCAACTATTGTTCTTAGAGGTGTTGGATCAGTCAATGGTGCTAATGAGCCCTTATATATTGTAGACGGCAATCCTGTAGATGAAAAAACTTTCAGAAGTATCAATCAAAACGAAATAAAAGAAATTACTGTTTTAAAAGATGCTTCGGCAACGGCTATTTATGGCAGCAGTGGTGCTAATGGAGTAATTGTAGTTAAAACTAAACTTTCTAAAAGAGAGTTGAGAAAAAGATTCAGAGCATTAAAGCAAAAGAAAAACAACGAAGTTTATAAAATGGATGAACATACGGAAGACTATAATCCGTTTGTAGAAAATCCGTTTGAAAATCCTAAGAGCGAACCACTTTCTACTTTTTCGATTGATGTGGATAATGCGTCTTACACCAACATACGCCGATTTATAAACAACGGACAGGAAGTACCGAAAGATGCAGTACGTGTAGAAGAAATGGTCAACTTTTTCAAATACAAATATCCGCAGCCAAAAGGAGACGAGCCGTTTTCTATACAAACAGAATACAGTGACGCACCTTGGAATCCGAAACACAAATTATTGAAAATCGGCTTGCAGGGAAAAATTATCCCAACTGAAAAACTGCCAGCTTCCAATCTTGTTTTCTTAATTGATGTTTCCGGCTCTATGAGCGATGATAATAAATTGCCATTGCTAAAACAGTCACTGAAAATCTTAGTCAATGAGCTAAGAAAAGAAGATAAGGTTTCTATTGTGGTATATGCCGGAGCTGCCGGAATGGTGTTACCTCCAACATCAGGAGATGAGAAAAAAACCATTATCGATGCTTTGGACAAACTAAATGCAGGAGGAAGCACAGCTGGCGGTGAAGGAATTGAATTGGCTTATAAAACAGCTCAGGAAAATTTCATCAAAAACGGAAACAACAGGGTTATTCTGGCAACCGATGGTGACTTTAACGTAGGGAAATCGTCCAATTCTGATATGGAGACCCTTATAGAAGAAAAAAGAAAATCGGGTGTTTTTCTGACCTGTCTTGGTTATGGTATGGGAAATTATAAGGATAGTAAAATGCAGACTTTAGCCAACAAAGGAAATGGCAACCATGCGTATATTGATAATATTCAGGAAGCCAATCGCTTTTTAGGAAAAGAATTCAAGGGTTCAATGTTTGCCATCGCCAAGGATGTAAAAATCCAGATTGAGTTCAATCCAAAACACGTGCAATCCTATCGTTTAATTGGTTATGAAAAACGAAAACTAAAAGCTGAAGATTTTGCCAACGACGCTGTTGATGCGGGCGAATTAGGAAGCGGCCATACGGTTACGGCGCTATATGAAATTATTCCTGCCGGAGTAAAAAGCGAATTTTCCAATACACTGCCTGATTTGAAATATACTAAAACACAGGAAAGCGGAACTACCTATAATGATGAGTTGGCTACTATAAAATTCCGATATAAAAAACCTGATGGCGATAAAAGTATCGAACTGGTAAATGTTATCGAAAACAGGTCAATACCATTGAACAGTACTTCTGATGATTTTAAATTTTCTGCCGCAGTCGCATGGTTTGGATTAAAACTGAGAGATTCCAAGCTAACTCCGAACAAATCTTCCAACGACATCAAGAAATTGGCAAAAGAAGGCTTATCAAATGATGGAGACGGTTATAAAGCAGAGTTTATACGATTGGTAGAAAGTGTAAAATAAAGAAAGATGGAAAAGTATATTTGTATAATCATGCTATTGATTTCGTCATTTGTATTTAGCCAAAAACAAGATGAAATCGGGTGTACTAAATATGTTGCCATGTCTGCCAAAGCCAACTTTGACAATGATCTTAAAAACAATACAGTCACTATTTATCTTCGGGGAGGGATTGTTTCCGTAATCAAAAACGAAGATCTGGTATTTCAGGAAAAATATGGCATTCGTTATCACGACTTTGGTTGTGTCACAACAAAAGATCTAGATTATTACGAAATGTATAATCATAATGTATTTGCCTATTTATCCAAGAAATTTGGAGACGATTGGAAGAACGAATTAAACGCCAATGCTTTTGGCATACCGTAGCAAAAATCAAAAACCGATAGTTAAAACTATCGGTTTTTTCATTTATTGGAATTTCAGGCGTATTTCTGTGCCTTTTGATTCTTCACTTTGAATCGCCAATTCGCAGTTTATTTTTTCGGCCAGATTCGCAACCAATTGCAAGCCAAAACCCGTTCCTTGCTCATTGTTTGTTCCTCTTCGCGATGAATTATTATTTTGCAGTATATTATTGATTATCTCTTCAGACATCCCTATTCCATTGTCCGTTATGCTTAAACTATTGCCAAAAGATTCGATCACAATAGTTCCGTTCTGGGGCGTAAACTTAATGGCATTCGAAATCAAATTCCTGATAATTATGGTTACGATTTCAATATCAGAACTTATTTTAAGGCCATCAACAGCAACATTAATGTTGATATTCTTAGCTTCATAAGATGATTTATAGATTTCCAGAATATTTGCTATGACTACCCGAAAGTCAATTTCAACAAGATTCAGTTTTATAGTATTGAAATTCAACTTCGCCCAATTAAGGGTATTGTCTAACAATTCCAATACTTGTTTGGACTGCTCATTGATCATTTTTATCAGTGAAGCAAACTCATCGCTAGATATTTCAGTGTTTGCCGCCATAGACGAAATCGACATCAGATTAGCAACCGGACTTCGCAAATCGTGTCCTAAAATAGACAACATGCGGTCATTATTCTTGTTAATGTTTTTTAATTCTTCCTGAAAATGGATTTCCTTATCCAGGTCAATAAAGGCAACCACGTGGATCTTATTGATAACACAAGCTTTCACTTCATACCATCTAATCGACCCGTTTTTACAAGTTACGTGTGATTTGCTTTTGACAAAAACCTTACCTTCTTGCTGGGACAAAATTTCTTCCTGATCCCAGGTTGAAATGACTTTATCTCTATAGTCGTCATTTGGATAGGCTTTAGAATACCAGGCCTCAATGGTTGGAATTTCATCGAGCGTATATCCTATTTCTTCCAGAAATTTTTCGTTCAGGTAGGTATTAAGGTGTTGGTTATCTATAACCTCGGCAATAATAAACGGATAAGGCAAAAAGTCTGCAACTCCTTGCAGTTCTATCCTTGAATTTCTTAAACGGCTTATTTCGTCAGGAATCATATATTTCTGATTTTGAAAGCAATTTAATCAATAAATCACATCAATCAGAAAATTATTTCTCGATCTCGCGCAGGTTATCCATTTTTTTATGTTCCAGGAAACCTTTGATGTCTTCAAAGTGTTCTTTGACTCTTTTGTTGCCAAATTCGAAAACTTTTGTTGCCAAACCATCTAAGAAATCACGGTCGTGGGAAACTAAAATCAAGGTTCCGTCAAAATCACGAAGCGCATCTTTTATGATGTCTTTTGTTTTCATATCCAAGTGGTTTGACGGCTCATCCAGAATCAGCAAGTTTACCGGTTCAAGCAATAGTTTGATCATGGCCAAACGTGTTTTCTCACCTCCTGAAAGCACTTTTACTTTTTTAGTAGTATCATCTCCGTGAAACATAAATGCTCCAAGGATATTTTTAATTTGCGTTCTGACATCTCCAACTGCAATATTATCGATAGTCTCAAAAATCGTGGCATTTTCATCTAATAAAGAAGCCTGATTTTGGGCAAAATAACCAATTTGTGCATTATGACCTATTTCTACAGAACCACTATCGATTCCGATTTCTTTCATAATTGCCTTAATCATCGTAGATTTTCCTTCTCCGTTTTTTCCAACGAAAGCTACCTTCTGTCCTCTTTCAATTACAATATTAGCATCTTTGAAAACTACGTGGTCGCCATAGGATTTGGATAAATCTTTTACAACCACAGGATAATTCCCTGAACGGGCTGCCGGTGGAAATTTCAATTTTAATGCAGACGTATCTACCTCATCAACCTGTACAATAACTAATTTTTCAAGCATTTTTACACGGGATTGAACGGCATCAGTTTTAGAAAAAGTTCCTCTAAACCGATCTATAAAAGCCTGATTGTCGGCAATCATTTTTTGCTGCTCGTCATAGGCTTTTTGTTGGTGCACTCTTCTGTCTTTTCTTAATTCCAGATAGTGCGAATATTTAGCTTTGTAATCGTAAATCCTACCCATCGTTACCTCAATCGTACGGTTTGTGATGTTATCGACAAAAGCCCTGTCGTGAGAAATAACTACGACGGCCTTAGCCGAGTTGATCAAGAAATCTTCCAACCATTGAATGGATTCGATATCCATGTGGTTGGTAGGCTCATCCAGAAGAATCAGGTCGGGTTTCTGCAAAAGGATTTTAGCCAATTCGATACGCATTCTCCAGCCTCCGGAAAACTCAGAAGTTTGGCGTGAGAAATCTTCTCTTACGAAGCCCAATCCCATCAAGATTTTCTCAACTTCTGCTTCATAATTTACTTCTTCAATCGCATAATACTTCTCGCTCAGGTCAGAAACTCTTTCAATCAATTTCATATAATCATCAGATTCATAATCTGTACGGACTGTCAATTGTTCGTTTATCTCATCAATCTCAGCTTTCATTTTGAAAATCTCACTGAATGCTTTTGAAGCTTCCTCCATTACCGTTGCCCCGTCTTTTGTCAACAAATGCTGTGGCAGGTAGGCGATTATGGCTTCTTTTGGTGCAGAAATACTTCCTCCAGACGGTTTGTTTTGACCCGCAATTATTTTTAGAAGCGTTGATTTTCCGGCTCCATTTTTACCCATAAGGGCTATCTTGTCATTTTCATTGATTGAGAATGTAACATCACTAAAAAGCGTGGTTCCTCCAAACTGTACTGAAATATCGTTTACTGTAATCATCTGATTTGCTATGAAATTGATTGTAAAATCGGGTTCCCCTGATTTTTGAAGGTGCAAAGATAACGCAATTAAGGAATTAGGCAATCTGAAAAAACTGCTAATCCTGATAGAGAATTCAAAATTAATTGACTTATATTTATACTAAAGATTTTACTAATGTCTAAAGTTACTCCTTTTTACACACGGCTTGCCCATATTTTGGTTTCCATCATTTGCCTGTTCTATCTGGCTATTATTGGCGAAACCCTGCTGGCACCGCTAATTTTTGCCTTTTTATTTTCATTATTACTGCTTCCGTTTGCCAACTTTTTAGAAAAGCGCTGGAAATTTCCGCGTTCGCTATCATCAGCAACCGTATTGCTGGCTTTGGTTCTAGCCATTACATCCGTAACCTATCTGCTTTTGAATCAATTGAGCGACCTGACTAACGATTTGCCTGCTTTTAAGGAACAGTTATTGGCTACCTCAACTACTTTACAGGATTGGATTTCAGACACATTTAACATCGATAATCACGAACAGATCAGCTATATCAATTCTGCTACGACTGAGGCATTAAGCAAAGGGACTTCTATATTGGGACAGACATTATTATCAGTTTCGTCTGTAATGCTTTTTTTGGTATTTATCTTTTTATACACCTTTTTTATACTGCTGCATCGCCGATTGTTGCTCACATTTTTGGTTTCCTTATTCAAGGAAAAACACTCTTCTATTGTTTATGACGTTGTTTTTAACATACAATACATTGTCAAAAAATATATAGTCGGACTTTTTCTTCAAATGCTGATTGTATCGGTATTGGCATGCACCGCTTTTGAAATTATAGGAATAAAATATGCCTTCTTATTGGGATTGATCACAGGAATTTTTAATGTTATTCCATATATCGGCATACTGACTTCATTAATACTTACCGTCTTGTTGACTTTTTCAACAATGAATTCTACCTCAGTACTTCTGGTTATTTTCAGTGTCTTTGTGATTCATTTAATCGACAGTAATTATGTCATGCCTAAGATTGTAGGCTCTAAAGTAAAAATAAACACGCTTACTGCGCTTATTGGATTGGTTCTGGGAGAATTAATCTGGGGTATTAAAGGAATGTTTTTGTCCATTCCTATTATTGCCATTTTTAAGGTAATTTTTGACCGTGTAGACGGGCTGAAACCTTGGGGTTATGTTCTGGGAGAAGATGACAGCGTTCCTAAAGTTCCCATTAAAGCAACAGAACAAATCATAGTTGATAAAATGGAAGAATCCGAATAGTTAGCTATTCGGATTCTTTATTTCATACCAGGCTTGTTGAACGCCTTCATCATCAAAGAAATTCACAAAATGCATCCCTGCTTTTTCAAGAACTTTTCGGGAAGCATAGTTGTCAAAATCAGCATAGGCATTGATTTTTTCAAGCTTCATATCGTTAAAGCCAAAATCTACAAAAGCTTTCGCCGTTTCATAAGCATATCCTTTCCCCCAATGTTTTTCTTTAAAACGATAACCTAAATCATAATAGGTATCATGACCATTGACCTCCTTACTAAATTTCAATCCTGACCAGCCAATAAATTCGCCGGTTTCTTTTAATATGACCGCCCAACGTCCAATTCCATTTTCAAGATATTGCTGACGGATATTTGTAATCGCTTCACGAACCTGCTCTATATCGGTAACCGGATTTTTTCCAAGATATGTATGTACAGCCGGATTAGAATCCATTTCAAACATACCCACATCGTCAGAGGGCTGCAACTCACGCAATAACAGTCTTTCAGTTTCAAACGAAGTTCTCATAGTCCTATTTTTTTTTTAAAGGTTCATTTTGAAATCTGTAATTATCGGGTCGGCTTTTCCATATTTCGATTCATCGATAAAAATTTCAACAGCAATACTACCTCCGGTTCCCAAAACAATCGCAGACTGGTTGTTATTTCTCATCAGCGTTTCGATACCTGCTTCTTCTAATTTTGTTTTTAAAGCTATTGCCATAACCTCATTACCCGAGAATACTTTCATTAGTCCCATTTTTCTGTTTTTTTAGTTATTATTCTGTTTCTTCTTCCTCTATGTCATCCATTTCAAAAAACAGAGGCTCAATCATAATTCTATCTGCAAAGAATTCTACCCTTTCGGTTATATTTTCAGAAAAGAAAATCCTTTGCGTTTTACCCATCGATTCCGAAATTCTTGCCAGTTTGGTATCATAACGCAATCGCAGCAAATCATCGGTATCTTCAATTATAAACATTTTCAAACGGTTAACATCAAATCCTGCCGATGAAAACATATCACTCAATCGGTTTGGCGTTCCTATCAAAACATCGATTCCGAGAGAAATATGATTTTTGTCGAAATCAATATCGCCTTTATCATGAACGCCATACACCCGAAGGTTTGTATAGTTTCCAAACTTTTCAAAAAGCTGTTTCATTTCAATCATCTTCTCTTTGCTTTCAACAACAATCAATGCTCTTGGAGATTCCTCAAATGCTTTTTCAAGTCTCTGAATCACATTAAGCACCAATGTCGTGGTTTTACCGGATTTGGCCGGAGCAATGATTACGCAATCGGCACCACTTTTTATGGTTGAAAAAGTCTCCAATTGCATTTCGTTGGCTTCAACAAGTCCATTTTCTGCCAAAGCTCGTTGAAGATTTTCGTTTATTTTTTTCAGTTTCATTTTAATCGTATAACTCCCTGAGCTATTTTTCAGGGAAGCTTATTATTTACTGGCGAAAAGCTTTACATCAGTTTCGGAAATTTCGTTTCCTCCCAAAATGATCAAGCGCTCAACCACATTTCTTAATTCTCGTATATTCCCTGTCCAATCGTATTCTTTCAAAAGAGCAACTGCTTCATTAGAAAACTGTTTTGGCACATTGCCCTGTTCCGTAGCTATTTTTTCTGTGAAATGGCTTATCAGCAAAGGTATGTCATCACGTCTGTCATTTAATGCCGGAACCTTAATCAAGATAACAGCCAATCTGTGATATAAATCCTCACGGAAACGTCCTTCTTCAATTTCTTTTTTCAAATCCTTATTAGTCGCGGCAACAACCCTAACATCAACCTTGATGTCTTTATCAGCACCTACTCTTGTAATCATGTTTTCCTGCAAAGCACGCAATACTTTGGCTTGGGCAGAAAGACTCATATCTCCAATTTCGTCCAAAAAGATAGTTCCTTTATCAGCCGCTTCGAACTTCCCTGCCCTGTCTTTTACGGCAGAAGTAAAAGCTCCTTTGACGTGACCGAACAATTCACTTTCAATTAATTCTGACGGAATCGCAGCACAGTTCACTTCTATCAAAGGTGCTGCCGAACGCTCGCTTCTTTCGTGAAGCTGGTGTGCTACCAATTCTTTTCCGGTTCCGTTAGGTCCGGTAATCAGAACTCTTGCATCAGTCTGAGCTACTTTTTCAATAATCTGTTTTATATGGTTGATGGCTTCACTATCGCCTATCATTTCATAATTCTTGCTGACTTTTTTCTTTAAGATCTTATTTTCAACCACAAGCTTCTTTTTGTCCAGCGCATTGCGAACGGTGTTCAGAAGTCTGTTCAAATCAGGCGGTTTTGAAATATAATCGAAAGCACCAAGACGCATCGTATTAATGGCCGTTTCCAAATCGCCATGTCCGGAAATCATTACCATCGGGATTTCAGGCTTGATTTTTTTCACGGCTTCGAGTACTTCAACCCCGTCCATTTTTGGCATTTTAATATCGCAAAGCACTAAATCGTAATCGTCATTTTTAATCTTTTCAAGACCTTGCTGGCCATCTTCGGCTTCTTCAACAACATACGAATCACTTTCTTCAGAAAGAATTTTTGTCAATACTCTTCTGATTGCCGCTTCGTCTTCTATAACTAATATTTTGGGCATATCTTATCTTTTTACTTTGCGTTTAATACTTAAGCCATTTGTAAAGCTCTTTCCATGTAGGCTTTTTGCCATACATCAAGATACCTATTCTGTAAATCTTTGAGGCAAACCATACTACCAAAAAGAAAGTTCCAAACAGCAATGCCAATGAAACCACAATTTGCCACCACGGCACACCAAAAGGAATTCGCATAAGCATTACAATTGGCGAGGTAAGCGGAATAAATGAAAATACGGTTGCTACTGTTCCATGCGGATCGTTTAGCACGCTAAAGAAACCTACATAAACGCCAAGCATCAATGGAAGTATAATTGGCAAAAGGAATTGCTGCGAATCGGTTTCATTATCAACCGCCGCACCAATCGCCGCATAAATGGAACTATATAAAAAGTAACCTCCAACAAAATAAACTATAAAAGAAACCAGTAGCGTAGCAATTGGAAGATTTCTAAGTTCATTAGCATATAACTGCATATTAGTAGCCATACCTTCGTTAGCCGATGCCATCATTTCCGGAGACATCGATGATGAAGCCCCGATGTTGACTCCCAAAAATGCGGAAGCGACAAACAGAAGTATTCCTCCAACCAATGCCCAGATAACAAACTGCAATACGCCTGCTAAAGATGTTCCTATGATTTTACCCATCATAAGCTGAAACGGTTTTACCGATGAAATAATAATTTCAATAATACGGTTGGTTTTTTCTTCAATGACGCTTCGCATAACCATATTCCCGTAAATAATGATAAACATCATGATCAGGTAGCCAAAAGCAGCTCCTATAAAAATCTTGATTTCGTTTAATCCTTTTACCGTTTCTTCGCCCGATGCTTTTGCAAGGCTGATTGCCACTTCCGCTTCTGCATTCTTGATAGCTATCGTATCGAGATTGGCTTTTTCAAAATTTGATTTTGTAAGCTTTTGGGCAATTATGCTTTCCAGGTCATCTATATACGAAAGGCTTGGGCTGTCATTAGAAATGTATTGTATTTTTTTAGCCAGTTCTTTATTATCTTCCATCTTTGGAATGTATAATAAGGCTTCGTATTTTTCTGCAACGATGCTATCCTTCAATGCTTTTAAATCGACATTGGAACGGTCGAGATAATGATATTCGTCAGAATTTTTGAATTCCTTGACAAAAAGATTGGATTCGTCATGGATTGCAATTTCCTTGACATCAGACTTCATTGTGCTCAGATAGGCTACAAATGCAACAAGACCTACCATAAGCAACGGACTCAGGAAAGTCATGACTATAAATGATTTGTTGCGGACCTTTGCAACGAATTCTCTTTTTATGATTAGTGATAATATGCTCATTTTTAGATTTTCGATTTGTGATTTAATGATTTTGGCATGCTTCCATGCTTTCAATCCGCAACTATTTACCGCTTACTGTCTTAATAAAAATATCATTAACGCTTGGAATCTTTTCCACGAAATGTGTTACCTGTCCCATTTGGGTCAAAATATTCAGCAATTCATTTGGAGAAGACTCTCCAATCTGTACTTCCAGTTTCAAATCGTCGTTAAGTGTCTTGAAGTTGGTTTGCCCAACAGTAAATTTCTGAGTGAGCTGATACATCAATCCTTCCACATTTGAAGTCATGATTCCTACTTCGAAACTATTTGTTCTGTATTCTTTCTTGACATCGTTTAATTTCCCTTCAATCAACTTGTTGGATTTGTGAATCAGAGCAATATCGTCACAAAGTTCCTCCACACTTTCCATCCTGTGAGTAGAAAAGATAATTGTAGCACCTTGCTTTTTTAATTCCAGGATTTCATCTTTAATCAGATTGGCATTCACCGGGTCAAATCCGCTAAAAGGTTCATCAAAAATCAAAAGTTTTGGTTTGTGCAAAACGGTTACGACAAATTGAATTTTTTGCGCCATACCTTTTGAGAGCTCCTGGATTTTTTTATTCCACCAGCCTTGAATTTCAAGCCTGTCAAACCAATAATCCAACTGTTTTTTTGGCTTCTGATTTTGAAAGTCCTTTTAGCTGGGCAAGATAAAGTGCCTGCTCGCCAACTTTCATCGTTTTGTACAAACCTCTTTCTTCCGGCATATACCCGATGTGCTGAACGTGCTCCGGCTTTAATTGCTCTCCATCCAAAAGAACGGAACCGCTATCTGGCATTGTTATTTGATTGATAATTCGGATCAGCGAGGTTTTTCCAGCTCCATTAGGACCAAGAAGTCCGTATATGCTTCCTTTAGGAACCTGTAGCGAAACATTATTTAAGGCCGTATAATCACCATATTGCTTGACTACATTTTTAACTTCAAGTATGTTGCTCATTATGTTTTTTTGGATTTATTTCTTCAATAAGGCCTTAAGCCCTGAGTGTGTAAAAATAAGGAATTTGAAGGCAAAATTTATGAGAATTTCAAAAAAAACCCACCCTTATTTGCACAAGGATGGGAAAAATTGCTATGAAAAAGAAAATTACTAGTTGCCTAGTAATTTCCAAATATAAAAAATTTTGAATTATTACGAAAACATATCCTTAACTTTTTCAAAAAAAGATTTTTCGCTCTTTTCCGGTTTCGGGATGAAATTGTCTTCTGCGATTGATTTTTCAAAAAATTGCTTTTGTTCTTTGTTCAGGTTTTTAGGCGTCCAAACATTTACATGCACCAGCAAATCGCCATTGCCGTAACCATTGATACTTGGAATTCCTTTACCTTTTAGTCGAAGGATTTTACCTGACTGAATACCTTCCTCCAGTTTGATTCTTACTTTTCCGTTTACCGCATCAATGTCTCTCGTGACACCCAGAACAGCTTCCGGGAAACTTATATACAGATCCAAGTGCAGGTTTTCGCCCTCACGCTTTAAAAATTCATGTTCGACTTCTTCAATAGCAACAATCAAATCTCCCGGTATGCTGTTGCTTCCCGGAGCATCGTTTCCTTTGTTTGAAACTTTCAATTGCATTCCATCTACAACACCGGCCGGAATTTTGATAGAAACCGTTTCGTCTACCATAATCATTCCCTGAGCATCTGCATCTTTCGGCTTGCTTTCAAGAACTTGTCCCGAACCGCTGCAAGTATGACAGGTTGATGCCGACTGCATTCTTCCTAAAATTGTATTGGTAACTCTCATTACTTGTCCTTGTCCGTTACATGTCGGACACGTTTTATAATGAACACCTTTGGCCTGTACTTTTCTCTTGACTTTTACTTTTTTCTCAACACCATTTGCAATTTCTTCCAGAGTCAATTTTACTTTGATTCTCAAATTGCTTCCTTTCACTCTGCGCGGGCCTGCATTTCCGCCTCCGAAACCACCAAATCCGGCTCCAAAAGCACTACCAAAGATATCTCCGAATTGGCTGAAAATATCATCCATATTCATACTTCCACCGCCAAAACCACCTGCACCATCAAAAGCCTGATGACCAAACTGATCGTATTTTGCCTTCTTTTGAGGATCGCTCAAAACTTCATAAGCTTCTGCCGCTTTCTTGAAATTTTCTTCTGCTTCTTTGTTCCCAGGGTTTTTATCAGGGTGGAATTCAATTGCCTTTTTACGGTATGCCTTTTTGATGGCAGCAGCGTCTGCAGATTTTGAAATTCCTAATATTTCGTAAAAATCTTGTTTCATATTTTCATTTTTAGCATTGAAATACCACAGAGATTACTTGTGGCATAACGAGTCATTATTGTCCGATTACCACTTTAGGGAAACGAATAATCTTGTCGCCCAATTTATATCCTTTTTCTACAACATCAACAATTTTTCCTTTCAGATCATTTGAAGGTGCCGGAATTTGCGTTATTGCTTCTGCAAAATCAGCATCAAAAGAATCTCCCGCTTTTACATCAACTCCTTCAAGGCCTTTAGAAGCCAAAGTTGTTTTTAGTTTTTCATGAATCAACTCCACACCTTTTAGAAGGTTCTCGTCTCCTGATTTTGAAATTTCAATTTGAGCTCTGTCAAAATCATCCAAAACAGGCAACAATGCCAGAAGAACTTCCTGATTGGCTGTTTTGAATAAATCAATTCGTTCTTTTGCAGTTCTTCTTTTGTAGTTTTCAAATTCTGCAAAAAGACGGATAAATTTATCTTTTTCGGCTGCCAAATCTTGGGTCAGTTGCTCTTCTACGCTTAATTCTTCTACAATTAACTGTTCTCCATTTGCGTTGGCTTCTAAAGTTGCGTCATCGATTTCCTGCTCTTTGTCTTGATTTTCAGCATTCATAGTATTTTTACTTTTAAATATATTTTTAAATTTCATTTTCTGCTTTTCAAGGGATTGCAAAAGTACTGCCAATTGTTTTAAAATGTCAAATTGTCACTCTTTTTTTCTCATAAATCTGCCCTATAAATACAAAAAGCTTTTTGATTTTAATATAATTTTAAGAGATTTCTAGCTTGAATTTGATATGTTTGCTATGCTAAAAAAATAAATTTATGAAGAATCGTATCGCATCCCTATTAATTTTATCTGCATTAACTCTGACAGTTTCCTGTAAAAATGACAAGGCTGCAGAAGCTGAAACTACTGAAGCAGGAGCCGTAAAAGAAACATCTGGTGAAGCTGCATCTTATACAGTAGACAACACAAATTCCAAAATTGACTGGACAGGTTCTAAGCCTACAGGAAAACACACCGGAACAATCAATCTTACCGATGGAACAGTTTCCATCAAAGATAATATGCTGGATAGCGGTAAATTCACAATTGATATGAATACGATTACCGTAACCGACTTAAAAGCCGGTGATGGGAAAGAAGATTTGGAAGGCCACCTAAAAGGAACCGGCGGCACTGAAGCTGATTACGACCATTTCTTTAACGTAAAAAAATATCCGCAGTCTACTTTTGAGATTACAAAAGCCGTGACTGAAAACGGAAAAACAACTGTGGAAGGTAATTTGACTATGAAAGGAATTACAAAAAATGTAAAGTTTCCGGCTACTGTAACTGTTAACGGAGATACGGTAACCCTTGTCAGCGATCCGTTTACAATCAACAGAACGCTATGGAATGTGAACTACGGATCAAAATCTGTGTTTGACAATCTTGGAGACAAATTTATCAATGACGACATCGAACTTAAGGTTAGCATTACTGCTAAGAAATAATTGTTAATTCACCCCAAAAAGAGCTCCATCCAAAAAAATGGAGCTCTTTTTATTTAGTATCAGTTCAAAAGATTATCAAGAGCCTTGTCCAATGTTCTGTACTTAAAGACAAAACCATTATCCTGAGCTTTTTGCGAACTAACATTCTGGCTTGAAACCAGCAATATATACATTTCGCCTAAAAGCATTTTGAGAAGAAATTCCGGAACATTAGGCATAAAAAAAGGCTTTTCCAGAGTAGTTGCTATTTTTTTAACCAGTTCGTGATTGTCAACCGGATTTGGCGCTGTAGCATTATAGACTCCTTCCCACTGGTGTTGGATGGCAAAGTGATACAAATGCACCAAATCATGCATGTGAATCCAGGACTGCCATTGTTTTCCTGAACCATAAGCAGAACCCATCCCTACCTTTATGGGCTTGAGCAGTTCTTTCAGCATACCACCTTTGCCGGACAAGACGAGACCTGTCCTTATTTTACAAACCTTGATGTTCAATCTTTTAAAATTGTCGACGGCTTCTTCCCATTTCACGACCACTTGTCCTAAAAATGAATTATCGACAGATTTGTTGTCTTCGGTATAAAAAGCGGTAAGACTGTCAGGATAAATGCCAATGGCGGATGCCGACACTATATGTTTCACCTGATGCGGATGCGATTTCAATATCCTATAAATCAAGTTGGTGGATAAAGTCCGGCTTTCAATTATTTCCTGTTTGTTTTTTGAAGTCCATCGCATTGAAATTGAAGCTCCTGCTAAATGGACAATAGTATCCACTCCCATTAAGGCATTTTCATCGATAATACCTTGCTGCGGATTCCAGTAAAAACCCTGGTAATTGGGTTCGTTTTTAATTTCTTTTTTTGAAGTGGTCAGATAATGGATTGAGATTCCGTTTTGCAATAACAGGGAAACTAACTCTGTTCCTATCAGACCCGTCGCTCCTGTAATCAAAATTTTCATAGCATATAAATTTTCTATATGTCAAATTTACGAGTGCATTGGCGTAATAAAATGTTAATTAAGGTAGGTTTAACGGCAAAGTACTGTCCCGGATCATTTTACCCTTATACTCCATTCAAAATCCATTTCAGAAACCTGCTCGCCTTTTTCATTCATTCCGATAGATTTCATCCAGAAAGTCTGCCCTTCTCCCGTTTCGATGGTGCGTTTGACCGCATCTTCAATCAAGTGACCATCTTTACAGGCAAAGACAATCCTTCCGGTTGCCTTTTTTGTAAAATTACCTTTGTTGTTTGCAACGAGCATTGATATTTTCCTGTTGCTTCTCTTTATATGATACATAACCAAAGCGCCTGTTGACAATTCAGCGGCCATCGCCTGGACTGCAAAATACATCGAATTAAAAGGATTTTGATTGATCCATCGATGCTTAACCGTAACAACACAATGCTCCAGGTCGATATTCTTTACTCTTACACCGCATAAGAAAGCGGAAGGCAACTTAAAAAAAAGAAATCTATTGAGTTTTCCGGCCGTAAATTCCATCTGTTTTATTTTTCTGAAATATAGTAAATATTAATGGAATGCAGGGAAAAGAGATTGAAAAAGAAAAAAAGAGAAAACAGATAAGAGATGGCAGATAAGAGACCAAATATATTATATACATTGACAATCAGCTATTTATAATGTTTTTAATAATTTTACATTTGTTAATTTTTTGTTAAATATTAGTACTATGCAAAACAAGATACTGTTTTTTAGCCATATATTTGCATAGGATATTATTATATACTTTTAAATCATGGAAACATCATCAAATCAAAAAACAACAAGCGCCTTTGTACATTTAAGTACGTTGACGCAATATTTCATCCCTTTTGGGAACTATATCTTTCCGATAATTATATGGGGAGCAAGTAAAAAAGATTCAGACTATATTGACCATCACGGAAAGCAGGCCATCAATTTTCAATTAAGCCTTCTTTTGTATTCTTTACTTTTATGCCTGATCGCCATTCCGATTTTCATCGTTACGATTTTCAAGAACATGCCGATAAATGCAATTATCAATGACGATGATTTTTTAATCGAGAATTTGCATCTGGAACAAATTACGGGAATCGTGATTATCGGGATAACAGCAGTCGTTCTTTTCTTTACACTAAAAGTTGCCGAATTCTTCTTAATAATTTATGCTTCTATAAAAGCCGCAAATGGAGAATTATACAAATACCCGCTGACCATCAACTTTCTTAAGACACAGAAAAAAGAAGAAAACAAAACTGAAATTTCAGAAGAAAAGGAATCATCAATCAATCATCAATCAGAAAACGAAACAGTTTAACAATCCTAAGCCATGAAAAAAATATAAAATATCAGGACTCATCATCCTACAATCATCATCAATCAATCATCGATCAATCATCAATCAAAAAACGAACAGTTATGTTAAAATTCATCATCACAACAGTAATGGCACTAGCCGCTTTAACCGGCTTTGCCCAAGTAACAGAAAGCAGAAAAATCAGTGATTTTTCAAAAATAGAAGTAGAATCAGGAATTGAATTATCTTATATGGAAAGTGACGAAAATTCAATACGCATTGAAGGAGACAGTAAAAATGGGCTTGAGTCTGTCATTACTGAAACAGATGGAAAAACCTTAAGAATTTATCATGCTAAAAAAAATAAAAATCAAAACGAAGGCATTTTAAAAGTTTTCGTAGCCGCTAAAAATGTCAATTCGTTTAAGGCTTCTTCAAAATCAAAGCTGCTTTTTGACAGACCGATAGCCGCAGACAATATTGAAATCGAAATTTTATCGGGTTCCTATTTCAGAGGAACGGTGCTGCCAAATTCAAAAGTGACAGTAAAAGTCAGCTCAGGTTCTCTTTTTAGCGGAAAATTTGAAACCGAATTATTCAAAGGTAATTTTAAAAGCGGAGCAACAGTAAGCCTAACCGGAACTGCAAAAAAAGCAACCATTAATACAAGCTCGGGCGCTTATTGCAATGCTAAAAATTTCTTTGTGGACAAGATGACAGCAACAGCAAATACACAATCGTCTGCTTTGCTAAATGCCAAAGAAAAGATTGCAAAAGCCACAGATGCCTCATCAATTACATTTTTTGGAAATCCAGAAAATTTAAAAACAGACAACAACTCTTTTGTTATCGTCAATAGGAGCAAATCCACAGCTATTACATGGAATAGCCCAGAATAAAATTCAAAAAACACAATTAATTAAAAATTTAAAAGCACATATATGAACATTGAAAACACTAAAGCCCAGATGCGCAAAGGAGTGTTAGAGTTCTGTATCTTATCCGTCTTAAAAGAAAAGGATGCTTATACTTCAGAAATACTTGATACTCTAAAAAATGCTAAATTGCTTGTAGTAGAAGGAACCGTTTATCCGCTACTGACACGATTAAAAAACGATGGACTTCTTAACTACCGTTGGGAAGAATCGACTTCGGGACCGCCAAGAAAATATTATGGTCTTACCGAATTAGGAAAACAATTTTTAAAAGAATTAAATGGTACCTGGACCGAATTGTCTGATGCCGTAAACATTATAACCAGCCAAAAATAATCATCATGAACAAAACAGTAAATATTAACTTAGGAGGTATGTTCTTCCACATTGATGAAGATGCATACCAAAAATTAAATCGCTATTTCGAAGCAGTAAAGCGTTCCTTATCAAATTCGACTGGAAAAGACGAGATAATGAAAGATATCGAAATGCGAATTGCTGAATTGCTTACCGAAAAAAACCGTGGCGAAAAACAAGTCGTAGGTCTTAAAGACGTTGAAGAGATTATTACGGTAATGGGACAACCGGAAGACTACCGAATTGACGATGAAGCTGCCGCAGAGCAAACTTATAATTACAGTTCTTCAACCAGAAGAACTAAAAAATTGTACCGCGACAAAGACAATTCGATGGTGGGTGGAGTATTGGCCGGATTTGGTCATTACCTGGGAATCGACCCTTTATGGCTGCGTATCATTATGGTTATCCTGCTTTTAGGTTTTGGTACCGGGTTTTTAATCTATGTTATCTTATGGATTTTGATGCCGGCTGCAACAACCACAACAGAGAAACTGGAAATGACCGGCGAGCCTGTGACGATTTCAAACATTGAAAAAAAGGTCCGTCAAGAATTCGACACTATTTCTGAAAAATTCAAGAATGTAGATTATGATAAAATTGGCAACCAAGCCAGAAATACCGGGGAAAGAATCGGAAGCGGATTAAGTGATGTGTTACTAAAAATCTTCTCCATCTTTGGAAAAGTTATCGGAGCATTTCTAGTTGTTATTGCCTCGGCAACACTTGGATCATTACTTATCGGATTCATCACGGCAGGTTCTTTTTCAATGGTACATTTCCCTTGGCAAAGCTATATCGATAATTTTACCGATGTGCCTCTTTGGATCGTAGGATTGCTAATTCTGATGGCTATTGGAATTCCTTTCTTCTTCCTTTTAATATTAGGACTAAAATTATTGATTACGAATATGAAATCAATAGGGAATCCTGCAAAATATACCTTGCTGGCACTTTGGATCATTTCTATCGGAACATTAGTTGCCTTAGGCCTGCAACAAGCTACAGAAGTAGCATTTGATGCAAAAGTGGTGCAAAAGCAAAAAATCGATTTCAATCCGAAAGACACATTGAAAATCAAATTCACATACAATGATTATTTTGCCAAAGACATCTACGACAGGGAAGATTTTCTATTCACACAGGATTCTGCAAAAGCAATGGTTATCTATTCTAACAACGTAACCCTGCGTATTTTGAAAACCGATGAAAAAGTACCATACATCCAGATAGAGAAAAAGGCAGAAGGCAAATCGTTTGCAATAGCAAGAGAAAGAGCTGAAAAAATCAATTACAGCTATAAATTCAAAGGAAATGAGTTAATTTTTGATAACTACCTGCTTACGGATATCAAAAACAAATACCGTCATCAAAAAGTAGAAATCTTCTTGTATCTCCCGGAAGGAACCTATTTCAAGCCGGATATGAGCGTACAAAACTATGATCATACAGACAACAACTTCTTTGATTTGTGGTTCGATTCTGACATTTATATCTACCAAATGCAGTCTTCTCAGGTAAAATGCTTAAATTGTGCAAATGAAAATGAGTACATGGAAGGTGAGGTCATGATTGACGAAGCAGAAATAGCTAGAGAAGCGGAACAAGAGG
This sequence comes from uncultured Flavobacterium sp., assembly GCA_964518395.1. GTDB lineage: Bacteria > Bacteroidota > Bacteroidia > Flavobacteriales > Flavobacteriaceae > Flavobacterium. The sequence continues at coordinate 70,267 of CAZFGA010000013.1, forward strand.
CACGATATGAGGTAGAGCAAGAAATGGAACGCCAAAATATGACGGGTCAAAACTCTTCGAGATCTACAACCGTAACAATTAATGAAAAAGGCGTACAAATAAAAAAAGAAGGAACTGAAGGCCCTCAAGGCAATAAGCCAAAAGGTTTAAAAATGGATAAAAACGGAGTAATCATCAAAAACAACTAACTATGATTCGAATTATAATTTATTTCATGAAATTAATTATAGCCCTGCTATTTTCGATCTTCTTTACTTCGTGTATGTTCACCACCGACAGAGCTATAACAGGCAGTGGAAACGTTAGAACCGAGTCACGAAATATAATTGATTTCAAAGGAATCAGCGTAAGCAATGCTCTTGAAGTTGAAGTAGAACAAGGCGATGCCTATCAGGTAGTTGTTGAAGCTGACGAAAATCTGCTTTCGCATATCACCACAACAGTTGAAAACGGGATACTTTATATTGGAACAGACATCAATAGATTTAGAAATATTGATGCCAGAAAAATTAAGGTAAAGATGCCGATTATTGTAAGCCTTGAAGCCTCCAGTGCTGCTAAGATTACAAGCACGAGCACACTGATAACCGAAAAACTTTTGGTCGATGCAAGCAGCGCCTCTGGAATTGACATTGCTGTTGAAGCTGACGAAATTACCTGCAATAGCAGCAGTGCCAGCTCCGTAGATCTAAAAGGTAAAGCCCTACGATTTAAAGCAGATTCTTCAAGCGCTAGTGAGATTGATGCCGATGAATTATTTGCGAATGATGTTATGGCCAATGCTTCCAGCGCAGCTACAATTAGCGCTCATCCTATCCTCACACTGGATGCCGAAGCAAGCAGCGGCGGACAAGTAAGCTACAATATTGTTCCAAGGAATTCCTTAAAACAAAATGCTGACTCTGGTGGCAGTATCAGCAAAAATTAATACTACAATCCCGATAGAAATTATCGGGATTTTTTTTGTTACCAAGTCTAACAATTCGCACGTAGAAAAGTCCGAATCCTAAAAATTCATCCTCCCATAAAACGTTAGCAATCTTTATTTATATTTGTGAAAACAATCCCTACATTATAATGAGAAGACTTATTCTATTTGCCGTCATTTTGACAACAGCCGTTTCCTTTGCACAAAGCAAGGAAAAAATAAAAGGTACGAAAATCGTTACCATCGCACCCCGAGAAATCCAAAGTTTTGAAAACCTGGAAGTAGAAGACAATATTGAAATTTTCCTTGTAAAAGGAGACAATAATGCTTTGGAAATTGAAGCCGATGAAAACCTGCATGAAATAATCGAATCCAGCCTAAACGGCGGGGTTTTGCGTTTAACCACTACAAAAAACGTAACCAGTTATAAGAAGCTAAGCGTTAAAGTAACGTATACGGACGATTTTAAAATGGTAACGGCAAAAAATGAATCCACAATCAATGCACTTTCTGACATTGAACTTGATAATATCACATTCAAGACCTTTGACTATACAAAGTTGTTTTTAAATGTCAAATCGCGTTGGTTTACGATTTTTGCCAATGACAAATCTAAAATAGAGCTGAACGTAAAATCAGAAACAGCGGCAGTTGAATTGAGCAAAAGTGCCAATATGAAAGCCCTGATTTCTTCAGAGTCTTTAAAGTTTGATATGTACCAAAAATCAACCGCTGTTATTGAAGGTGATATTGTGGATTTGAAATTACGTTTGGACAACAATTCTAATTTTACAGGAAAGAACCTAAATGCTAAAAATGCAGAAATTACTACCGAAGCTTATGCTAACGGAAGCATTCAGGTGAGTGTAAAAGCCATAATTGAAGCAGCCGGTAAATCGGAATTACAATTGTATGGTGACCAGAAAATTGAAATTAAAAATTTCACTGACAGTGCGGTGCTTATGAAAAAGCCAATAAAATAGTCAGAACAACAATCATAAACAAAAAATCCCAGAGAATGTCTGGGATTTTTTTATGATATAAATTCTTAGATTAGTGTAATGTTGCCAAATAGCGTTCTGCATCCAAAGCAGCCATACAGCCTGAACCGGCAGCCGTAATTGCCTGACGGTAGTCCTTATCCTGAACATCACCGGCAGCAAAAACTCCGGGAAGGTTTGTCTTGGTTGTTTTTCCAGATGTGATCAGATATCCTGTATCATCCATATCCAACTGTCCTTTAAAGATATCGGTGTTTGGCTTATGCCCTATCGCAATAAACAATCCTGTAATTGCAATTTCAGATTTCTCACCGGTTGCATTGTTAATCATTCTTAAACCTTCTACAACCTGATCTCCTACTACTTCTTCTACTTCTGTATTAAAAAGCACTTTTAGGTTAGGTGTGTTTTCAACACGGTGCTGCATTGCTTTAGAAGCTCTCATCACATCTTTTCTAACCAACATGGTTACGCTTTTGCAAATATTGGCAAGATAGGTTGCTTCTTCAGCAGCCGTATCTCCTGCTCCAACAATAGCAACATCCTGGTTTCTGTAGAAAAATCCGTCGCAAACCGCACAGGCAGAAACTCCGCCACCACGTAATTTTTGTTCGCTTGGCAGTCCAAGATATTTAGCGGTAGCTCCCGTAGAAATGATTACGGTTTGGGCAAGGACTTCCTTGTTACCGTCAACCGTAATTTTATGCCAGCCTCCTTTTTCTTTTGAAAGTTCCACAGCAGTTGCCATCCCGATTCTTACTTCTGTTCCGAAACGTTCCGCCTGTTGCTGTAGTTGTATCATCATCGTTGGCCCGTCAATACCTTCCGGATACCCTGGAAAATTATCAACTTCTGTCGTGGTTGTTAACTGTCCTCCGGGTTCCATACCGGTATACATAACAGGTTTCATATCCGCACGGGCGGCATAAATTGCAGCAGTATATCCAGCAGGCCCGGAGCCTATAATCAAACATTTTATTTTTTCAATTGTATCAGACATAATAGTATAGTGAATTATTTTTTTCCAACGCAAAAGTACATTTTTATCGAAAGATTAAACGCATAAACGGATTAGTTTTAACTATCTAAAAATAATATTAACCTATTTCATTTTTTTCTGTTGCAAAATAAAAATATAGTCTTATATTTGCACTCACCTTTTCGGGGTGTAGCGTAGCCCGGTTATCGCGCCTGCTTTGGGAGCAGGAGGCCGCAGGTTCGAATCCTGCCACCCCGACTAAAGAGCCTTAAAGGCAGTCAAAACCCCTTAAATCCAATGATTTAAGGGGTTTTTCTTTTTATTCAGCTGTAAAACAGTCAAGTTGTAGTAAAACAAATAGGACCTGTTAGGCTATCGGATGTGCTAACATAGCATGGAGTTCTGGTTAAGAACCAAATCTTAACTTTAGAACATGAAAGAGAATCGTAAAACTTATGACCACAATTTTAAAGAGAAAGCACTGCTGCTGATTTAAACACAGGTAAACCCGCTTTTTCTTATTGCTAAGATATTTATTTTTATTTCAACGGTCTTAAAATTTATGTCCCGGTAAATGTAGTAACTCCAATTTCTGCCTTGTCTGATTAAAGGTAATGCTACTAGTCTCAATCAACAATCATTTTACCTCCAAAACACGTCAAATCAGCCAATAACACATAAGTTTACATAAACATAAACCGCAGTGTAATCTACAGTCATGGATGTTAATATTCTTTCAAAAAAACATATTCTTTATTCTCATGAATAACTATCATTTTTCCTGATTTCAAATCGAACCGCATACTGAATCCATTTTTATCATAAAAGTGCTTCTCTCTGATACCGTAATCACCGGGAGCATCTAAATAATATCTAGAAACAAATTCATTTTTATCTTTATTTAATAAAAAATAATAGGTCTTGGGGTCAGCATCTACATTTAATTCCAGTAGAGGCATATCATCCTTTCTGCTTATAGCATATCTGAGTGTTCCATTTTTATAGTTTCCAAAATATCTTTCAAGAAAACCCGGATCAACCGCAGATTCTCCTGCCTCGATGACATCTTTAAAAGAATACGGATCAGTGAAGCTATTATTGAGTTTAGTTAAAGAAATAGAACTCAGGTCGGTTTCAATAATTATTTTATGATTAGCATAAGGTGATTTTATAACATAAAACGGATAAAGCTTCTGGTACTTTTCCAGAATAAGATCCTCTCCAAAATATTTTTTCAAACTCTGGATAAGCTTTTCTAAATCTTCAGTGATAGGATTCTTCGAAAAGTCTTTGGAATTAAATACCTGAAATCTATAACAGATAACTTTATTGTCATTATCAATAACTACATCAGCCAATAAATCCCTTTCATATTTTTTATATTTATTTTTATGGTATGAACCCGTTGTACCAATTCTGTGTCCTTTAAACCAGTCTTTTTTTGATTGCTGCAGCTCATTGAAATCCATGCCTATACTGATGCCCTCTTTGTAATCCCATGCATCAATTTTCGGAGCTATTTCACGGTAATATATGTCTTTGTTCTCATCGTAGCGCTTGATTTCGGCTAGAAATTGTTCCTTCCTGGCTTCTTTATCCTTTTCTGCTTTTGCTATTTGTGCTTCTCTTGCCTGTTTTTCCTTCTGCCAGGATTTGCGATCCTTTGGATATTTCTGCAAATTGTCAACTATTTTTTTCATTTCCCGGTAGCGTTCGTCGACTTCATCATTTTGTTTGAGCTGCATATATCGCCCGGCACTTTTTCTGGATACCTCAAGGGCGGTAAAGTACCGTTCTGCTATTTTGCTGGTGTATAAAGCCTGCTCATTCAGATATTCGAAACAGGAATTATTTGCAAGTGCGCGCAGATAAAGCGTTTTAGGTTTCTCTCCAACAATTTTTTCAACCTCGTTAAGTTTTTGATTTACCTTATCGATTTGGTCAATACGCTGGTTTGAAGGCAGTTTTGCTGCGTGGAGTTCATTATATAAGGTTTCGGCTTCTTCAAATGCAAGCTGCGCCGCGGCCTGTTGTGCCTGGATATTTATTGTAAAAAAAAGTCCTGCTAAAAATGCAAATAGTTGTCTCATAATGATATTTTTTTAATCCCAAAAGTCCTTTTTGCTCTTCTTCGCTTCTCTTGGAAGTTCGGTTGGTTTTGTAGTATTTACTTTGGCCGGCGCAGTACTTTGGGTCTTCTTTGTCTCGCCCCAAAAGTCTTCTTCTTTGGCCACAGTGTTTTTAGCGGCCGGCTTCCCCATATAATCTACATTCTTTATAGCGACTCCTGTGTCTTGCAGAACTGATATAAGGGACTGACGAAGCTCTTCGGCCTCCTGCTCTGTATAATAATAGCCGTGCAGTACTTCCGCAAAAGGCGTGAGCCTGGCTATATCATTTTTAAGAGCCGCCGTATAAACCCTGGTTCCGTCTTTGTATCTGCCAATTTCAAAAACATTGGATACATAAACAACAGCACCGTCCTCATTGTTTATAGAATTGTCATAGGCATACATAAAATAATAAATGCTTACGGCTTTTTCCTGCGATCCCAGCGGAATGTCTTTTGCGGGGAATTCTGCAAGGGCAGTCTTGCGATTGTTAATTTTGGTTTCTATGGCTACTTTCCGTTCGTATTCCGCCATTCTTTGCTCATACTCCCGTGCTACTCTTTCTTCTTCTTCTTCACGTTCCTTTCTTTTTTCTTCTGCCTGCTGGTAGATATAGTCGGTAATTGCACCGGTTACCGCGCTTATGGTTTCGTTACTCTTTTTTATGCTTTCCTGTCGGTTTTGTTCATAAGCAATTGCCTTTTCATAATTGGCTTTTTTTTGTTCCTCCTGTTTTTCCTGCAAGGTTTTCAATCGGTTTTGGCGCTCAACAGCTTCTTTGACTTGTGGATTAGCATTGTAGCGAGGTTCATCAGCGGCTGCCTGCCGGGAAGTAGAAGTTGAAACACTGTTCTTGCCGGCATCAGTAGAGGAATTGTTTAATGAGGTTTCACTTTTATTGCTGTCGCTGACTTCGCTCCAGTTAAAATTGCTAAACGTGCCTCCAACTAATGAATAATACAGGTTTGAACTGTTGTCTGCCCAACCCATCGCTGCATAATCATCATAGCCTTTGCCGTTCGGTTTCAGGGTCAGCGACTCGGTAACGGTTTTTACAAATTCTCCTTTCTTCCCTCTAAAGGTAACATCAGCCGAAAAATCAACCTTATATGTTTTTGTAGGGTGATTGTTGTATATCCACACTTCAAACTGTGTCCCGTTTTTCTTAATTTCGGCAGTCAGGGAGGCGTGTCCTGTACTGATAGTTTGGGTTTCATATTTGGCTGTAGTCTGTGCAAAGCTATTTGTACTAAAAAACACCAACAGGCATAGCGCGATTTTTACTATTATTTTCATTGCTTCCAAATTAATTCCCGTTTAATTATTTCATAAACTGACGAACAAAGTTACCAAACCCCTTAAAGCCAGACAATCGCTAATAATAGTGAATTTTTAAGTTTTTTGTATTTTTGAAAGGACTAAGACAGTAAAAGGCAATTTATTATGGAAATAGTTAAGTTTAATGAGATGAAAAAAACGTGGCATCAGATTGCCCGTAACAGCAGCGGAAACATTCCACCAAATTTCGAGATTCAGATTTATAAAAAGATGCTCGGAATTTTCCATGTTGGCGAATATTATCATTATATCTGTAACATTGCCAGTGTACAAATGGAATTCGTAAGTGACAATATCACGAATGTTATAGGGATACAGCCCGAAAAATTTTCTGTGGAATATCTATTTGATAATATCCATCCTGACGACAAGCCCCGGTTTGCTGCATACGAACAAAAGGTAACCGAATTTTTCAATAATCTTTCCCCGGAAAAAGTGCTGAAATACAAAGTAAGCTACGATTACAGACTACGTTGTGCCGATGGTTCATACAAATGGATACTCATGCAAACCGTGACGCTTCAGAGCGATGAGCTAGGTTCTGTAATTCGTGTGATGGGCATCCAAACCGATATTACTCATTTAAAAACAGAAAATAAATGTTCCGGCCTGTCTTTTCTGGGATTGGATGGAGAGCCCTCATTCTATAATGTTGCTATTAATGCCCCTGTTCTATTACCGGATAAGGAGTTATTCTCAAAAAGGGAAAAAGAAGTTCTTCAATATGTACTCACCGGTAAAAGTACTCCCGAAATTGCTGAAATTTTAAATCTGTCTATTCATACTATAAATTCACATCGAAAAAGCATTTTATCAAAATCAAAATGCAGTTCGCTGGCAGAGCTTGGTTCAAAATCAGTCATTGAGGGCTGGATATAAAATTTATCTGGTTATTTCCTATTGTAAGGTTGTAGCTGACGATACAACCTTTTTTATTTGGAATAACCAGTAGCCACTCCAATGCTTTCTTTAACTGCCAATTCAATACAACATCTTCTTTCCTTAGACATTTATCCCGAAAGATCGTAAAGCACTGGAAATAAATGATAAACCAATATGTTTCAAATATGGAGAAACTGAGTAGAAAAGTTTTGCCGGCAGGAGTGGCAATACTGTCAGGAATCGGTGCGTTCGCACAAGGAAACGATTCGGTAGCTGTCAACGAGGCTACTGCTTTTAAATTCTAAAATTCAAAAAAAAAATTATCTTTACAATCAAGGAATAACGAATCCATTATTTAAAGTTTCACATTGCTTAATTGAAAGAAAAATAGTTGCCTGACAATTCTTTGAAATCTAATTAAGACTACTCTATATTTAATCAAAAACTCAAATATTGTTTAATAAATCCTTACTCCCACATAATGGCATTTAACGAAAACTCAAGAGTTAAAATTCCGGCTTTGCTTCATTTAATGAAGTTAGGCTATCAATATATTCCGCTTTCACAGAGAACTAACCGAGAAGACACCAATATCTTCGAAGATATTTTTGTGGAAAGTCTTTTGCGTATCAATCCAGACACATCAAAAGAAGACATTTTACGTCTGTTGGACGAAATAAGTCTGGAATTGGACTTTGAGGACTTGGGACGAAAATTTTATCAAAGACTCACTGCCACTTCAGGTATCAAGTTAATAGATTTTAAAAACTTCAACAATAACAGCTTTCATATAACGCCTGAATTAACAGCTAAAAACGGAGACGAAGAATTCAGACCCGACATTACCATTCTGATAAACGGAATCCCATTGGCTTTTGTGGAAGTAAAAAAACCACACAATAAAGAAGGCGTAATTGCTGAAAGAAGCCGTATAAATTCCCGTTTCAAAAACAAGCACTTCCGACGTTTTGCCAATATCACCCAATTGATGGTCTTCTCCAACAACATGGAATATGAAGATGGAATCGTAGAACCTGTTTTTGGAGCATTTTATGCCACAAGCGCCTATTCCGATTTGCATTTCAACTATTTCCGTGAAGACCCGGAATATCCGGTAAGACAAAAAATGGGAATAATATCAGATACTGAGGAAAACGCCATTTTAAAAGACAATAATCTATTAGTCATAAAACATAGCCCCGAGTTCAAGGTCAATAAAGAACCTCATACACCAACACATCGTATACTAACCTCTTTATTCAGCAAAGAACGACTGGCTTTCATTCTACGTTATGCCATTGCCTATGTAGAAGAAGAAAGTGGATTGCAAAAACATATTATGCGCTATCCGCAGATTTTCGCAACCATGGCAATCACCCACAAATTAAACGAAGGTAAAACCAAAGGCATCATCTGGCATACGCAAGGTTCAGGAAAAACAGCATTGGCATTTTTCAATGTCAAACACCTGACCGATTACTACCAGAAGCAAAACACGATTCCTAAATTTTATTTCATTGTAGACAGAATTGATTTACTTGATCAAGCTCACACAGAATTTAGCAATAGGAAATTAAATGTTAAAAAAGTCAGTTCCCGACAAGAATTTATTGATGATTTACAAGTTGTAGGTGCCATTCATAACGACAGCGGACAGGCGGAAATAACCGTGGTAAATATTCAAAAATTCAGCGAAGATTCAACCATTATCAAGCTGCCGGATTATGACATCAACACCCAACGCATCTATTTTCTGGACGAAGCACACAGAAGTTACAATCCAAAAGGTAATTACCTCGCCAACCTCATCAATTCCGATAGAAACGCTGTAATCATTGCCTTAACCGGAACACCATTATTAAGAGAAGTAGCCAAAGAATATGATTCAAAAATACTTTTTGGCAATTACATCCATAAATACTACTATAACAGCTCCATTGCAGATGGCTATACCTTGCGACTGATTCGCGAAGAAATAGAAGGAAGCTTTAAGATGGAAATGAAAGAAGTAATGGAACGAATAAAACTCCTGAAAGGCGACATCAAAACATCGGATGTATATGCCGAAAGACCATTTGCACAAGGACTGCTTGATTACATTACCACCGATTTAACAGCATTCAAAGACCACTGGAAAGATGAAACTCTGGGTGGAATGGTCGTTTGCGATTCTTCCAAACAGGCTAAAATGCTTTTCCAATTGTTCGAGGAGCAATATGGTAAACAAGAAACCGATGCAGAAAAACTACCTATGGTTGCAGAGCCACAAGCTCCTTATGGCAAACGTAAAAAAGACAAACTAACTGCTGCACTCATTCTGCATGATGAAAACGACAAATCAACCCGAAAGGAACTAATCAAAGCCTACAAAGGCGGAAAGATAGACATCCTTTTTGTATACAACATGCTGCTAACAGGTTTTGATGCAAAGCGACTAAAGAAACTCTATCTCGCACGTGTAATCCAGGACCACAATCTATTGCAGACACTAACCCGGGTAAACCGTCCATACAAAACCTATCAATATGGTTATGTGGTAGACTTTGCCGATATTTCCAAAGCTTTTGACCGCACCAATCAGCTTTATTTTAAAGAATTGCAGGATGAACTTGGAGCCGAAATGGAAATGTATTCCCACCTGTTCAAATCCGAAACAGAAATAAGAGCGGAGATAGATAACATCAAGGAAACGCTTTTCCATTACGACACCGAAAACAGGGAAATCTTTTCGCAGCAAATAAGTCAATTGACCGACAAAACGGAATTACTGCAATTGGTAAAAACCCTGCGTACTGCCAAAGAACTAAAAAACCTGATCGCATTACAAGGCTTGGAAGGATTAGGCGAACTGGTAGACTTTGAAATTCTGAACCGCTTACTCATAGAAGCACAAAGCCGACTAGACAGCCTTAATTTTGTTGAAAGCCTTGCCAATGCCGAAGAAACACAAAATCTATTAAGCGCCGCATTGGAAGACATCATCTTTCAGTTTATAAAAGTAGGCGAAGAAGAACTGAAACTGGCAGACGAACTAAAAGACCAGCTCCGCAAAACACGCGAAGCCTTGCAAAACAACTTTGACCAAAACGACCCTGTTTTTGTAAACCTACGGGAAGAATTGGAGCGTATTTTCAAGAAAAAAAATCTTACCGAAACTACGCAATCCGAAATGGTAGAAAACTTACCTTTGCTACGCAAAATATACAACGAGGCTAAAGAGCTCAACCGTAAAAACGCATTGCTAAAAGCCAAGTACAACAACGATGAAAAATATGTCCGCATCCACAAGCGCCTAACCGAAAAAGGAAAGCTTAATACCAAAGAAATACAACTCCACAGGGCACTAATGCTGGTAAAAAATGAAGTAGACAACAGACTGGAAGGACAAGAAGATTATTTAAACAACGAAGCGCTGTTTGACCGTTATTTGGTTAAATTGGTAGCGCAAAAATTTGTGATAGACGAAAAATTAGATTTAGACGCCGAAACAAGGCAAAATATAAGCACCCTTATAGGGAAAGAATATTTTAAGCTGTATAACAACAGAATATAAAAAATGACGCAGGATATAACATACAAAGCCAAAACCGAACAACTTATTAACAACCTAAAAAGTGTCTGTGCCAACTACGGCCTTGGAAATGACGGAAACGAATTCAAAATTATTTCGCAGGTATTTTTGTATAAATTTTTAAATGACAAGTTCCACTACGAACTAAAAAAACAACAGCAAAAACTTGGTAAAGATGCCGATCCAGGATTATTAATGGATCTTTTGGATGAAAATGTGGCACGATTAAAACCGCACCAATTAATTTCCTATCTATACAACCAACAAAATAGTGACGATTTTGCTAAGACATTTGATGATACGCTAAGAGATATTAGTATAGAAAATGCAGATGTATTTTCTATCAAATCTTACTCTGGTGCAAAGGATTTACTTTTCAATGATTTAAGTGAATTTATTTCTGACCGATCAGAGCGTGATAATTTCTGTAAAGCACTGATTAATAAACTATTTGAATTCAGCTTTGAAGAAAGTTTTGAAGATTATTTCAGCGAAAAATATGACTTCTTTAAAGATATTTTTGAATACCTAATCAAAGATTACAACTCAGATTCTGGCGGGAAGTATGCCGAATATTACACCCCAAATGCCGTTTCTCGTATCATTGCCAACATCTTGGTTCCGGAACCCGTAAAGCAGGCAAAATGCTATGACCCAAGCGTTGGTTCAGGCTCTCTATTAATGTCTTTGGCTCATAAAATTGGGGAAGATAAGTGTACTATTTATTCAGAAGATATTTCGCAAAAGTCGAGTACTATGTTGCGACTAAATCTTATTCTGAACGACCTTACCCATAGCATTCCTAATGTAATTAAAACCAACACCATATCTCAGCCCTTTTATTTGGGAAAACAAAAGTTTGACTATATTGTATCGAACCCGCCTTTTAAACTGGATTTTTCAGATTTTAGAGATGATTTGGAAAAAGATAGTTTTAAAGAACGTTTTTTTGCAGGTATTCCTAATATCCCAAAAACAAAAAAGGAGTCAATGGCTATCTATCTGTTGTTTATCCAACACATTATGCATAGCCTGAACGATAACGGAAAAGCTGCCATTGTAGTACCTACCGGATTTATCACAGCACAAAGTGGCATAGAAAAGAAAATACGCGAACGCCTGATTGATAAAGGCTGGCTAAGAGGTGTGGTAAGTATGCCAAGTAATATTTTTGCCAGCACAGGCACCAACGTATCGGTATTGTTTATAGATAAAAAAGCCGATAGCCAACATATTATGTTAATGGATGCCAGCAAATTGGGCGAAACCGTAAAAGAAGGCAAAAACCAACGTACTGTGCTAACCCGTCAAGAAGAAGCTCGTATTGTAGACACTTTTAATAACAAGGAAGCTGTAGAAGACCTTTCGGTAATTGTAACCAAAGAACAAATAAAAGAAAAGAATTATTCTTTTTCTGCCGGACAATATTTTGAAGTGAAAATAGAATATATAGATATTACAGCCGATGAATTCCTAGGGAAAATGCAAAGCTTTGAAGAACGTCTAAATGTTTTATTTACCGAAGGAAACCGCTTGGATGGTGAAATTCAGAAACAGTTAAAAGGGTTGAAATATGAATAGTTTTTTCAAACTAAAAAATATCTGTACTAGAATTACAGATGGCTCTCATTACAGCCCAATTGGAACTGATAAAGGTTTTCCAATGCTTTCGGTTAAAGATATGCGAGAAAATGGATTTGATTATTCTAATTGTAAATTTATTTCAAATCAAGATTACAACACTTTGGTAAGAAATGATTGTAAGCCCTTGTTAAATGATGTTTTAATAGCAAAAGATGGGAGCTATTTAAAACATGTTTTCGTTGTTAAAAACGAAATTAATCAAGCTATCCTATCATCAATCGGAATTTTAAGACCAGATTTAAATCTTATAAATCCACATTACTTAAAATATTACTTACAAACAAAATCTGTAAAAGAAACAGTTGCAAAGAAATATGTTTCTGGAAGTGCGTTACCAAGAATTATTTTAAAGAACTTCGGTGAGATTGACATTCTAAAACCGGACTTATCTACGCAACAAAAAATAGCTTCTGTTTTATCTGTATTGGATGATAAAATAGAACTAAATAACAATATCAACATCGAATTAGAACAAATGGCCAAAACGCTGTATGATTACTGGTTTGTACAGTTTGACTTCCCTAATGAAGATGGTAAACCTTATAAATCTTCTGGTGGTAAAATGATATATAATGAGGTATTGAAAAGGGAAATTCCTGAAAACTGGGAGGTAGTTTCTGTAAGCTCATTATTAAAAAATCATGGATTTAATGTTAAAATTAATGCAAAGGATTATTTAGAATCTGGTAAAATCCCTCTAATTGACCAAAGTACAAATTTCATCGCGGGTTATACCAATAACATTAAGAGTAAAATCTCAATTTTAAAAGAACCCGCAATAGTATTTGGAGATCATACAAGAATCTTAAAATTAATCAATTTTGATTTTGCAAGAGGTGCAGACGGTACACAGATATTATTTAGTAATAATTCTAGAATGCCTCAATTTTTGTTTTATTATGCTTTAAATAAAATTGATTTATCAAATTATGGCTATGCAAGACATTTTAAATTTTTAAAAGAGGCTAATATAGTTTTACCTGATAATTCTGTCGCAAAAAATTTCAATAGAAGAATTGAAATTTTTTATGACAACATTCTAAATAATATTAAACAAAACCAAGAACTTTCTTCTCTTCGAGACTGGTTATTACCCATGCTAATGAACGGACAAGTAAAAGTAACAGATTAACAATACAAAAAAGCTCAACATTCCATTGAGCTTTTTTATTTATACTATTATGCGTTTATTTCTTATCAATCAGCTTTTCCAACCTCGCCATCATTTCATCTTTCTCTTTTAGCATTCGCTCATAAAGCTCGATTTTCTCCTCATGAAGTTTCTTAATTTCTTCAATAGGATTTATATTAAAAGTCGGCTGAGAGTTACCTATGTAAGCATCTTTTTCAATATTAAACGTATTCGAAATAATATTCACAGCCTGTTCTTCATCAAAGTTTTGGATGGCTTCGACGGGAATTTTCAGGACTTCGGCTATTTGTTGGAGTAAAGCATCTTCAATTACTTCTTTCTGTTCCAGGAGAGAAACTTTCTTTTGGTTCCAGTCGCCTCCAATATCAAAAGCCAAAGCCTCCTGCTTTATGCCCAGCATTTCCCTAAAGCGTTTCACATTGCGACCCTGATGTATTTTGTGTTCCATGGCAAGTACCTTTTATAATGAGGTTAAATATAAAAAAATATCTATAAAAACACGCTCTAAAACCCAACAATTAAATCTATGTTTTTTTTCATTAAAATAGCTTTTACGGTTTACCGTATTGGGGGAAGTGGTGATTTTGGTTATATTTACGGCACAACTGCTTTAAATAAAAACGGGTTTACAGAATGATAAAACTATATCTATTTTAAAGAATAATAGCATATGATTGATAAAGTAATTAACGAAATAAAAGTTTGGGACAACTGGCAAAACAATTATAAAAATTTCGTTCCCCTTTTTATAGAAGAAGCAAAAATAAAAAACAATTGGACAGAATGGGATAACAAGGTCTTTCAAGAATTTTTTGAAAAGAATAGAGACCAATGTGTTGCTTCTTTACAACAAGGATATTATTCTCATGATGAAAAGCTAAAAATTAAGAATAATTGGAGTGAACTTGCACAGATGCTTTCCAAAATTTCATATCAGCAAGATACTCTGGATTTAGAAACATACGATAAAATAAGAAATTGGCTTCGACAATTTACAACTCAAAACCGAAAAGCTTCAGCAAATCGACTAATTGCTTCGCTTCAACCAAAGTTACTTTGTACTATCGTAAATGAAGACCGAATAAAAGTTCTTATGCAAAGAATTAATAAAAATGATTCTTCAGCATCTTTGGTTATTTCAAATAATTGGTTTGAAAATAGTAATCGAGTTCTCAATTACTTTAAAAATAAGTTACCTAATAAAGACTATTATGAAATTATTACATATCCTTGGCAAACTTATGATATACTAAATAATCAAAATAATTCTCAAAATTCTACACCAATTTATAATAATAATGATATGAGTGAAATACAAGATGAAACAGATTTTTTAGAAATTCTCCAATACAAAAAACAAATCATCTTGCAAGGTCCTCCAGGAACGGGAAAAACGAGGTTAGCTAAGGAAATTGCGAAAGCAATGTTTTCTGCCGAAGATGATATTGATCTTATGAGATGTTTGCAAGTTGGGCAATTGATTCCTAATGCGAGTGGCACACAAGATTATTATACTGTAGAAAGCGTAAGTGAAAGTAGTATTACGCTTTCCTCGGATAGAGCTACCAAACAATGGAATGCGTCAAAAAATAAGATACTTGAAAAAGTAGAACAATTAAAAAATAACGAAACTCCCAAAAATAAAGGAGGTCATGATCCTTATGTATTGGCAATTGCAAAATATATTTTCCAAAATATTAATCAAAATAATGAAAATTCTCAATTCAAGCTCATCCAATTCCATCCAAGTTATACATATGAAGATTTCGTTAGAGGAATTGAGGCTAAAGCAAACCCTGAAGGAGAAGGTATTCTTTATGAAGCGCAAAATAAAACTTTGGGGAAATTTGCCAGACGGGCATTAGAAAATTATTTAGACAGTAAAAAAGATGTGCAAACAATTTCCAAAGAAGCAAAACTTAAAGAATTTTTCGATTTATTTATTGAACATATAAATGACGAAATTGAAAAATCAGATGGTTATTACCCTCTAACAAATAGTGTTGGACTTATCACTACCGATGATGAAAAAGCTTTTAGATATAAAGGAAAGAATGATGGCTGGTTAAAAAACGGTAATAGAATGCTATTCACAGACATTCTACAATCTTATCAAGACGGTAATATTGAGCGTCAAGATATTAAAAAGAATTTTAATATTTCTGGTTTAGCTCGTCAACATGCCAGTTATTTCGTTAGAGTTCTAAATTTGTTTAGAGATTTTCTAAAAGAAAATAATTTACAAGTTGATGTAAATGAATATTCTGACAGGATTATGGAAAAGCCATTTATCCTAATTATCGACGAAATCAACCGAGCAAATCTTTCTTCTGTATTAGGAGAATTAATATATGCTTTGGAATACCGAGGAGAAGCTGTAGAATCTATGTACGATGTAGATGGAAAAGAGCTGATACTCCCACCTAATCTCTATATTATCGGCACTATGAATACAGCAGACCGCAGTGTTGGACATATTGATTATGCTATAAGAAGAAGGTTTGCATTTATAGACATCTTGCCAAAAGATTTGTCAGCCGATGTTACAATTAAATTTGATAGCGAATTATTTACAGCCATTAAAAACTTATTTACACCAGACGATTATAAAACAAGAAGTAGTTATTTGTCCAATGAGTTCGAGCCAAAAGATGTTGCATTGGGACATTCCTATTTTATTGATAAATCTGATGAAGGAGGTTCTATGGCAATCAGGTTAGAATATGAAATCAAGCCAATTTTATTAGAATACATAAAAGACGGAATATTAATGGGAGAAGACATTAAGGAGACGATTAATGATTTACAAGCAAGTATATAATGAAAATTTCGCTTTCTGAACATTGCAAATTTCAAGTTTTTCAATCAGTAGAAAACCCTGATGAAACTCGCTCTTACCTAAGCGACCTAGATTTCCCGTTGGTTAAAATCAATAATAGAAAAAAGCTCTTTACAAAAGTTTTTCCATACCATATCTCTGAAAATCCCGCAGAAAAATGTTATGACTTACAGGCTAATTATTATGTAGGCTTAGACTGGCTGGTAAAGGGAAAAAAATTTCTACAAGTTGAACCAAAAATTAATAAAAGACTGTTAGAAATTTACCAGACCTCAATCCAAAAAGAGATTGACAATGCAGAAGATGTTAAACAGGAAGACAAAGAAAATGAAACAATAGTACAAGCCTCCCAAAATCATCAGGAAAATCTGGCACAAGTAGATTACCTGAAAATGCTACTCGATGTTTATGCTTCTGGAATTTCGGCTAAAGAAATTGGAGACTTATTGGAAATCTACTGGGAAGATCCCAAAATAAAAATTGAACAAAAGGAAGACCATCTAACACCTTTTCTAATTGTTCAGTTTTTGAGTTTACTAAAAGTTATTGTGAGAAAAGGACTTAAAAAATCTTACTATAAAATTCAGGAAAGCCTAACCAATCAAGTAAAAGGTAAAATTTTGGTAGGACAACATATTAAACAGAATGTTTTTAAAAATCGTTTCACAACAACCTATTGTGAATATCAGTTTTTTGGAGAAGATAATTTAGAAAATCAGTTTCTTAAAAAAACTTTTGAGTTTTGCACAAGCTATGTAGAAAATCAGTCCCAATTTTTTAATGATACGAAGGCTGACATTGAAAATCTGATTAATTATATTCGTCCTACTTTTCAAAACATCAGCGATTTTTCAAAACAAAATCAGCTAAAACATTTTAAATACAATCCTTTTTTCAAAGAATATAAAGACGCAATCCGAATTGGAAATTTTATCCTAAAACAATTTTCTTACAACATTTCAGCAACTACTGATACAAAAATAGAAACTCCGCCATTTTGGATAGACATGCCCAGGCTGTTTGAATTGTATGTTTATCAAAAATTATTGAGAGCAAATCCAAATGACAGCAGAATTAAGTATCAATTTTCAACACACGGAAATTATTTAGATTTTCTAATAAAAGACGGGCAAAATTCTATTATTATAGATACGAAATACAAATTACATTATCAACATGGCCAAATTCATGAAGATATAAGACAAGTTTCGGGTTATGCAAGGTTAAAGAAAGTGAGAAAAGAATGTAATATTTTAGATGATACTCACATCAAGTGTTTGATTATTTACCCAACTTTGGAAGTAGTATCAGAAAGTTTTACTTTGGATAAAATTAAAGAACATCTATCTGAAGAAAACGAAATCAAAGCTTATCATAAAGTATATAAGTTAGGGATTCAATTACCGGTAATATAAAAATAAGTCTCGCCTCAGACACAAAACCTTTACCTATCAACCCACTAGCAAATCAACAACAACCGATACTCCCCTTTTTCAAAAGGCGCCCTATGCACACAAGGCAAAACTTTTTGTTCCGGATGATCTACTGCCAATCGCCAAAGATGCCCCAATCCTAAATTAACAGGTTCTGCATCTGGCTTAGACTGATAATGCAGATCAAAATAATTTTCCTTTAAAAAATCTTCAAATTCTGATTCCGGTCCTTCATGCAATTCATTTAGCTTTTCACGCACTTCCGGAATCAGGATTTTTTGTATGACCTGATCATTAGGAATAATATCGCTTGCAGCGCCATAATAAGTACATAAAAAAGTATCAGTCCCAATTGGTGAACGGTCAACGTGCCAGGAATAGACATCGGTTGAAATAAAATCGAATTCCTCGTCCCGTTCATAACGTTTCAGCAAATTAAGAGAAGGCGATGCTCCAAAATCGGTTAATAATTGAAAATCGTTTAGTATAATCTCTCTGGCTACTCTCCCCTTTTCTGATAATTCTAAAGCTAAAAGATCTTCGGGAGAAACTTCCGTAATGTTTTCCTCTAACCGGAGTTGAGTCACTATTTCCTTAAAATCTCCATCTAAATTTCTATACCAGCAAAGTGCGTTGGTTGTTCCCTGAAAATCGGCAGTTACCAATTCCGAAAATGTAGCAACTAGTCCAACCTGACTGTTATTAGAAAATCTGTTGTTCATATTTTGAATAAGGTATCAGATATTATAATTGCTTTTTTTATAGAAAATATCAAAGCTTATTTCATCTACGCCAAATATAAGCAAAAGGGTATCTTAGACCTATAATCCACAATACCAAAAACCAATCTTCAATGAAAAAGTATGTAAAAATAGAGCTAAAGACACATAAAAACCTCTTTTTATCTTTTATACAATTCGTATGAAAGAAATATAAAAATACATTTATAAACAATACTGTTTACACTAAAAAACATCACTATTTTAAGTTAATTACTTTTAAAACACCGATCAACTTATTGTTAAAATTGTAACATTACTAGGAAATACTAATAAATTCTGTATATATTTACATCCGAAAAATAAGCACTTTATGAAAACATTTACAGGCCAAAAGAACAAAGATTTTACCAAAGTCTTTCCAAAATAGGGGATTTACGTCATTCAGCAATTGAAAAAATTAAACGGCAACCTATTCACATTAATCACTCATAGATAAGAATTACTCCCACTCTTGCAAGCGAGCAAACTGCTTTGACGGATTACCGTTCAAGAGCATGCAAATAATTTCACCAATACACTTACAACAAATTAAAGTGTTTAGAAATTTACCGTCTTGCCTTATCTAAAAAACTTAAACGTTTAATCTTAAACCCGTTATCCAATCTACGGTTTGTGATAGTGTATTCCTTATTTACTCATCTTTAATAGTCCGGCTGATTATGCAGTTTTTCGGAAACAATTCCGCACTGCTTATGATTCCTGCTTTGAGCTGCAATTGTGCGGAAATATCCGTTCCGTTGTTACATCAGCTCCATTTAATTTAAAAAAAACAGCTTAACTCTATCTCTCTCTTGTATGAGAAATTGGAGTTGAGAATAAATTAATTTGATTTGAGATGAGATGAGAAAATTACATTCTACTTATTTAGTATTGATTCTGATTTTTAGCAGTGCCAATGGCTTTGCAAGAAATCACTTACCCTCTGTTCATAAAATGACAGATGATATGCCATTAAGTGAAACGGCAGTATATGTAATTAATGGTATTCACTCATTAACCGCACCTGCAGACACAGTTGCCGCACCCGGAGATTTTATCACCGTTTGGGATATGAGCAAATCTTCTGAAAGCCAAAGTACTCCAACCAGCCTGCGTTTTGGTATTACCACTTGGCAGAATAGACCGGTCAGTTATACCTGGACAGCATCGGGTGGCAACAGTGGTAGCGGTACACTTACAACAAATAACTCAGCCTTGATCACAGGCCTGCCCGCCGGCGAAATCATCACATTAAGCATCGCTCCCGAAATAGAGGCCATTACTATCGCAGCCAACATTGACAATGACAAGCGACGTCTTGTCGACGTTACCCAATGGGGTACTGCAACCTGGAGCACTATGGAAAATGCTTTTAACGATTGTGTCAATCTCAACATTACCGCTACTGATATGCCTGATTTGAGTGCAGTTAGTTCTATGCGAAATATGTTTAGAAACTGCCAATCGCTAACCGGTCCTGCCAACATCGGTAGTTGGAATACCGCAAACGTGACCAATATGGAAGGTTTGTTTTCGATTGCCCTTGCTTTTAATCAGGATATCAGCAGCTGGAATACCGCAAACGTGACCGACATGCGGGGAATGTTTGTTGCTGCCAGATCATTCAATCAAAATATAGGCAATTGGAATACGACAAATGTAACCAATATGCAGGGAATGTTTCAAGATGCCCGCACATTCAATCAAAACATAGGAAACTGGAATACACAAAATGTCACCAATATGCAGGGAATGTTTGCTTATGCATTGGCCTTCAATAAAGATATCAGCAATTGGCGTACATCAAATGTAACCAATATGAGCTACATGTTTAGAGATGCAAAGGCCTTTAATCAAAACATCAGCAGTTGGAATACAAATGCAGTTACGGACATGAGTTGGATGTTTTGTAATAGCACAGCATTTAATCAACCCATTGGCAACTGGAATACTGCTGCAGTCACCAATATGAGTGCGATGTTTGCCAGTGCTACCAGCTTTAATCAGGATATTAACAACTGGAACACCGCCGCTGTCACCAATATGAATGGGATGTTTGACTCGGGAACGTTTAACAAACCCATTGGCAACTGGAATACTGCTGCAGTCACCGACATGCATGGCATGTTTAATCTTGCCAGGTCCTTTAATCAGGATATAAGCGGTTGGGATGTTTCCTCAGTAATCCGTTTAGGTTATATGTTTACACAAGCCTCTGCCTTTAACCAGAATCTGGGCAGCTGGCAGTTAAACCCAAACGTGGATATGACAGGCATGTTAGACAATTCAGGAATGGATTGCCAAAACTATGCGTTCACGCTACAGGGTTGGGCCAACAATACAAATATACCTTCAGGACGTAATTTGGGAGCACGAGACAGACAATACGGGACCAATGCTGTAGCGGCGAGAACATTACTTACTACTGCCAAAGGCTGGACCATAACAGGCGATAGCAACAGAGGCACCTGTATTCCGCCACTGCCATTTATCACCGTTTGGGATATGAGCAAATCTTCTGAAAGCCAAAGTACTCCAACCAGCCTGCGTTTTGGTATTACCACTTGGCAGAATAGACCGGTCAGTTATACCTGGACAGCATCGGGTGGCAACAGTGGTAGCGGTACACTTACAACAAATAACTCAGCCTTGATCACAGGCCTGCCCGCCGGCGAAATCATCACATTAAGCATCGCTCCCGAAATAGAGGCCATTACTATCGCAGCCAACATTGACAATGACAAGCGACGTCTTGTCGACGTTACCCAATGGGGTACTGCAACCTGGAGCACTATGGAAAATGCTTTTAACGATTGTGTCAATCTCAACATTACCGCTACTGATATGCCTGATTTGAGTGCAGTTAGTTCTATGCGAAATATGTTTAGAAACTGCCAATCGCTAACCGGTCCTGCCAACATCGGTAGTTGGAATACCGCAAACGTGACCCATATGCAGGGAATGTTTCAAAATGCTCGCGCATTCAATCAAAACATAGGAAACTGGAATACACAAAATGTCACCAATATGCAGGGAATGTTTGCTACTGCCGAAATATTCAATCAAAATATAGGCAATTGGAATACATCAAATGTATTTAATATGTTAGGAATGTTTTTTGGCACAAAGGCATTCAACCAAAACATAGGCAGTTGGAACACACAAAATGTAATGTACATGGGTTGGATGTTTACTAATACGGAGGTTTTTAATCAGGACATCGGCAGTTGGAATACATCAAATGTAACCAATATGGATTTAATGTTTCAAAATGCTCGCGCATTCAATCAAAACATAGGCAGTTGGGACACACAAAATGTAATATCCATGAATGGGATGTTTACTAATACGGAGGTTTTTAATCAGGACATCGGCAGTTGGAATACATCAAATGTAACCAATATGGCTTTAATGTTTCAAAATGCTCGTGCGTTCAATCAAAACATAGGAAACTGGAATACACAAAATGTCACCTATTTGTCCTATATGTTTAGAGGCGCAAAGGCCTTTAATCAAGACCTGGGCAGTTGGCAGTTAAACCCAAATGTAGATATGACAGGCATGTTAGACAATTCAGGAATGGATTGCCAAAACTATACGTTCACGCTACAAGGTTGGGCCAACAATACGAATACACCTTCAGGACGTAATTTTGGAGCACAAGACAGACAATACGGGACCAATGCTGTAGCGGCAAGAACATTGCTTACCACTGCCAAAGGCTGGACCATTACCGGGGACAGTCCAAGCGGACAAAACTGTGGACTACCACAAACCATTACGGCTGTAGATATAACCAAAACCTATGGCGATGCGCCTTTTATACCAAACATAACGGCAAGTTCGGGTCTCGAGGTAAGCTATGTATCTGCTGACAACAGCATAGCCGAAGCTTTTCAGGATAGTACAGACGGCAATAAATGGAAATTAAAGATTAACAAGGCAGGAGAAGTCGATATTACGGCAAAACAAATCGGAAATGACACCTATGGTCTGGCTCCGGATGTCATCTTTACATTAACTATAAACAAAGCCGATCTTACTGTTACTGCTAATGCTTTATCCAAAGAATACGGCACTACAGACCCAGCATTGACCTATACAGCTACCGGTTTTGTTAACGGCGATACAGAAACTGTGCTTAATGGATTGCTTATAAGAGAGCCTGGCGAGAACATTGGAACGTATGCCATAGCAGAGGGAACATTAGGTGCTGGTGATAACTATACCATCACTTTCACAGGTGCCAACTTTGAAATTACAAAAGCTACACTGAACATCGTTGCCGATGCCAAGTCAAAAGTATACGGTACAGCAGATCCTGAATTCACCTATATCGTAACCGGTTTGGCGAATGGAGATGCCCCTACGGTTATCACAGGAAACTTGTCAAGAATCACAGGCGAAAATATCGGAACCTATGCTATTGAACAGGGAACACTGGCAGTAAGCGGAAACTACGAGATCGCCTATACCGGTGCAGATTTCAATATTACCAAAGCAACATTGAATATCGTAGCAGATGCCAAGTCAAAAACCTACGGAACAGATGACCCGGCATTGACCTATACCGTAACAGGACTGGCAAACGGAGATAATGAAAGTATTGTTACGGGAGTATTGAAAAGAACGGCGGGCGAAAACATTGGAACCTATGCCATCAATCAGGGAACACTGGCAGTAAGCGGAA
>CAZFGA010000013.1:93696-100594 GCA_964518395.1 uncultured Flavobacterium sp.
AAAACATTGGAACCTATGCCATCAATCAGGGAACACTGGCAGTAAGCGGAAACTATGACATTACCTATACCGGTGCCGATTTCAATATTACCAAAGCAACTTTAAATATAGTTGCAGATGCGAAATCAAAAACCTACGGAACGGCTGATCCGGTGTTAACCTATACCGTTACAGGACTGGCAAACGGAGATAATGAAAGTATTGTTACGGGAGCATTGACAAGAACGGCGGGCGAAAACATTGGAACCTATGCCATCAATCAGGGAACACTGGCAGTAAGCGGAAACTACGACATCGCCTATACCGGTGCAGATTTCAATATTACCAAAGCAACATTGAATATCGTAGCAGATGCCAAGTCAAAAACCTACGGAACAGATGACCCGGCATTGACCTATACCGTAACAGGACTGGCAAACGGAGATAATGAAAGTATTGTTACGGGAGTATTGAAAAGAACGGCGGGCGAAAACATTGGAACCTATGCCATCAATCAGGGAACACTGGCAGTAAGCGGAAACTATGACATTACCTATACCGGTGCCGATTTCAATATTACCAAAGCAACTTTAAATATAGTTGCAGATGCGAAATCAAAAACCTACGGAACGGCTGATCCGGTGTTAACCTATACCGTTACAGGACTGACAAACGGAGATGACCAAACGGTTATCATGGGAACATTGGTAAGAACAGCGGGCGAAACTGCCGGAATCTATCCTATCACACAGGGTACACTGAACGTAGGAAATAATTATGATATCGTTTATACCGGAGCTAATTTTACCATTATGGAAACATTGGCCATAGTAGATTTCTCTCAGACAAACGTAACATGTTACGGAAGTTCTGACGGTTCGGCTACAGTCAGCATATCGGGAGGAACGGCACCCTATACGTATTTATGGTCGCCAAATGGAGAAACAACTCCAACAGCAACAGGATTGACCGCAGGAACCTATACCGTTACTGTAACAGATGCTAATGGTGCAGTAACTACGAAAGTATTTAACGTCATACAACCGCAGGCTGTAGTACCGCCAACAGCAGAAGAAGTACAGGAATTCTGTAGAATTGCCAATCCTACAATAAGCGACCTTGAAATACAAGGAACACAGGTAAAATGGTATATTTCGGAAAATTCAACCCAGGAACTTCCAAGTAATGCGCCTCTGGCGGACGGAACGACCTATTATGCCTCGCAGACAGCTAACGGATGCGAAAGCCCGGAAAGGACACTAGTCATAGTCATTCTAAACGACAGGCTACCGGCTCCGGAAGGATCGCCTACACAGGATTTCGAAGAAGGAGCCACCATAGCAGACCTTGTAGTAACGCCTACAGATGTTGCCTGGTACGCTAGCTATGATGATGCGGTAAGCAATACCAACCCATTGTCTCCCACTATGCAATTGGTTGATGGAACGACTTATTATGCCGTAGCCATTGCTGACGGACAATGCTCAAGTCTTCCTCTTGCCGTAACAGCTAATGCGGCATTGGGTATCAGAAAGCCACAAAAAATGACTTTCAAATACTATCCAAACCCGGTAGAAGATTACCTGAACATCCAATGCTCGGAAACTATCAATTCAATAGAAGTATACAACCTTCTAGGCCAAAGGGTAAGAAAACACGACGACCATTCTACGGAAGTAAGGCTATTCCTTGGCGATTTGCCGGACGGAACTTATGCCCTATCTGTCATGTCAAATGGCAAAAAATTGACTGTAAAAGTCGTCAAAAAATAAAACTCCCCAGCACATGTAAACTGTTCAAAAATTTCACCTGATTTTAAAGATTCGAATGGAATTGCTTTTGTAAGAATAAAACAGTCCAAATTCAAAAATCAAATACAATAAAATAACAAATACAATAAACACCCAAAAAATGAAAAAAATTACATTTTTACTGCTGCTTACATTTAGCTGGGCAAGTTTTGCACAAAACATCAGGTATGTAAAAGAAGGCGGATCAGGTAACAAAGACGGATCTTCATGGAATAATGCCAGTGATGATCTGCAATTAATGATTAATCAATCAGTCACTAATGACCAGGTATGGGTAGCGGCAGGTACTTACAAACCAAACCGTCCTGCCGACAATCTCAACACTATTGACATCAATAATCGTAATAATGCTTTTGTACTTAAAGATGGTGTAAAACTATACGGAGGTTTTTCCGGAACTGAAACTTCATTGGAACAACGTAATTATGAAGTTAACAACAGCATCCTCAGTGGGGATATAGGTGATGTAAATAACATAGCCGATAATACTTACCATGTAGTTATGAGTTCAGGTGCAGGAAATCAAACCCTATTTGACGGCTTTACGATTACTGGTGGAAATGCCAACGGTCCACGATGGGATAGCGGCCAGCTTCTTTATCGATCCTGGGGTGGAGGAATGCTGAACATGGATTCCTCTACAACCATTTCAAACTGTACTTTTTCAACCAATGTAGCTAGTTATGGGGCAGCTATATTCAATGAGGGATCTCCTGTAACCATCTCTAACTGTACTTTTACTTCAAATACGGCTATTGTGAACGGTGGAGGAGTGTTTAATAATACGTCTTCTAATTCAACTATTACCAACAGTACTTTTGCAGAAAATAAAGCTTCTGAAAAGGGAGGTGCCATATTTAATCTCAATTCCAATCCTAAAACTTATAACAGTTTATTTGTCAAAAACATAGGAGTCGGCGGCGGCGGCGGCATATATCAAAATAAAGGAACTACATTGTTGATGAACAGTACAATATATGGCAATCTTACAAATAGCGCTAGCAACTCGGGTGGTGTAGTTATAGATTCTGGAACCTTAAAAATGTACAACAACTTGTTGTGGGACAACCAAAACTCGCAATACAATACTCTTTATTATGGTTCATTAATATACAAAAACAATCTGATACAAGGAAATACTAATACAAATAATGGTAACCTGGATACGACAGGCATGACTACAGCACAGATTTTTAATGATGCGGGCAATAACGATTTTACTCTCAAAAACGGTAGCCCAGCCATTGCCAAAGGTAGCAACGAACTATACAGCAGCAACGGCGGTAACCTGACTACCGATAAAGATTTGGCCGGAAATGATCGTTTTAGAGGTATCAGTATAGACATAGGAGCCTATGAATCGATATTGCCACAAACCATTACGGCTGTAGATATAACCAAAACCTACGGAGATACCCCTTTTGCCCTTAATGCTACAGCAAGTTCAGGACTTGAAGTTAGCTATACATCTGCTGACAACAGCATAGCCGAAGCCTTTCAGGATAGTACAGACGGCAATAAATGGAAATTGAGAATCAAAAAAGCAGGAATAGTAAACATAACGGCACAACAACCCGGAAATGACACCTATGGTCCGGCTCCGGATGTTGTTTTCAAATTGACAATAAACAAAGCCAACTTAACAGTTACTGCCAATGCCCAATCAAAAGAATACGGCACTACAGACCCAGCATTGACCTATACCGTTAACGGGCTGGTAAATGACGACACCCAAAGTATCATCACTGGAGCTTTGGAAAGAACAACAGGTGAAGCAGTAGGCACCTATACCATTGAACTGGGAACTTTGACAGCAGGTGATAATTATGCCATCGTCTATACCGCTGCTGATTTCAACATCACGAAAGCCGCATTGAACATCACGGCAAATGCCAATACTAAAATCTACGGAACAACTGATCCTGCCCTGACCTATACCGTAACCGGTTTGGCGAATGGAGATACGGAAAGCATTGTTACAGGTAGTTTGTCAAGAGCTGTCGGAGAAAATATCGGAACCTATGCTATCGAACAGGGAACTTTGGCTGCAACCGGAAACTATGACATCGCCTACACAGGAGCTGACTTTAGCATCACAAAAGCAACCTTAACCATTATTGCCGACGCCAAGTCTAAAATCTACGGTACGGCAGATCCTGCCCTGACCTATACCGTAACCGGTTTGGCGAATGGAGATACGGAAAGCATTGTTACAGGTAGTTTGTCAAGAGCTGTCGGAGAAAATATCGGAACCTATGCTATCGAACAGGGAACTTTGGCTGCAACCGGAAACTATGACATTGCCTACACTGGTGCAGATTTCAACATCACCAAAGCGACATTAAACATCGTTGCCGATGCCAAGTCAAAAGTATATGGAACAATAGATCCTGATTTGACCTACGTCGTTACGGGACTTGCCAACGGGGATACCGCAACGATTGTTACCGGTGCTTTGGCAAGAACAGCAGGAGAAAATATCGGAACCTATGCTATCGAGCAGGGAACTTTAGCCGTAATAGGAAACTATGACATCGCCTACACAGGAGCTGACTTTACAATTACAAAGGCAACCTTAAACATTATTGCCGACGCCAAGTCAAAAACCTATGGAACGGCAGATCCTGCTTTGACCTATACCGTTGCAGGATTGGCGAATGGGGATGACCAGACAATAATCACAGGTTCCCTTATCAGAACAGCCGGAGAAAACATAGGAATCTATGCTATCGAACAGGGAACTTTGGCTGCAACCGGAAACTATGACATTACATATGTTGGAGCTGACTTTACAATTACAAAGGCAACATTAAACATTATTGCCGATGCAAAATCTAAAATCTACGGTACGGTTGATCCTGCTTTGACCTATGTCGTTACGGGACTTGCCAACGGAGACACGGAAAGCATTGTTACCGGAGCATTGACCAGAACAGCAGGAGAAAACATAGGGACTTATGCCATAGAACAGGGAACTTTAGCCGTAACAGGAAACTATGACGTTACTTACACAGGCGCTGATTTTAATATCACTAAAGCTACATTGAACATTGTTGCCGATGCCAAATCAAAAGTATACGGTACGGCAGATCCTGCCCTGACCTACGTCGTTACGGGACTTGCCAACGGAGATACCGCAACAATTGTTACAGGTAATTTAACCAGAGTTACCGGTGAAAACATCGGAGCCTACGCCATCGAGCAGGGAACGGTAACCGCAACCGGAAACTATGACATCGCCTACACAGGAGCTGACTTTACGATTACAAAGGCAACCTTAAACATTATTGCCGACGCCAAGTCAAAAACCTATGGAACGGCAGATCCTGCTTTGACCTATACCGTTGCAGGATTGGCGAATGGGGATGACCAGACAATAATCACAGGTTCCCTTATCAGAACAGCCGGAGAAAACATAGGAATCTATGCTATCGAACAGGGAACTTTGGCTGCAACAGGAAACTACGATATCACCTATACAGGTGCTGATTTCAACATCACCAAAGCCGTGTTGAACATCGTTGCCGATGCCAAATCTAAAGTATATGGAACAACAGATCCTACCCTGACCTACGTCATTACAGGACTTGCCAACGGGGATACCGCAACAATTGTTACCGGTGCTTTGTCAAGAGCTACCGGCGAAAATATCGGGACTTATGCCATTGAACAGGGAACAGTAACCGCAACCGGAAACTACGATATCGCCTATACCGGCGCTGATTTCAACATCACCAAAGCAACCTTAAACATTGTTGCTGATGCCAAATCTAAAGTATATGGAACAGCGGATCCTACTTTGACATATACCGTAACCGGTTTGGCGAATGGAGACACGGAAAGCATTGTTACAGGTAATTTAACCAGAGCTGTCGGAGAAAACATAGGAACCTATGCTATCGAACAGGGAACTTTGGCTGTAACCGGAAACTATGACGTTACTTACACAGGCGCTGATTTTAATATCACTAAAGCTACGCTGAACATTGTTGCCGATGCCAAATCTAAAGTATACGGTACGGCTGATCCTTCCCTGACCTACGTCGTTACGGGACTTGCCAACGGGGATACCGCAACGATTGTTACCGGTGCTTTGGCAAGAACAGCAGGAGAAAATATCGGAACCTATGCTATCGAGCAGGGAACTTTAGCCGTAATAGGAAACTATGACATCGCCTACACAGGAGCTGACTTTACAATTACAAAGGCAACCTTAAACATTATTGCCGACGCCAAGTCAAAAACCTATGGAACGGCAGATCCTGCTTTGACATATACCGTAACCGGTTTGGCAAATGGAGACACGGAAAGCATTGTTACCGGAGCATTGACCAGAACAGCAGGAGAAAATATCGGAACCTATGCTATCGAGCAGGGAACTTTAGCCGTAACAGGAAACTATGACGTTACTTACACAGGCGCTGATTTTAATATCACTAAAGCTACATTGAACATTGTTGCCGATGCCAAATCAAAAGTATACGGTACGGCAGATCCTGCCCTGACCTACGTCGTTACGGGACTTGCCAACGGAGATACCGCAACAATTGTTACAGGTAATTTAACCAGAGTTACCGGTGAAAACATCGGAGCCTACGCCATCGAGCAGGGAACGGTAACCGCAACCGGAAACTATGACATCGCCTACACAGGAGCTGACTTTACGATTACAAAGGCAACCTTAAACATTATTGCCGACGCCAAGTCAAAAACCTATGGAACGGCAGATCCTGCTTTGACCTATACCGTTGCAGGATTGGCGAATGGGGATGACCAGACAATAATCACAGGTTCCCTTATCAGAACAGCCGGAGAAAACATAGGAACCTACGCCATCGAGCAGGGAACCTTGGCCGCAAGCACAAACTATGACATTGCCTACGTAGGCGCTGATTTCAACATCACCAAAGCCGTGTTGAACATCGTTGCCGACGCCAAGTCTAAAGTCTATGGAACAGAAGATCCTGCATTGACTTATACAGTGACAGGTTTGACGAATGGAGATGATCAGACAATAATCACAGGTGATTTGTCAAGAGTAGCCGGTGAAAATATCGGAACATACGCCATTGAACAAGGAACATTAGCCGTGAATGGAAACTATGATG